>CAZJKW010000019.1:0-24042 GCA_964546835.1 uncultured Fimbriimonadales bacterium
TCTTCTAGAGGCGTTAGTCTTCGGCGCAGCCGCTTCACAAACCGCCGAACCCAATCCGGTTGAAAAGGGTGAAACTGCTCCCCGAACCATTCCCATGATTGACAAAAACCAAGCGGAAGGAATTGTTCGTAGACTAAGAAGAACTATGTGGGATGAAGTCGGAATTGTCCGAAGTAATCGTGGACTTAGAAACGCAATGGAATTGATTGATGAATTACAAAAAGAAATAATTCCGTCAAAAGAATTTCATATTTTTTCTGCAGAAGCCGCTAACCTGCTTGAATGTGGAAAACAGATTACAATGGCCGCAAAGAACAGAGAAACTAACGTCGGCCTGCATTATAACGTGGACTTGGGCCCGCCTTCGGAATTCCAACCAAGTTCAAAACCGGAATCTTAACTCTCCACTCTAATTTCAATCCCTTAACCACAAAACTAAATCTGTTGTTCAGATTTTTCATTGCGACGCCCGCGGGTAGAGTTCCGAATCTTAGCATGCCTTGCAATTCAAACTCGACATTTTCTCCGGTGCCGCTGACAATTAAGTTTGCTCCGTCAAAGAATGCCAATACATCTCCTGAAATCAATCTGACAGGAGATAAAACTCCCATCGCCTTTGCAGTTTGCAACATGCTTGCATCTCGAAAGTAAATTACACTTCGAAAAGGTTTTGCGACCCAGTCATTTTTTTTGAACGCTGCGCCGATATTCAACATCGCTCCCAAAATCCTGATTTCCAAACTCTCGCTCATGGCGGACGCAACAGAAAGAACTCCCGCCGAATTCACTCTTTCCTGTTCGGTCCCCGCGATTGGCAACCAATCAAGCCACGAAACAGAACCCAATAATCCCTCTAACTCTTCTTCATTTCCCTCCACCATTTTGAAAAACGCATAGCATGAGGCAAGTAAACTGCCCGTACCATCTCGCAAAAAATATCCTCCCAAATTGCTCACCGGTTCAACAATCTTTTTTGCATTTCGATAAAATTCTGCTTGTGCGGCCTTGATTTCATCATTCAAAACAAAATCACCATTCCCGCTCCAATAACAACTCACTGCATCAAAAACCGATTGAGGATCAGAAAACGCTACGGTCGCTGCAGCATCATTCGGAATTAGCGCACCTAAACAAACTGCTCGCCCATTTTCAGGTTTTCCACAATTGAATTTCACAATCAAATTTACTTCCGAAGTTCTTCTTCTTCCCGGTAAATTGGGAATGGATTCCGTTTTTGAAATGACGACCGCTAATCCGTTTTTTTGTGCAAATTCAATCGGTTCAGGCAATATCGAACCGGCAGCATCAAATTTCCAATTCCCAATAACTGCCGTTGGAGTTTCCGTTGCTTCAAAGCCTATAATTTTGGGACTCGCTTTTTCAAGGTAGCCAATTTCCGGCGAAATTTTGGCTGACAATTCTCCCAATTCGCGTGCATTGCTGGTTGAAAATGGCTTGTTACCAAAAGGCGAACGAATTCTTACCCAGCCCGAAAAGTTGTCATTACTTTTCAAAAAAATGCGCCCACCAACTTCTTCTATCATCAACGAAGCGGGGTTTGAAAATAAAATCAATATCGGAACGCAAGGTTTTCCCCAAGATAATAAAACCCATTTGCTTGGCGGGGTGGACACTCCCGGCCCAACACTTCCTTCGAACCACGTCAAAAACGGCGGGACACCATCCTTGATTTCCCAACGAAATCCCTCTCGATACTCCATGGAAAAACCGCTCGAACCTAATTCAAAAACTTGTCGGAGCGGCGCACCTTTTTGGGGTCGAAATGAAATAACTTTCCCAAAACGATTGGTAGCAGAAAAATTAAGTCCTTGTCTTTCACCACTGATTTCAAACAAAGGGCCGCTGCCCAGACTTTTAAAGTGCGACGGAGAAACCTCAAAAAATTGCAGTTGATGCTTATGACTAAAGCCAAATTGTCCGTAGCCGGAAATCATCAAACCGGCAATCAACAAATTAACGGAAACGAGCATTCATCAGTTGAAAACCAAACCGGCGGTTTTCTAAAGAATAGGTAATTCCAAAATCCCTGTTTCCAAAAGTATAACTAAAATAAACTAACGTGTCGGTCACGGTATCACTTTGATAACGGTCCATCGAAAATGAACTTCCCAAATGCCATAGTTTGCTAATCGAATATTCTGTGTCTGCAAAAATTGTCGCGCTGTCAACATCCAAACTTTTTGAACCGTATAAACTCAAAAAGAATCGGTTTCCTTCAATAGACCAACTGCCCGTAACACGATGCTTTCCGGTTAGTGAACTCAAAAACGCATCTTGGGTGTAGTCATAAGAAAGTTGCATGCTTCCGTAACTACCAAGCGACGAATTGATTCCCACCCGGCCAACAATGCCAAGCCCGGTGTTTTCTCGACTGCCCCATAGTTGGGTAATTGACAAACTCGCATTCAAATTGGTTCCGGTCCAAAGCGGTTGTGGCAACAAGTTAGCGGCAGCAAATGCTCCCACTCCCTCCTGCTTTTGTTCATTGTTTCCGTAAATGGCGTTGGTACTGCTTGCAGAAAGTCCGTATGTGTAATTAAACGGCGTCCCCTTAATCAATTTCTGATCCGCACGCAACGAAACATCAAACCTTTGTGATTCTTGTCTTAATCCCCTAAACGATTTAGTACTCGAACCATTAAAACTCAGCGTATAACCGGGCATGTCGTGCATCACACTTGCACTGCCGTAAATACTTTTGAAACTTGGAAAATCTACATAGGCACTTGCATTGGTGGAGTCGCTTAATTTTTGTGTGTGTCTCCAACTCAATCCCATATCTTTTCTTCCAATTCCGCTTAAAGTAATTGCACCTTCGGCAGAATCTCCACTCATATAAGTGTTTTCCCAATCCACAAAAATTCCATTGCTGCCGGCGCTTCCTCTTCCGTAATCCGCCCCACTCCTCAATCGGAACAAACTCGTTTGGCCCGGACTCAACTTAACGTAATAAGGATAATTCAAAACAACGCCGCCGTTTTGGTAGCTGATAATTTGCTCGCCTAAAACGTTCGGACCTGCTCCCGGCTTAATTGAATACATGGGTATGGACATCACCCTTGTATCACCCATATAAACTCTTGCTCTCATAATTTGCAATTCCCTGCCCGGAAAGTTAACAATTCGGTCCGCATGAATACTGTTGTTCGCAAGCCCGGTATCTTTAAACTCAAATTCCGCGGGTTCCATTCCTTTATCGCTAAGTGTTGGTTCGCCCGCAACAATTTTGAAAAATCCCGTCCGACCATCAATGGTCATAATCGCGCTTCCGCGCCTTCTCAATAAGTTGTATCTCAGCCGCTTACATTCGATTTTTTTGTCTGCAACAGTCAAAGTTGCTTCCCATGCAACAACTTCCAAATCATAAGCACCAACTTGCAAGTCGTCGGCTTCAATGATCGAATCCCGATATTTAACTCTTGCGCCTTTGCCTTTGCCGGTTGCCGAAATAATGCTGATTTCCGGATAATAAGCCAAGTATTCGCTACCGATTGCTTCAACAAATTGCCGCATCGCAACCAACATTGAACGGTCTTTAACAAACTCCAAGTCAAACGTAGCGACAGTTCCAACCGACGATGCCACAGCCGTGATTTTTACGATTCCCGGCTGTTCCGGCGCAACTAATACCGCACGCGCGACACCTGCAGTGGTAATTGCATCAGACTCTCTAAAACTGCCATCGCTGCTGCTAAATCGAACGACCGTTCCGTCTGCAACTTTTTTTCCACTTCCATCTCTAACTTCTGCACTTATTGTTACAGTGCTCTTTCCGTCCGCAACCGACAATAATCGGTCCGATGTTAATTTCACAGAACCGGTTGCAAAACAATTCGCAAACGAAAATATCAGCCCGCAAATAATTGCGAGTCTCATTTCCCGCCGCCGGATGGTTTAGGTTTCGGTGGAGCAGTCAATATCGCAACTACTTGTGCAACACCTTGTTTCACAAAATCCGCAACCGCCGATTTTGCCGCTGATATTTTGTCGTCTCCCGTACCCTTCGCAGTTAATGAAACAATTCCTAAAACTTTTGCGGCTTTAACATCAAAAATTTCAATCGTAACAATCAAACTTGAACTTTTTTTGCTCGCATCAAAACTAAATCGTTCGGCAATACCCGCTATTGAAATTTCTGCTCGCATTAATTTTCCAAGCGTAATTCCCTTAAATTCCGTCCCCTGTCTACCCGTGAAAGGTGCAAGCAAAATCGAAGCGGGAATCGAACCCTCATTCAGCGCGCGCTTGACGCCGGGATTCGAACGCGAAAATTCGTTAACGCTAAAACGTTTATCTTTCCCAAACTCCGCAAGAAACCCTTTGGTCAGGGCTTCTTCCAAAGAATAACCTTCCGGAGAAAATGCGTTGTCCCCTAATCCAAAAGGAAAATAAGCAACGGATTTCTGCGTTTGTGTAAATGCAACAGAAACCAGAAAGGCGAATGCCGCAAGGAAAACCATGCGAAATCCGCCTTTCGATTTCTTAGTCCAGATGACCAAATTCGTCTCCTGGAATTCGTTCGCCTAGCGAACGATGACGACCGGCTTCGTGACACGAACCCTCTGTCCGTCCGAAGTTTCAGCAACAATTTCAATGACGTAGTTACCGGGCGCTACGGCACGACCTGCGCTATCTCGCTTGGTCCATGTAGCAGTGTTCACACCGGCGTTTTCAGCGCGTCCTCGGCTAACGGCATACACTTCCTTGCCGTTGCTGCCAAGAATCCTTACCGAAACATTCGCACCGGTTGACAATCCGTATTGAATCGTCACGTTGCTGTTTTGGTCGCGTCCTGCCGAAGTCACCATGACGTTGCCGATAACGGCGCGTGCCGCCGTTCCCGGTTCAATGATGATTTCGAAGGATCGAGTGCCCGCTTCACCCATCGTAAAGGTGTAACCGGCAGACATTCTCATGTCTCTTGAAATGTTGGTTTCTTTGTCCAAAATGCGTGCTCGCAAGGTTCGAGGCAAGCGATTGACGTTCGGCCAAGAAATCGTATAGGTTCCGCCTTCAGCAGCCGCAAACCGACCGTTGAACACGATTTTTCCGCGTGTGTCTCGGTAATCCTGTGCAAACGTGTTCTGTTCGCCTGCAGGCACATCCTTGACAATCGAGAAACTGACTTTCGCATTCGGTGCCATCGGAGGTTCCGGAACGGTGAGCAGGTTTGCTTCCGATGCCGAACCAACTACACCGATATAGTTCTCGGCATCTCCACCGTTTTGACCGCGTGCGCTCAGTTGCAGCCGCCATTTGGATTCCGTCATTTGAGCGAAATCTTCGACCGACCGGTTCGATCCGGGCAAGCCCGGCGCGAATACAGGCGGCCATTGAAGTTCAATCGGGTCAAGCGATGCAACGTACACCCAATATCCGACTCCCGGCAACATAATTTGCGATGTGCTGGAACTGGAGCGATAGTCGCTGATAAGCGGGTCATATCGGAACAAAGTGTTTCGAATTCGACCGGTACTTACCAACTGGCTCCAACTAAACAAGCCCGAGGCAGAAATGTTTCCGTTCAGTTGGTTCAATTGAACTCCATATCGGAATGGATTGGCAATCAAGTTCCAACCGCGTCGCACCGTGAAGTAAACCAAACCGGTCACTTCATCAGGAATTGCGCTTGCACCGGCAAGATTGACTCCCGGGAAGTCAGATGTGGCAACCACCCACGTACCTCGTCCTCGTTCAAAAATCGTGGCGTTTTCATACGCTTGCAAAACGACGTTCCAGTTAAAAGCACTGAAATCAGCAGGCGTTGCCAAACCAAGCGCCACGGCAATGTTCGCATTTGCAAACGCCCATGGCATACCGACTAAGTTCGGACCGGCAGCAACGTTAATCTTCGGCGTTGTCGATATGTTGATCACGCCTTGAATCGTTTTCGCGTTAAACGAAGGTGCTGCTCCTGCAGAAATCTTAACCGTGTACGGCAAAAGTCCGGAATAAGAACCGTCGGCAATACATTGCCATCTGATTTCCCGAACTTGATTCGGATTGATTGTCGGAACCACTTTGGTCGGCTGCTCACCCGGTGCGAATGAGATACCCGGTGGCAATGTCAACGAATAGTTGACTTGATTCATGATTGCGCCACCCGGCGTAACGCGAGCATATTGGTTATCAACCCATGCTGTGATGAAGAAAGGGTTCGTTCCAAGTCCGTTTAGACCGGCTGGGTCAGACTCAATCAACATCGGTGCTTCAACCGAAACTGCAAATCCACCGTTCGTAACGACCGTCGTGTCGGTTACAGCCCATGGCATCTTCAAGTAATAAACAATGGTTCTGGATGCGCCCGCGTTAATCAGTTGCGGTTCAAAGTAAATCGCCCATGCCGTGCTTCCCATTGCGTTTTGGCCAATAGGCGGATTGCCTTCTTCCCAAAGCGTTGGGCCATCATCCGGTCCAAGAACCGTTCCTTTGTTGGCAATGATAAATCGGTCAACATTCGTTTGGTCTTGTGTAAGACTGTCTCTTTCCATCAGGATTCGAATACCGGGATACGGTCTGCTCTGACGGAAATAAAGGTCAACGTATTTCGGAAAATTGGTTGGGTCAGCGGCTCGTCGGAATGCCGTCTCGGTAACAATCGGACGACCGGTCGGCAATACAACGTAGTTGTTGTTTTGGAAACCTGAAGCACCGGCAGCCAAGTTCTGCATCGCAGACCAAGAGCCAAATCGAAGTCCAGCTTGAACTGGATCAGCACCCGTATTTGTCAATGTCCACTCCATCCGAAGTGAAGCACCGACCAAGTACGCTTTCAGCTGGTAAGCCACATCACCATTAACATCCGTCGCAAGCAATCTTCGTTGGGAAGCGTCTCCTGCAGGAGTTCCAAGGAACTGAGCGTCGGTCGGGTTTCCGCCGTCGGCGTCTGCAACCCTCATCGTAACAAACGACCACGGTTGCGCCGCAAAAGGCATTCCCATGACCATGACGCAGCCATCATCGGTTGAATCATGGAGAGAGCCGGAAGGACCGGAACCAAAGTAGAACGAACCCAATTGGTCAACAACCAACTCGTCAAAACCGCATTGAGGTCCAAACGTGGCGTTGCCTGAGAAGCCGATTCCAAACGTCATCAACGGTGTTGTGATGGACGCTGGTGGCAGCCAGTCATCGGAAGGGTTTGGCATCGCAGTAGTTGAAAGACAACCGCCCCAGTTTTGCGCCAGAGATGCCGCTCCCAAACAGACTGTGCCGGCAACCGCCGCAAGCCCTCTTGATATTGTCGTTCTATTCAATGCCATTTCCTGTCTCCTGAATCTCCTTGTTTAACGCGTTACGGTGATTGGCGTCGTCGTCCTTGCTCGTTCGCCATTGGTTGTTTCCGCCGTTATCTGAATCATGTACACGCCGGGAGCAACCGCAACACCTTTCATGTCGCGACCGTTCCAACTTGCGCTATTGGTTCCGGCTGATCGGGACCTTGAATCAAGGTCTGCAATCTTCTTACCGTTGCTTGAAAGCACTTCAACCGTAACATTCGCATCTGAACTCAAGTTGTAGTTGATAGAGAAACTGCCGTTTCCTCGACTGTTTCCTGCCACTCTTACCGTTCCGATAACGAGTCTTCCCGCCGTATCCGGAACCGAGGTTACAACCAACTGTCGGGTGCTCATCGCTTCATCGGATTTGAACGTGTAGGCTCCGTTCTTTTGCATGGTTATGCTTCGACCAGTTACCGTATCAGTAAGGGTCAGACGCACTCGCTTAGAAGGAGTTACAAGTTGGTTCCAAGTCACCACAACGTCCTCATTCGGTTTAGCCGGTTGGACAACCAAATTCCAAGTTTCTCGACCCGATGAGATTTCTCGAAGGTCTTGAGCCAAAGCACCACCCGCAGACCGCGAGATGGACAAATTGACACCTTCAGGTGCAGCAGGCGGGTCACCAACTTGGTCAAAAATCGGGTTAACGCTCTTGGTCAATCCAATGTAGTTGTTCGGGTCTTCTTGGTTACCTTGTCGAGCACCCATTTTCACCAACCAACCCTCACCACGAACGGTGGGAGCAGCACTTCTTCCTCGAAGCAACGCAGGTGTTGGAGTGACTTCAACGTAGCAAGTTTCTTCGGCATAAATCCAATGCGATTCAAACGGTCTGAACTGGCCGTTTGGCGGACTTGCCCAGGTGTATGCCTTAGAACCGTCTAACAGGATTTCATAGCGATAAATTTGAGGCTTGATGATTCGTTGAGCCGCCGCTTGGTTGATAGTGTACAACTGCTGTGCGGGAATCGTCTCAATCGTACAACCTGCCCAATCAACTGGGAATGAATACGGACTTCCCACTTGGTTCCAACCTTTCTCCAGCAAGATTCGGTAGCGATAAACGCCGGTTGCCGGGCCTCTTTCAAAGGTCATTTTGGTATCGGTTCCGCTGTTTAGCCAGAAACCGACTCCAAACGGACCTTGAATCGAGGTCTCGACTCTTGTCGCACCCGATTGAGTCGTTTCAATCGTGGTGTTTGAGTTCGGCGTAAATCCTGCATCTTGGAAGTTTCGATTGTTCGCAGGCAAAGATGTGGAATCGTACAGTGCGTAAGAACCTGCACCGCTACCATCCGGTACCCATCTCCACAATTCGAAGCCGGGTGCAAAGAACTGCTCCGGTCTGCGTCCGTTCGGTGGGGATGAATCTCCGCCCAAATCGTACGGTAGAGAGATCATGTTCTTTCCGGCAGGGATGATTTTGTGCTTGATAGTCACATTTCGCGTTGCCGAGAAAGGAGTTTAAGCGCCGTCAACGCCGTTCACTTTGATAATCCAGTCGCCATCGCCGTCATTTGAACCGGCATCCAATCTGGCTTCCCCTTCAATGATTTTTACGCGCGCGTCGTTGGGATCAACGGTTACGGTGTAGTCTGCGGGCGGTACCGCGACCGGACCAAATGCCGGACTCACTCTTTCTATCGTTACACTGGTTACGGTTACGATATTAAAAGCACGGAATTTGAACTTGACGGTTTGGTATTCAAAAGTCGTGTTATCGACAGGAACTAAACCTTTAAAGCCGGGCACAACCAATGACATTGCGCCTGCAACATCAATCTCCCCCCAACCTGTGTCCACGTTTGGTGATGGGCCGGCACCCGGTCCCGGAACGGCCGTCAACTTCAAGTTATCGAAAATCGTGTCAATTTTCATTCCGGCAGAATAAAGCAAAGCGATTGCACCTACAACTTCCGGGCACGAATAAGAGGTTCCTCCCGGAATGGTGTTGTCTGCGCCACCGCCGTACCAGTTCATCCAAACCGGATTTCCGCCACCATCGGGGTCCGAACTTGGAGCCGCGAGGTCAACTTTTCTCACGCGGTTTGCGGTTCCGAAACTCGAATAGCTGGTTGGAATTCCTTTGAAAATATTGCTGATAGTCGCGCCAACTGAAATGACATTCGGAAAACTTGCAGGGAATCCTGCAGGAATTCCAAAGGCACGGTCGTTTCCTGATGATGCGCAAAGGATCGTTCCTTGCGAAGAAATAATGTCAAGCAATTGCTTCTCGATTGCATCTTGCCCTTGCCCACCATAACTCATGTTTTGAGCAACAATTTTTGCGTTGAGTGGATTGTTGTTCCAGTCAATAATGTACTGGTAACCGTCGTAAATATAGACCGAAGTTAAGCCACCCAAGTCATTGCCGATTCGAACCGGAATCAGTTGAACGCCTTCCCACGCAACGCCAGCCATAGTGCGAGCATTATTAGTGCCCGAGATGATAGCGCTGGCTGTCATCGTTCCATGGGAAAAACCGTTCGGGTCACCGGGAGGTGCAGGACCGAAAGGTGGTTGAACGTTAGGTGTTGCGTTTCCTGCGTAATAGGCACCGACCATTCTTGGATTGTTTGCCGCATCCAAGAAGTCAAGATTGTCAATGTCAAAGTTATCGTCAAGGTCGACAACTAAAACACCTGGTTTTCCTTTTTCAACCGACCAAGCCCCGCCAGGGAATGGGAGGCCGATTTGGAAAAGGTTCCACTGCCGATTAGCCGCAGCGCCGAAAAGTGGGTCATTTGGATTCTGATGCTTTTGAATAATGCGATTTACACCTGCAAGTTGTACACCCGGTTTCGTTCGGATGGAATTCAACTTGTTTTGTAAAGCGGTTTTTTCAGCCGCAGCATCGCCCGGAATTGTGGCAAGCGCCATGTGATACATACCGGGTGTTCTCATTGCCTTTTTGACAACAAGTCCATTTTCCGCAGCAAACGATTCCGCTTGCGTAAGTGTGGTCGAAGGTGTCATCCAGACGACGAGGTCACCTTTGACGTATGGAAAGTCGGTATCGGTTGCTGCAATCGCTGCAGACCAAATACCGACGAGAGCGGCGGCACCTACCGCCAGTCTTCGCATCAAGCGCATATTCCTACTCCTATTCCTTTTTGGGACTCCCTGGCAGGAGCATCCCGGCTACCTCGCGCCGGCCCCTCAGTTTGAGGGGGGCGGCGGAGGCAGTACGACTCGTTTGAACTGGAACGGTTGGCTAAAGACGTATCTTTCGCCTGCCGCATCGGGAACCGGACCGGGGAAGTCGCCACTGTTAGCAGCTCCGACTCTCCAGTACAGGGTTTGTGTTCCCGAGAAAATGTTCGATATATTGATTGGACCGTCTGTGCTGACCGTCGGTGTTTGAAGCGTTTCGATTCGCCCACCAGCCGGAACACGGATTGAATTCGCAGTTGCAAAGTTGCTTGATGTTGAAATTTCAACAACGTACTTGTTTGCGCCCGGAACAGCCGTCCAAGAGAACAGTACAGAATCACCGATATCTTCAACCAAGTTCGCCGGTTCAATCAAGGTGACTTGGTTAAGGGGAGTTGCAAGACCTGTAGCCGCTTGCAATCCAGTCTTGAAGAAGCAATCCACCGGATCTCCACCGCCGTTCGGCAGGGTACTGGAGACCTGTTTGTAAATCAGTTCGATTCGATATTGGTACGAAATGCCTGGTGTGACTCCAGGAGCCGGAGCCGCAAATGCTTCTGCACCCGGGTCTTCCGTGCATGTGATTCCGCCAATCTGTTCAATGATGCGCCAGTTTCGGGTTCGACCCAATGTGTTGTCGAGCCCTTGTGCAGTTCCACCGGCAATGACTTCAACCGGAGTGTCTGCGTAGCCATCTCGCCAAATGTGCCACTCAACTCGATCCGAAGGACCGGGCGCAAACATATTCGGCTTCCATCGAAGTCGAACAGCCGGAAGCTTGGGGTTGAACGCCGTATCCAAAGTCGCTTCAGCAACTAAGTCGCCCGGAGAGGTGTTGCCGCCTTCTTTTGCAACGAGAGTCGCAATGGCACCAACAACCAACAAGCCAATCAGCGCACTGCCGACGTCAACTTTGCGAGTGGTTCGGACTTTGGGACCGCTTCGCGTTAAGTCAACTGTAGGAAGGTCTCGGTAAATAACTCGGCACTTGTCGCCAGGGGCAACGCCCTTGCTGGAGCGGACCACGTTGCAATCGCCGGTATCGGGGTCAAGTTCGTTCACTTTGATGATTCCGACTTCTTCTCTGCCACGAGTTACGACAAGTTCCATACCCACTTTGAGGCCGTCTCGTGCACCCTTGTTAATTTTTACAAACTTGCCAGGGGTTCCAAGAACGAACGCCGGAGCAACTTGTTGGCTAAGAATGTTGCTGACTGCCTTTTGTGCTGCGTAGTTGACTGCTTCGTTAAGGAGAGTCGCGTCGCTAACGTCACCGGAACGTTCCGATGATTGCCCCGGAACCGCAGTTCCCATAACCGGCAAATTGGAGGCGACGTCTATGCCGCGAACGACAAGAACGACGTCAGCAGATTTGCCGTTGCCACCCTTGTTAATTCGCGCCTTTTGAACTTCTCCTACGAAAATCGTTTCAACTTGAAGCCATTGACCGAGGCGAAGATAATCAAGGTCTCTTGTTAAAGGTTGAGTGAATTCAAGTTCTTTCACTCCTCTTTCAACTGATTCTTTGCCTACGATCGTGGCTCTGTTGGTTCCGCTCAGAAGGGTTGCAAAAGCATCTGAAGCCGAACCGCCAAGTTCTGCTCCTCCTAAGCCGGATTTGTTAGCAAAGTCTATGACAGCCCATTGCGGCGCAGAACCGGTGAGCTGGGCCCGAGCCGGTGTTGCGGCGAACGGGAGCCCGATCAAATTCAAAAGCATTGCGGCAGCAACCACTTTGCTGGTGAAGCGGGCGAACGGGGAGTTTTCGAGTCTCCTCACAATGGCGAGTCCTCCTTATAAGACCTGACTTCTGAGCCCATTTTTGTTGTCCGACTCACGAAAGTCATGGTTCTTTGATTCTCTCCATGATTCTTTGGAGAGAAAAACTGATTCAAATTTTGGCAAAACGCGAGACCAAACGTCGCGAACCCTGTCGCAAAATTTTGCAACAAAGCCGTGTCCTTCCCTGACAACTTCAGTCTCGAGTTCCCTTCGACAAGCATATAACCTGCCCTGACCGTTACATTCGGCATTGATATCCATCAATCGAATGCCTCGGCGAGTATAGCACAGCGTTTCCAAGCGTGCAAGAGTGAAATCAGTTCAACTCTTGTAACTTGTTTTCTACTTGTAACCTGACTGTATCAAGCGGTAAATCGGTTCGCTGATTTTGGTGCGCGAATAGAGTTTTTACGGCTGTGGGTAATTGAAGGGCAAGCAACTGTTTTGCCGCTTCCACATTTTGTAGCCGTTGTATGAGTCGTTCCAATTGAAGGCCTTGCCCGGCTTCAACCACCCAAACACGGTCAAACAGACCTTGAATGGCTGTTTCAATCAGGAGCGGAATCTCAATAAAACTGGTGCCTTTTCCTTCCGTTCGCTCAAAAATCAATTCAATGGTTTTGCCATGAACCAGTCGGTTCAATTCACGGCGAAAATGAAGGTTTGTTAGGTTCTTCCTCAGATATTCGGTGTTAATTTGGTCATTAACCACCGCATCGCTTCCCAGAACCTGCTTTATCGTGACTTTGGGAATGAAGTTTTCGATGACTTCTTTAGCGATGGGGTCGGCTTCAAGGCAAAAAAAACCGTGCTCGGCAATCATGCCCAGCACGGTGGATTTTCCGTCACAAATTCCGCCGGTTAAGGCGATTCTCATTTTAGGATTCTTCGGTCGGTGTTTCGGATACGACTTCGTCAACCGCAGCCGTTAAGGGTTCGGGAGCAACGATTGGTGCTGTTTCCTCTTCTTGCTTCGGCTCTTCGATTTCAATGTCGTCCATCATGTCGTCGTCATCATCGTCTCGACCGGCGAATCCGCGAAGCGCTCCAAGTCGCTCGCCAATGGTTGCACCGCGACCACCACCGTCTCCTGAATCTTGCCTTCCGCCTCTACCGCCCTTGTCCCTTCGGCCGCCTCGACCTTCTCGGTGTTCATGCCTCTCGGGGCGAAACTCTTCAACTCGCGGCATCCGTTCTTCGAATGGCTGGAGTGCTCGGATTGAAAGCACCATTCGGCGCTCATCCGGTCGAAGTTCAAGAACTTGGACCTCGACTTCATCTCCCGGCTTGACGACGTCGGAAGGTCTTCCTACTCGTTTGTGCGACATCTCACTTGCGGGAATAAACGCTTCCGCACCCTCAGGCAACCTTACAAATGCGCCGCTTTGGACAACCCGTGAAATGTGCGCCATGATTTTCTGGTTAACCGCATAGTTGTCTCTAATGGTTGACCAAGGATCCGGCATGACCTGCCGTCTACCTAAACTAATTCTGCCACTGTCAGGGTCAAGTCGCAGCACCATGACTTTGACTTCGTCGCCTTCCTTTAGAACTTCTTTTGGATGGTCAACCCTTGCCCAACTCATTTCAGAAATGTGAAGCAAACCGTCAACCCCGCCGAGGTCAATGAACGCGCCGTAATCGACCAGTCTTCGGACCGTTCCATCAAGAACTTCTCCCGGCTTGACTCTGTCGAAAATCTGTTTCTTCTTTTCTTCGCGTGATTCGTCTTCGGCAAGGCGATTTGACAGGACGATTTTTCTTCGTGAGTCGTCCATGTCAATAATTTTCATATTGAGACTTTGACCCAGGTAGCGGTCAAGGTTTCGAACTTTGCCGTTACCTACATGGGAGCCGGGAATAAATCCTCGAACTCCGAGGTCAACCTCTAATCCGCCTTTAACCCTGTTAAGCACAAAACCGGTTACGACTTTTCCTTGCTCAAACGACTCTTTTAAGTTGTCCCAGACCACGTCCATATCGGCTTTGCGCTTGGATACGATTGGGTTGCCGTCTTTGCTTTCTGACTTAAGAACTTTGACTTTAATCTGGTCTCCGACTTTAACCACGTCTTCCGGGTTTTCGACGTTTACACCAAGTTCTTCTTTCGGAATTCGGCCTTCTGCTTTCATCCCCAAGTCAACATAAACTTGGTCCTTATCAACATGAATGACCGTAACCGTAAGGGTTTCATCCCTTCGATAGGTGGGACGGTCGGTTGATTTCGCTTCAGCGAACGCTTCAACGGCCGCAGCAAACTCATCCATGGTTTCTGCTTGTGCGGTCGGTGCGGGTGTCGGGGTTGGAATTGGGGCCGGGGCCTCGGTGGCAACTACGTCTGGGGTCGGCTCTGCGGGTGCTGGACCGGGTTCAGTCGCGGTGGCGGCCACCGACGCTTGCTCGGCGGCGGCAGATTGTTCCTGTCCGCCCTGAGCGGGCTCATTGCCCTCTGGCGTCAAATGCTCGTCACTCATGATGATGGAATCACTCTCCAAATGGAATAGCGCACGCAACGGGTGCGCTCGTCGAAGTATTGCATACTTTGACTTACCCAGCAGATATTTGGGGTTGATTTCGATTGACGATTCAGCAGTTTATTTCTGACAAACGTAACGCTCGCGAACACTCCCGCGAAGCGATTGAATGGTTTGTATCACAAGTCGTTTCAAACGGCGTCACTGATTATCAGATTTCGGCTTGGCTAATGGCTTGTTATCTAAACGGATTGAGCAACGACGAAACCGTTCAGTTAACTTTAGCGATGGCTAATTCGGGCCAGCGGCTTGACTTGAGCGACTTGCCCGGACCGATTGTGGACAAACACAGCACAGGCGGAGTCGGCGACGCGGTAACCATTGGCTTACTGCCCTTGATTGCCGCTTGCGGCCTGACTATGGTGAAAATGTCCGGGCGCGGCTTAGGTTTCACCGGCGGGACCATTGACAAACTTGAGTCGGTGCCGGGGTTTCGTACCGACCTTTCGATGGATGAATTGAAACGCATTGCCGCACGAGTTGGCTGCTCTTTATCCGCCCAAACGGTTGAGTTAGCACCTGCGGACAAAATCTTTTACGCATTGCGCGATGCGACGGCGACAATTGACTGTATCCCCCTAATCGCCGCAAGCGTGATGAGCAAAAAATTGGCAGCCAACGCAGACGTAATCGTTCTGGACGTTAAATATGGCAACGGCGCCTTTATGAAAACGCGTGAAAGAGCAACAGAACTTGCGGACACGATGGTCATGATCGGAAACGGTGCGGGCAAAAAAGTTAAAGCGATTTTGAGTGAAATGAATCAGCCGTTATCAAACTTTGTTGGAAACTCTTTAGAAGTCATCGCAGCCATTGAATGTTTGAAAGACGAATTTTCCGGTCGCCTCGGCGATGCAATCAAAGAAATTGCGAATTGTGCGATTGAGTTATCCGAGGTTTCTGTTGATTTGGAAAAGGTGATTCAGAGCGGAAAACCAATTGAAAAATGCAAGGAATGGATTGAAGCGCAAGGGGGCGACGCTTCGATTGTGGAAAATCCACGAAAGTTAATGTCGGATTCCGTTGCGATTTCAACCATTCAATCGGAAAAATCGGGAGAATTGAATTGGTTCGATACGGCTGGAATCGGTGAAGCGGTAAGAGATTTAGGCGGAGGAAGAACTAAAAAAAATGAGCCGATTGATCATAGAGTTGGAATTGAAATTTTGAAGTCACTCGGAGATTCCGTGATTCCCGGTGATGAGATTTTCAAGGTTTATGGTGACGTTAACCGATGTCCGAACTTAAGAAATTGTTTTCGAATTGATTGATGGCTTCAATCCACTCTTTCCAATATTTCGTTTGCATCACTTTTTTCCCAAGTTTTTCGGGGAGATTCGGCGTTTTGAAATTGGAATGGATGACCGGGCGCATCCGTTCAACTTTTTGAAACCCGGGCTTGATGCCGAGTTTTCCTGCAAGCCAATACCATCTTAAAAGTGAAGCGATGTTTTGACTTTTGTAAAACTTGCTCAACTGTTTTTTTTCGTTCCATTCTTCATTTGTTAACTGGATAATGGATTCTTGACTTGAATCTGCAAAGCGGTGCATGACGGGCATTCGCGTTAAGTAAGTGTGATACCACGGAATTTCGAATTTTTGAATTTCAGGAGCGGACTTTGTGATTACAAAATGTGTGGTGTCATGGTCAATGTGACCACATTCGAATGCACCCATTGCAATTTTAGTTGGTTTGATTTGCTGAATCCAATCTTGCCAACTTGTTGTCATCTCAAAAAGGTGTTTGTGAGCAGATTTATCGGGGAATTGAAAAAACAATAGGTTACCTTGCGGGACATTTAGCCGTTTCATCACTTCGCGCGCTTCAGATTCTCGAATCGGATTTGAAACGGACCAAGCGCAGAAAACGGAGACATCTTTTGATGTGAGTCGCTTGATGAAACTGAGGATGGAAATTTCATCGTCGGGATGTGTGAAGGCAAACAGCCACCGGTCGTTTGGGTTGATTTCAAATGGGTTCATGTTTGCGTCCGAACAGTTTATTCGTCGGTAAGCCTTCCAAAGTTCTTATTCAAGAATTCTAACCGCTTTGTCAACATATTTGCGAATTCCAGTGATTCTTCCACTTTGCGCATTGAATCACGATAAGTAATTGGCATTAATCCTTCTGTACTCTTTCCTTTTTTGACTGCTTCTACCCATTCCCGACACAATTCAATGTATGCCTCTAATGCGTCTGTTGAGGTTACGCATGATTCCGCATCCAAAATCGCAGGCGGCCCATCACCAATCATGACCCAAGTTTCTTTTGGGACTTCTTCAAAATCAGTCGAAATGACCATAAAAAACATGGACATGTATTCGAATCCCGCTCCGAAATAGCACTCGTTTACCGATTTACAAAACTGATAAGATTTCAGATATTCTTTCGCTTCCGCAGCAAGTTTCTTAACTTCCGACCAAAATTTTTTGTTTCCAACGGTTCTGTCACCGATTAGAAATACTTCTCTTCTTTTTTGTTCGGAAATTGAAAGCATGGCCAGCCTGCAAGACTCATTCTTAGTCGTTAAAGTCCAAAATTATTAAACTCCCAAATAAAACTCTTTTTGCAAAGAATAGTTTGACTCGGTTCCAACATGCAACGAGTTTAGCAAACGTACCGATGAAACCGAAAATTGAATTGGATCGAATTTCACTTTCGGCAATTCTACGGGTTGATTAAATCTTGCGAGTGTCAAATGGGGACGGTCGTTTGGCTCTGATGGGGTTCCCCAATATTTCATGATTTTTAATAATGGCTCGCACGGTTCCGGTTCCAAGTGCACCACTCGTTTTAATCGAGAATCGGGAAATCCGCTTAAAGTCGTGAGCGTGATATCAAACGGAAGCACCTCTTTTATTGCCTCGGAAATCTGAGTTTCGGTTACGGATTGCGGAAATGCATCTCCAAAAAACTGCAACGTAACATGAAACTTATCCGGCTTGACATATGAGCCCTTGGTTTGAATCCATGTGTGTGCTTTTTTTTGCACTTCGGCAATTTTCTGAATCGCATCGGAAGTTGGCACAATTGCTGCAAAAAGTCTCATTCTTTGATTAACTCCTCACGCAACATTTTAAGCGCAGTTTGTGTTGCACGAAAGCGAACGGTTTCTCTGTCGCCGGCAATGTTATCTTGCACCACTTCGGTTCCGCGCGGTCCTGCAAGTCCGATAAAAACGAGTCCTGCCGGTTTTTTTTCAGATTGACCGGGACCCGCAACTCCTGTAATTCCAATTCCATAATCGGCCTCTGTAACGCGTTTTGCACCTTCTGCCATTTGTCTGCAAACGGGCTCGCTAACGGCTCCAAATTGATGGATATCCACCCTTGCAACTCCCACTTCACGGGCCTTTAATTCGTTGGAATAGGTGATGAATCCTCCCAAAAAAACTTCGCTTGAACCGGGAACCGATGTAATTCGCTGTGCGAGCATTCCGCCCGTGCAGCTCTCTGCGGTCGCTAATGTTTGTTTTCTCTCAAAAAGCAAATTCACAACCACTTGTTGTAACTCTTGCTCATCCGTAGAAAAAACAAAATTCCCGAACCTCTGATTGATATCTTCAAAAATCGGCTCGATGAGTCGAGTGGCTTCTTCACGATTTTTTGCTTTTGCCGCAATTCGCAAATGAACTTCACCTTGTTTAACATAGGGCGCAACCGTTGGGTTGGTGCCATTTACTAAATCGCTAATTCTTTGCTCAACGGCGGACTCTATCATTCCGACAATTTTTATGGTTTTGGTTTCAATAACCGAATCAGAAATCGATTGAAGCCACGGTTCGACGGAATCGTTGAGAATTCCAAGAAATTCATTTTTTGGTCCCGGAAGAGCAATGATGAATTTGTTTTCTAATTCACAAAAAATGCCGGGTGCGCTACCGTGTTGATTCGGCAATGTTTTTGCGTTTACCGGTTTCATGGCTTGTTTTGCCATGCTTTCAACCCAGGGTCTTTTTCTTAATCGCATTAATGCTTCGAGGTGCTTACGAATTTCGGGGTCTTCGATTAATGGCACCCCAGTTGCTTTAGATATGGCTTCGCGAGTTATATCGTCTTGTGTCGGACCCAGACCGCCAATACAAAAAACGCCGTCACTTCGTGACAGCGATTCTTGGATTGCATTGGTAACCCTTTCTAAATTATCGCCGACGGTTGTTCTTCGAAAATGGTCATGGCCGTATTTTGCGAACAGTTTTCCCAGCGATTGAGAATTGGTATCCACAATCTCGCCGAGCAGAATTTCCGTTCCGATGGCGAGAATTTCAAAGGTCATTTTTTAGCCGACTTTTGCCCAAACATCTTTGAGTGCTGCTTCGGACTTGATTAATGAATCGCGCTCTGCGTCGGTGCAATTGGGTGCAACAACTTGATGAACACCGTTTTTGCCAACACGTGTGGGAAGCGAAAGACAAATGTCGTTGATTCCCATGCAACCCGTTTGGAGCGATGACACCGGCAAGAAAACTTCACTATTTTTTGCAATCGCTTCGACCACAACTTGAATACTGACTCCGACAGCCCATCCGGCTCCCCCTTTGAGTCGAATCACTTCAGCACCTGACTTTTTGGTGAATTCAAAAATTCCATCGCCGACTTCTTGCGTGAATCCGTTTAGCGAAGAAATGTGCATACCGTTTACGGTGGCACTGCTCCACATGGGAACCATGCTGTCTCCATGTTCGCCAAGAATCAAGGCATGAACATCTGTGGCAGCGACTTTGAAATGATCTGCCAGCAGAGATCGAAATCTACAAGTGTCGAGGACAGTCCCAAGGCCGAGCACCTGATTGTTGGGAAGGTTTAGTTCTTTAACCGCAAGCATGGTCAGGATGTCTACAGGGTTGCTTACTACGAGCACGGTTGCATGCGAGGGTAACTTGATGGACTTTAAGTTGCCAAGGATCTCTTTAAAAAGAACAACGTTGCGGTTGATCAATTCCAGACGGCTTTCATCCGGCTTTCGTCTGAGACCTGCAGTAATCACGACACAGTCAGAACCTTCTACCGCATCATAGCCGCCGGAAACGATAGTTTGAGGTGAGGTGAGGGCTGAACCGTGTCGGAGGTCGAGGGCTTCTCCTGCTGCCATATCGGCGTTCATATCATTAATGACAATTTCTTTAACGACGCCTCCAAGTTGAAGGGCGAATGCGGCATTGGAACCGACGCGGCCACCGCCGCCGATGATGCTGACTTTCATGCGAAAACGTACTCCTTTGTACTCCCGGGGGATGGTTTGATTATGGCACGGAGGGGTGTGCTGATTGGCCTATTTTTTCTTCGGCTTATTGCGAATTTTGAAGCAATTTCTGCATCTCGCTTCATAACTTTCTGTTGCGGCAATCAGGATCAATGGATCGCCCCATGCGGCGGGTTTTCCATCCACTAATCTTTGAGTATGCGATGCGGTTGCTCCACACTGAACGCAAATCGCACGCAGTTTGACAACTTCATCGGCTAACGCCAACAGTTGAGGCATACAGCCAAACGGCTCTCCCCTAAAATCCTGGTCCAGACCTGCGAGAATCACGTGCTTGCCCTTTGCTGCGAGTTCGAGTGCCAATTCAGTTAGCGTTTTGTCAAAGAATTGTGCCTCTTCGATACCGACGACCGAAGCTCGGGGGTCAAGTTTTGAGCGTATTTCCTTGACGTTTTTGACCGGAATCGCTTCGTGAGTCACCCCCATATGAGTGGCTAGCATCACTTGATCATATCGGTCATCAAGAGCGTGCTTAAACACTTGAACTCTCTTCTTGGCATACCATGCGCGGCGCACCAGCCGAATCAGTTCCTCAGATTTTCCTGCAAACATCGAGCCGCAAACGACCGTGATTTGACCCAGCGCTTTCATAAGATTGGTGGAGGTTGTACCGCTAAACAGGAAACACGCGTCTTTTGGCGAAAGTAGCCCGGTGGATGCCCCTTTAAGCGTTCGAATTTTTGCGTTACTGGTTATTGGGCTGATTTTGTTTATGATGAGAAGCGCAAAGAAACGTGAATTGCAAATTCGAAGAATTCCCGGTATTGACGCCATGGAAGAAGCACTCGGGCGCGCAACGGAAATGGGAAAGCCGGTTTTGTTTGTTCCCGGTATCGGTGGATTAGACAACATGCAAACGTTTGCCGGATTATCGGTCTTAAAATGGATTGCCAAGAAATGTGAAGCGTTTTCGGCAAAGATCATCGTTCCCATTTTAAATGCTGCGGTCGTTGCGCCTGCGGCTGAAATGGTTGCCAATGCAAATGCAGAAGTGCGGTTTGTGTCCCAAGACCAAGGAGCATTTTCAGCAGGCGTCATCGGGTCTTTGGCAAGAGAGCAAGTTGCAACTGCATTTTATTTCGGAAGTTTTGGATTTGAATCGTTGCTGATTGCAGAATCCGGTAGACGGCAAGGCGTTTTGCAAATTGCCGCAACGGCGGATTATCTGCAAATTCCATTTTTCATGTGCACGTGCGATTACACATTGATTGGTGAAGAATTGTATGCAGCCGGCGCTTATTTGTCTCGTGACCCGGTTGAAATCGGCACAATTCGCGGGCAGGACTTCGCAAAGTTGATTATTGCCGGTTTGATTATCATCGGTTCTGTTTTTGCTTATCTGTATTCCGGTTCATTAAATCCGGTAGAAGGTTTGCTTGGCAGATGAAGCGCTACCAACGCTTATTGATTTGGTCATTTACGTTTGGTTTTGGATTAATTTGGATTCTTGCCTTCTTTCTCCCCAATGAAATCGGCGGGAGCATTGACAGTGAAGGAATGTATGGTGCTGACTTAGTCGGCAAAAGAGTTTTTTATTCAACGGGCAAACAAATCGTAATGTTGGATTTGGACAACACCAAACACAGAACGCCTTCTTTCGATTTGTCCGCTTTTAGAAATGAAGATTATTTCGGCGCAAGTTACCCATCGGTTTTTAAGACTCCAAACGGATGGAAAATGATTTACCTGGGTAATGGAAAGGATGATGTGAAAAGAATCTGCTTTGCCGAAAGCATGGACGGCACGCAATGGCAACCGATAACTAAAACAACTTTCACACTTCCAAATGAAATCTCTCCAAGTGGGCCGAATTGGATTCGAGTCGAGAAACTTTCAAACCATTATTCACTTTATTTTTCTGCATTTGAAAAAGGCCGGTCTGTCATTTTCTCAATGACCAGTTTAGATTTGATTAACTGGCAAGATCCAAAAGTCATTTCAAGAAACAAAGAGGATGTTTCTGTAATTTCACATTCCAATAATGGATCGGCGATTGCATCGGTAGACAAGTCCAAAGAAAATGTTTACTCTTTCTCTTTTTTTCCTCCTGACAACAATAGTTTGGAAGAATGGATGAAACGAAGTTCCATAATTGACATTCGGTTTACGGGAATCAACCAGACCCTGTTTACGTTTATCGGTACGGACAAAAAGCCGAGAATCGCGATTGCTAACGGGCAGTTTCCGGATGAAATGAAGTTACTTGATGGCTCGTTGCCCGATGGAAGCATTGCGGAACTTGGGAAACCCGGCTTCAAAACGGGCATGAGTGAATTTTCGGGGCGCGCGGCAGTTTTTGTTCAAATCGTGATGAATTTCGGATTGGGACTTGGGCTTATCGGTTTGCTCATTATTCATTTCAAGCGCATCAAAAAAGAGCCATCGGGAAAAAGCCTCAGCGCAATTGTTATTCTATCCGTAATTGCAATGCTGGTGGTTCAAATTATGAGACAGCAGTTTCCAAACGCATCGTTTTGGAATCAGGCGCACGAGTTATTGTTTTTCAATTTGCAATTTCCGCTTGGCGCAACAATGTTTGGTTTGCTGGCCGCATTTTTGATTTCGGCGGCGTATCGTGCTTTTCGTATTCGCAGTTTTGATTCTGCCATTTTGACTGCGGTCGCGACGCTGGTTTTATTAACGCAGGTCCCAACGGCACAATTCTTGGCTTCCGTTTTTGGGTTTGGAGGGTCCGAAACCGCTGCAACGATTGACGCCATCGGCAGCGAAACCCGAACATGGATCTTAACGGTGGTTAACGACGCGGTTCAGCGCGCTGTTGCGTTTGGTGCTTTTGTAGGAGCCGTTGCAATGGCGTTGCGAATTTGGCTTTCTATTGAACCGAAAAATTAGTTGATCTTTAGTCCTGCTGCGTTCCAATCGTCCAAAAATCTTTTCAATCCAATTTCGGTTAACGGATGATTGAACAATGCGTTCATCACAGAAAACGGCATCGTTGCGATATGCGCGCCGACGTTTAGCGAGTCCACAACGTGTTGCGGATGCCGAATGCTTGCAACCAAAACTTCGCTGTCGTATCCGTAGGTTTCAACCATTCGAACGGTGTCTGCAACCGCCGCCATTCCGTCGCCGCTGATATCGTCCACGCGACCCACAAAATTGCTAATAAAAGTTGCTCCTGCTTTTGCAGCCATTAACGCTTGCGACAAAGAAAACACCAGCGTAACGTTAGTGCGAATATTCTTTTCAGTTAAAGTCGTTACCAATTTCACGCCGTCGCGAATCATCGGAACCTTTACAACGATTTGTTCGTGCCACGAAGAAATTTCGAGCGCTTCTTTCAACATTTCGTCGTAAGTAGTTGCGACGACTTCCGCGCTAATTGCACCGTTTGGCACGGCGTTGCAAATATCCAACACGGTTTCTTTAAATCCGCGCCCGCTTTTTGCGATTAGAGTTGGGTTAGTGGTCACGCCATCCAAAACTCCCCAATCGGCCGCTTTTTTGACTTCATTAATGTCGCCGGTATCCAAAAACAGTTTCATTTTTTCAAATTTTATCCCAAAATGAAATCGGTCGCAATTCAAAAAGAAATGCGACCGATTTTTCAAATCGAAACAGGTTTATTTCTTAACCCACTTCATCGTAATGCCTTCCATGTCTTTCTTTTGGGCTTCCGGAATATCCATGATAAGTTCGCTGCCTTGAACCGTCATCGTTTGCTTGTCGCCTTTATTGTCAAGAGTTACTTTGCCGCCTTCCAAAGACCAAGTTCCTTCCGTGACCTGACCCATTGCATTGATTTTTGCCTTTTTGTCAGCCATCAGTTCCATTTCCATGGATTCAAACATGCCTTTCATCATGTCGAATTGGGCTTTTTTGTCGGCCGGCACCTTTGATGTGTCAACGCTCATTTTGTATTTGCCGACAAGGCTTGCTTCGGACGCACCGCCGCAGCCAACTACGAGAAACGCAGCAACTGCTGCAACGAGTACTAAATTTGTTTTGCGCATTCGGGGATTATAGCCGACCCTACTCAATTCCC
>CAZJKW010000020.1:0-1114 GCA_964546835.1 uncultured Fimbriimonadales bacterium
TGTTGGAAATTAGGTCTGTTGGAAGAAACAAGAAAGACGACTTGGGTTCGCGTCGTCGCCCTGCTGATGACTATACGAACACTGTAGTTGATTTTCGAGACAATTAATAAAGAGTTTGACAAAAGCTGTCAAACTCTTTATTAATTACAACTTTGGCGCTGTGAATTTTGCAAAATCTTCTTCAGATTTTGGGACAATTAAGTTTCCACTCTTGATAAGTTCTTCTGCTGCCTTCACTTTTTCCATAGCACCTGCAGGAATCTTGTCTTTGGTGTATTTCATTTCAGAAAGTCCCACGCCACCTTCTGCAACTCCCAGGTTAAGAGTTTTGCCTTCAAATTTTCCTTCCTTAATCATTTTTGCCGCATTGAATACCGCATTATCAACATTCTTTATCATGCTGGTCAAAACAAATCCGGGTGCTTCGCCATCTTGGTCGCTGTCAACACCAATCGCAAGTTTGCCTGAATCTTTTGCTGCTTGAATCACGCCAATTCCACATTTTCCGCTGGCATGATAAACGATATCTGCGCCACCATTGAACAAAGCAATGGCCGCTTCTTTACCTTTTTGAACATCACTCCAATCTTCGGTGTACTTTGCATCTACTATACAGTTTGGATTTGCCGCTTTTACTCCGGCTTTGAAACCATATTCAAATTTCTTAATCAACGCGATGGATTTTCCGCCGACAAAACCAATCTTGTTAGTTTTTGTGGTCAATCCTGCAAGGACGCCTGCCAAAAATGAACCTTCCTCTTCTTTGAAAACGACACCCAAAACATTTGTCGCTTCAGAAGGAACATCAATAATTGCAAACTTTTGATCCGGATATTTTTTTGCAGCTTCCCCTAAAGGAGTGCCCATACTAAATCCAACACCAACAATTAAGTCCGGTTTCTCAAATGACAAGTTTTCAAAATTTGCTTTGTAGTCGGCTTGAGTTTTTGAATCGACATACTTTATTTTCGCACCAAGTTCTTTTTGAGCTCTTTCCAGCCCTCGATAGGCACTGTCGTTAAATGATTTGTCTCCTCTGCCGCCTTCATCAAACACCAATGCAATCGAAGGGCCTTTGTCGGAATCTGCACTGCCTCTGGATAAATCTGTTTTG
>CAZJKW010000020.1:1124-6312 GCA_964546835.1 uncultured Fimbriimonadales bacterium
GCCACCACCGCATCCAAGGGTCACGATTGCAGCCATTGCCAAAATCCAATATGCTTTCAAAACTATCCTCCTGTTAAACCGGCCGGATGAGCCGGGCAACATAGATTATGCCCAAGTTTCTTAACGGTAGTTTACGAATTGAACAGCGAAGTCCAGTGGCATTTCCTTAACCAAGTTGATTGCTTTCTGAAGGTCATCTTTGACTTTCCCGGAAACCCGAACCTGGTCACCTTGAATTTGAGCATTTACTTTAATTCCTTTATCCCGAAGTTGTTTGATAATCACTTTTGCAGAGTCCTGCGAAATTCCCTGCTTCAAGTTCAGTCTTTGATGAACCGTCAACTTTGCTCCCGGTTCGATTTTGCCGTAATCCAAGTGTCTGATATCAATTCCGCGTTTAAGTAATTTGCTCTCCACAATGTCCTTTAACTGGCCCAACTTAAATTCATCATCTGCGGTTAACGTAATCACTTCCTTTTCATGCTCAATTTTTGCAGCCGAACCCTTAAAGTCATAACGGTTTGCAAGTTCCTTTTGAGCCTGATCGAGAGCATTTTTAACTTCTTGTTGATCTACTTTTGAAACAATGTCGAATGAAAATTCAGTTGCCACGCAACCAATTCTACCGCGAACTCGTTTTCAATACATGCTTCGGTTTTCAATTTCTTTGTGGACTGCCCTATGTTTAGTATCTATGGTGTCCGCGCAGCTTGTCGGCGTTTGGGAAGGCAAAATTCCTGTGGGTGCTATTTCTCTGAGAGTGATTCTAATTGTTGAAGAGAAGAACGGCAAATACTCAGCAAAATTGGATAGCCCTGACCAAGGTGCATACGGTCTACCCATATCAGCAATTGATATAGAAAGCAACAAAATAAGATTTACTTCCATGGAATTGGCGTTGCAGTTTGAAGGAGAGTTTAGTGAAAATCAAGAAGCGTTTCACGGAAATTGGAAACAAGGTACGGAAAGTTTTGAAATCAAGTTTGTCAAGTTGGAAAAAATTCCGGACTATCGGAAGCCTCAGGATCCAAAACCGCCTTATCCGTATAATGTCCATGAAGTTAACTATCTAAGCAAAAAGGGTGGCTTTAACATCGGCGGCACCCTAACAGTTCCAAAAACAAAAGGAAAACACCCGGCAGTCATCTTAATCACCGGCTCCGGACAACAAGATCGCGATGAAACCATCCTCGGTCACAAGCCGTTTTGGGTGCTTGCAGATTTTTTGACCCGGCAGGGAATTGCAGTACTTCGAGTTGACGATAGAGGCGTGGGAAAAACGGGAGGAAATCCAATTAACTCAACGTCAAAAGATTTTGCAGAAGATGTTAAAGCAGGAATTACTTTCCTCAAGCAGCGGTTTGAAATTGACTCGAAGAGAATTGGTTTGATAGGGCATAGCGAAGGTGGCCTAATTGCTCCAATGGTAGCAGCTGAATCAAAAGACGTTGCCTTTATTGTTTTGATGGCAGGTCCGGGCGTAAATGGAGCAGAAATTATTAACTTACAATCCGCATTGATCCAAAAAGCCATGGGTGAAAGTACTCAACGAATTGAAATCAACGCAAAGTTGCAAAAATCTATTTTTCGAGTCATTAGTGAAGAATCCGATAACAAAAAGGCGATTGAACTCATTGATTCTGTGTTAAAGGATTTTGCAAAAAAATATCCTGAATTTACTGCCGCGGAAGTCACCCAAGTAAAGGCAAGTTTGCCATCAATCATGTCGCCCTGGTTTCGTTATTTCCTAAAATTTGAACCAAAAACCGTTTTGCAAAAAGTGAAAGTGCCTGTGCTCGCAATCAGTGGTGAAAAAGATCTGCAAGTAGACCCCACTCAAAATTTACCGGCAATCGTTGCAGCACTTAAATCCGGTGGAAATGAAGACTTCACTGTAAAGAGATTCCCAAATCTTAATCATTTGTTCCAAACATGCAACACCGGATCCCCAACAGAATATTCAATGATTCAGGAAACCATTTCGCCAAAAGTCATGGAGTTTATTGCAAGTTGGATAAAGAATAAATTTATGAATTAGATTTTTTACCCATCCACAAAAACACATCCTTGTTTTCAATGTCTTTGTTCGTATATGCAGCAGTGTTGATTCCCCAAAATGTAAATCCGCACTTTTGATAAAATTCAATTGCCGGAGCGTTGCAAGATTGGGTTTCCAAAAAGATCCCTCGTGACTTAAAGTGCTTGGCTCCAAGTTCAATTGTTTCCATGAGTAATTTGCCAATGCCTTGCAACCGACATTCCTCTCGGACATAAAAGTGCCAAACCCTGACTAAGTTTGACCATTCCTCAAAAGCATATTCTGCATATCCAACCGGCTCATCATTCAAGAGCGCGACGTATCCACGCGGGGAAACAACATGGTCTTCAAACGGCATCCAGCGGTGCTCTTTTACAATTGCGGGGTTTGCTACCCTTTTAATCAAGTTCCAACCGAAACCGGCTGCGGACTCTCTGGCATCAACATCGAAATAAAACTCGGAACGATAGGTAAATCGGACCGTTTCGGGCAAGTATCCTGCCAATGCTTCCGCTGGGTCCAACATTCGAATGGTCGGCTTTGACTGCATTGGATTCAAGACGTGATTCAATTGGTGTATTCTTCGTACGAAATGGAAATCAAACGCTTACTTGCTGTCGCTCTCGGTCTGATTTTTGGACCCGGCCTCATGTCCCAGTTAACACCGGCAAATGACCAGCCGATTTGTGGGCTCAGGATGCCGACGATTAGTCCCGACGGCTCAAAAATTGCGTTTCAATATCGCGGAGACATCTGGATGGTTGATTCAGACGGCGGGATTGCAACGAGGATAACTGCACACGTTGAGTTGGAAACGCGGCCAATTTGGAGCCCGGACGGAAAATGGATTGCATTTTCGAGCGACAGGAACGGAAACTTTGATGTGTTTGCGATTCCTATTACGGGTGGTGAACCACGCCAGTTAACTTATTCCGGTGGAAATGAAATTGCAACCGATTGGTCGCCTGACGGAAAATGGATTACATTCACGGGACAACGCGATACACCATTTACCGGAATTTTTATTTTAGATGTCAGAACTTTGGATTTCAAAAAAATCACCGAAGATTATCAAGGGTTGTCTCAGCCTTATTTCACAATTGATGGAAAATCAATCATTTCACAAAGGTACGGCTACCCGACAATTCGGCCTAGATATCACGGTTCTGCTGCTGCTCAAATAATTGTCACTGATATTTCTACCGGTCTGCGAAAAACGTTAGCAAAAAATGACAATCAAAAACTTTGGCCTTTGCCATCGCCAGACGGGAATGGTTTTTATTGTGTAACGTACACAGAAGTAACCCCAAGCTCGAGAAAATTTAATGAACCTCCGACAAAATTCGTTGATTCACCGGCGCGAACACCAAATTTATACTATTTTGATTGGAATGGAAATGCAAAACGAGTTACCAATTTTGTTGGTGAAGCTATACGGTTTCCTTCAATTTCCAATAAAGGTGAGATTGCTTTTGAGAAGGAAGGATACGCTTACTTATATTCGAACGGCAGTACGAAAAAAGTTGACATTCGTGTGTTTGATGATCAAAAGGCAGGAAACATTGAAAGAGTTGTCTTGACCGGCGGTGCAACGGAGGCGGTGATTACGCCAGACGAAAAAACGTTTGTCTTTGTCGCAGGAAATGAACTATGGTCAATTCCCATTGAAAAGCCCGAAGGTCGAAACAAAGATGACGCGAGAAGATTAACTGATTGGCCTGGAGTCGATGGACAGGTGCTCATGTCTCGCGACGGAAAAAAAGCATTCTTTGTTAGCGATCGAAATTTTAATGATCGCCTTTTCTCCATCAATTTGGAGACCAAGGAGGTTAACGAAGTTTGGGCTACTTCCGAAGACATAACCGAACCAAAATTAACGCCGGATGGACGCGGTATTGCCTTTTGGGTGACAGGCCCACAAGGCGGAATTTATCTCTGGACAATTGACAGTTCAATGGCTCCAAAGCGAATTTATGCTCAAGGCGGAACAAAAATGTACGGCACCAGCGGCGGAGACTTTGCATTTTCGCCGGATGGTAAGTGGCTTGCGGTAACAGGAGCAGAAACCGGTGGAACGGAAAATGTTAATGTCGTAAACCTTGAAAATGGAAAAATCGAAAACGTTACAAAAAGGGCCGTCGCGCATACGTCACCAGCATGGTCTGCAGACGGAAAGTTTCTGTACTATTTCAGTAACCGGTCTGCAAGAGGTTATTACATGGTGCCGCTCTTGCCCGAAGATGAATCGCCGAACGAAGTCAAACTAAAATATACTAAGCCGACAACGGCTGTAAAAGTTGAGATTGATTTCAAAGACATTGAAGACCGTGCAAGAAGAATGTTTGAAATGCAACCAAATGCTGACGTTTTTTCCGATCCAAATTCAGGAATCCTTTATTTCACTTCAGCAGGTGCACTTTGGCAATCAAGTTATGATGGAAAAGATGTAAAGCAAATCGCTGCAGGTGTGAGCGAATTTAAGATAAATGCGGACAGCAAAAAAGCATTTGTTCTTGCAAATGGACTGCCCGGTGTATTGCAATTGGGAAACAATTTTGCACTCGCTCCGGTCTCCTTCCGTGCCGAACTGGTACAGGATTTGAACCAAGTTCGGAAGTCAGCATTTTTGCAATATTGGAGAATATTCAATCGTGGTTTCTATGACGGAAATTTTCATGGCAGAAATTGGGATCTGATTCGTCAACGATATGAACCGCAATTGCAGGGAGTTGGACACCGACGAGAAATGGCGGACTTGCTAAACATGATGACCGGAGAGTTAGAATCTTCTCACAGCGAAATTGGTCCGGCACAAGGAGGGGTTAGGTCTCCTCAAGTATCGCATCCCGGGTTTTCATTTGACTACAGTTATTCTGGTCCGGGAATCAAAGTCAATTCAACTTATCGCGGTTCAGCGCCAAGTTACAAAAAAACGGAAATCAAGCCCGGTGAAATCGTTACCCATATTAATGGCGTTCCAGTTTCGCTAAACGAAAAGCTATGGTCGGTTTTGCACGACCAAAGTGGTCGTGATTTAGTCTTCACGGTTGCGCCAACAGCCGATTCTAAGGAGACTCGAATGGTCAAGTTTGCGGCATCAAGTCTAGGCGAGTTTGGAGAATTACGATATCGCCAATGGGTTGCTGATAA
>CAZJKW010000020.1:6322-23506 GCA_964546835.1 uncultured Fimbriimonadales bacterium
GACGTACAGCTCGAGTAATCGCAGAAAAGTTTATGATGCTACCGGTTGCAAAGTCGGATACTTGCTTATTCGCTGTTTGGGTGGCGGTGACAAAACCAGATTTGACGAAGAATTTCAAGAAGAAAAACGTGGAAAAGTTGCAATGATAATTGATGTTCGATTTAACGGTGGCGGAAACATTGCCGACAGTCTTGTGGATATTCTGGAAAGAAAACAACACGGATGGTATCGAATGAGAGACAGCGTTGTCGAAACAGCACCGAATGACACCGTTTGGGAAGGAACCAATATCGTATTGATGAACGAAAACTCCGCATCAAATGGCGAAATGTTTCCCTATTCAGTACGTCAACGCGGACTCGGGACAACAATCGGAATGCGCACTCAAGGTTATGTAATTTGGACCTATGGACCTCCGCCATTGGTTGACGGAACTTCTTATCGTATGCCGATGGGTGCTGTATGGAGAATGGATGGACGGTCCATGGAAAACGACGGTGAAATCCCAGATATCACGATTCCGTGGTCAAACGAAGATTACATGTCAGGAATTGATCCTCAATTAGATAGAGCCATTCAAGAAGCACTCAAGCGATCAAAATGACATCGGTCATAGCGATAGACCTTGGAGCATCGAACTTCAGGGTCTATCGCGCAACACTTTCTGATCGAATCGAGTTAACACAGTTACTCAAAAAATCAACTCCCAAAATTCACCAAAACGGGTTTGAGAGATGGGATGTCAGGCAAATTATTGCCACGCTTCAAGACATCCTTAAGGATCAAAGAAAATACGAATCTGTTTCAGTATGTGGATGGGGAGTGGACTTCTGTTTATTGGATGAAACCGCACAACTGATTGAAAACCCATTGACTTATCGAGACCCGTCACACCAGATCGCTTATGAATTGACCAATTCATACACAATTTTTGAAAAGACAGGAATTCAACCCTGGCCATTCAATACACTTTGCCAGTTAAAAGCGCGACAAATCCGAAAAGATTCGGAACTTGATGCAGCCTATACATTTATGTTAATCCCTGACTTCATTGCAAAAGAGTTGGCATGCTCAAATGAACTGTTTGCAGAATCAACAAATGCGTCGACAACTCAAATGCTAAATTTGCAAGGCGAATGGTGTGAATCAGACATTTTTATCAAAATGCCAACAATTCGCCAACCGGGTTACACTTTGGGAAACGGATTTCAATTGTGTGCATCGCACGATACCGCGTCAGCGTTTTACTCTGTTACAAATGGAGACATCATTTTAAGTTCTGGAACTTGGTCATTAATGGGAAAAACACTGCAAACTCCAATTATTTCAGAACAAGCATTTGAATCCAAATTTACCAATGAACGCGGAAACAACAATTTTCGTTTTCTAAAGAATATTTCTGGTTTTTGGCTACTTCAACAATGTTTTGGAAATCTAACGGGAAACGACTATGAAAAACGCGTTGCAAATAGTGATAAAAAAATTGTTTTTGATGTAAATCACCCTTCTTTACTTAATCCACCGGACATGAAGTCAGCAATCAAGAATCTGTGCGATTCCGACAAAATGACGGATGCAGATTTGGTTAGTTCAATTTATGCCAGTTTGGTGACCGCTTATCTCAAATGCATAAATGAACTCGAAGAACTAACACAAGCGAAATCCGAAAGGATTACAATGATTGGTGGCGGAATCCACCATCGAATTCTGATTCAGGAACTGGCAAGGCAGATCGGCAACAAGTTGGAAATTGGGAGCGACGAAGCGACCGTGCTGGGAAATGCAAGGTTTCAGTTCAAAAGTCTGGGTCTTTTGCCTGAAACAATGAACTGAACTTCCGATTTGGCTTGCCGTCAAAGCAAAAGTATCCTACAATATAGGAAAGGTAATGGCGTTGACGACGAGAGAGAAGGTTGGGCATATCTTGCGCAGGTTTGGACTTGGAGCAAGCAAAGCCGAGTTGGATTTTTACGAGAAACTCGGTGTCGATGGAACCCTTGACAGGTTAATCAACTACGACAAAGTCGAAGACAACTTCCCGGTTAACGTTTGGGAGTTCGCCCAAAGGTTGCCGGACCGACCACCTCGGTTGAGGGTTGAACAAGTTGCATCCTGGTGGGTAACCCGGATGTTGGTAACGCAAAGACCTCTACAAGAGAAACTCACCCTTTTTTGGCACGACCACTTTGCGGTTAGCGGTTCAAAAGTTGACGAAGGTCCTAACATGGCGAATTACCTTGAGGTACTCCGAACGGGTGCTTCTGGCAACTTTAAAGATTTGCTGATACAAATTAGTCAATGCCCGGCAATGATTGAATGGCTTGACAATAACACAAACGTGCGTGGCAAACCGAACGAAAACTTCGCAAGAGAAGTGATGGAGTTGTTTACGCTTGGGATCGGTCACTATACGGAAACCGATATACAAGAGGCAGCAAGAGCATTCACTGGCTGGACTTTCCGAAGAGATTTTCAATTGAGAAGACCCGGAACGCCGGTAGATCCAACAAAAGCTTTGGACGACAAAATCATGGAAAACAAACCTTTGGTTGTTTTTGATTTTCGTCAAAACTTGCATGATACGGGCACAAAAAAAATTCTCGGTAGCGAAGCGAACTTCAATGGCATTGATGTACTTGAAATTCTAGCTTCGAAACCGCAAACAGCAATTCATATCACTTCAAAACTTTGGGAATGGTTCGCCTATCCGAATCCAGAACCCAAAATTCAGGAAAGACTTGCAAAAGTCTATCGTGATTCCGGATATCAAATCAAACCAATCCTCTTTGCAATCGCCAAATCTGACGAATTTTGGAGCGAGAAATGCGTTAGAAAACAAATCAAAAATCCGGTCGATTTTTCAATTTCCGTTTGCAGGTCACTTGGTTTGGGTTCTTCAATAATGGAAGGTCGCCCAGCAGATGCTTCCCCTCTCAAATCATTGCCTCTGCAAGCAATTCAAGCCCAACGTCTGATTAGCCAAGCTCTAAACAATCAAGGAATGGGCTTGTTGTATCCGCCGGACGTGGCGGGTTGGGATTGGGGTACCGCTTGGATTTCATCTGCAACGATGGTCGAAAGAATCAAACTTGCAGATGTTTTGTTCACAGGTCTCAGAAGATTCAATGCCGCGGGTCCGATTTCCGCCGCAATCATGGCTACCAATCCAAAATCAAGCAAGGACGCAATCAAGGCGTTGCTTACAATATTCGATATCGATTTGCCCGTCTCAAGACAAAACACGCTTGTCGAGACTTTTGACAAAAATGGCGGACTAAACGTCCTGAACGGTCGAAATGCAGCGCCATTATTGCAAGCAGTTTGCCGGGTGCTTTTTGCCGCACCTGAATATCAATTTTGCTAACAAAAAAGGAATAACATGAAAAACGTAACCAGAAGAGATTTTTTAAGAAGCAGCGCACTCATTGCAGTGGGAATCGCTACACCTCCATGGCTGGCAAAAATTGCAAAAGCAGACCTCTTAAGACAAGCAAAAGGCGGAAAAGTAGACCCGGATAATATCCTCGTAGTTTGCCAGTTATCTGGCGGCAATGATGGGCTTAACACGGTTATTCCTTGGGCTGATTCACGTTACCGGCAACTTCGGCCATCAATTGGAATACCGGAGGGTGAAATCCTCAAACTGAACAATTCACTCGGTCTTCATCCCCAAATGACCGGGTTCAAATCCATCTTTGATGCAGGAGATGCAGCAATCATTCAAAACGTTGGATATCCAAATCCCGATCGCAGCCACTTCAAATCAATGGAAATCTGGCAATCCGCAAGCCCGGATGGACATGAAGCGTATGGCTGGCTTGGAAAATTCCTGGATCATCAAGCCACAAAAGGAAGCACTAATCCGGTGATGGCGATTTCCTTGACCCGAGCAAGACCACAAGCACTTTCAGCCGATGAAGTTGCCGTTCCATGTTTCGCAAGTCTTGCAGACATAAAAGCGTTTGTCGGAGACCCGGACAGCGAACGGATGCTAAGAGAAGTACAAGGAATGATGGGCGAACCGGGCGCAGACGCTCAAGTCGTGCGAAAAGCAAATCTTGCAGCACTGGATGCAATGTCGGAATTGAACAAAGCACTCGGTAAATATCAATCTAAATTTACTTATGCGAAAGACCAATTTGGTCAGGGCTTTTCACAAATTGCCCAGCTCATAGCAACCTCTCCAAAGACAAGAGTCATCTACTTCAGTGCTGGCGGTTTTGACACCCATAGCAATCAACCGGATCAACACTCTAATTTGATGAAAGGATTTAGCGATGCTTTGAAAGTTTTCCAAGACGAAATGACGGCTATCGGAAAATCAAACAAAGTATCCGTAATGGTTTTCAGCGAATTTGGAAGACGATGCCAAGAAAATGCAAGCAAAGGAACTGACCATGGTAGCGGCGCCCCAATGTTCATGGTTGGCGGAACCGTAAAAGGTGGTGTCATCGGTCCAAATCCGGATTTGGTCAACTTAGATCGAGGCGATGTTCCATGGAAAGTTGATTTCAGACAAGTCTATGCATCAGTACTTGACAATTGGATGGGTGCCGATAGCGAAAAAATCTTCAAGAAGAAATTTGACCACGTTCAGATTTTTTAGGACTTAATTCGTTCTTTGCAAAAGATTCAATCACCTGCTCACGGTAATCATTAAAAATGCATATCACCCTTGGGCCAAACTGTTGCGCAACTTCTATTGCTTGACTGTAATGCCTCGGATTCAATTTTCCGTCCTTGCAAATTTCGGAAGCTGAATCAAAACGATGACAATCTTTGCATCGCATTGAATTACATCAAAGCGATGGCAAATTCCAATCGCTTCCTCATTCTTTCTGGTCCCAACAAATTCATAAGTTCGTATAATCCCGGTCCAAACGTTCTGCCGGTTAACGCCACGCGAATGGGATGAATCGCCATTGCTTTCTTCTCTAAACTTAGTGATGCGGCACAATCGCCTACCAAACTTTCACAATCTTCCAAGGTCAATGATTCTTTTCCATTCAATGCATCCAGCAAGTATGAATAAACCGCCTTTGTGTGCGCCTGAGAAAACCATTTATCCCTTGCCTGAATATCTAATGTCGGTTGGTCTACAAAAAAGAAATCACATGCATCAGCAAACTCCGAGAGTAACTTAACCCGCTCCTGTTCCAAAAAAAACGCTTGTTCAACATAATCACGCGGCATTGTATCAATTGCATTTCGTAACACCGGTTTTGAGGGCAAATTCAAATACTCTTCATCGGTTGAACTTGCATCAAATGCATTAATACGGTCATACAGTTCTGTCTTAGTTAATTGCCTGATATAATGTCCATTCATCCACTGCAACTTTTGCAAGTCAAAAACTCCCGGCGATGGCTGAATGCCTTCAATGGAAAAACAGGATGCCATTTCCTGCATAGACAAAATCTCTTTGTCTTCTCCCGGTGACCAGCCAATCAAGGCAATAAAATTTGCGACTGCTTCGGGCAAGTAACCTTTTTCGCGATAATCCAAACAACGCGTATCGCCATGTCGCTTGCTCAATTTCGAGCCATCCGGCCCCTTAATAATCGGTGCGTGCGCAAAAATCGGCACAGTCCAACCAAAACTTTGATACAAAAACACATGTTTTGGTGTAGATGAAATCCACTCGTCACCCCGAATCACATGAGTAACCCCTTGTAAATAATCATCAACCACGTTTGCCAAATGGTAGGTCGGCCATCCATCGCTCTTTAGCAAAACTTGGTCGTCAACCAAGGCCGATTCATATTCAACGCGTCCACGAATCGCATCAAAAAACTCAATTTTGCCTTCAAGAGGCATTGCTAGTCTGACCACGTATGGCACACCCGCCTCTTCCATTTGGGTCACTTCTGCAGCAGATTTATTGCGCCACCGTCGGTCATACATTTGCGGCAATTTATTGATTCGCTGATACTCTCGCATTTGGTCAAGTTCTTCCGGCGTGCAAAAACATTTATATGCTTTTCCACTATCAATCAATTTTTGACAATGCTCTCTATAAATTTCAGTACGTTCGCTTTGAAAATAAGGGCCGTATTTCCCACCAATGACAGGACCTTCATCATATCGGATTCCTAACCATTCAAGACTTTCCAAAATATCTTCGAGTGCACCATCAACCTTTCTCACTTGATCGGTGTCTTCAATTCTTACAACAAAAACGCCGCCGTGTCTTTTTGCCATCAAAAAATTAAACAAAGCAGTGCGAATGTTTCCAACATGAGGACTTCCAGTGGGCGACGGGGCATAACGGACGCGAACCATATTCCCTAAATCCTACCCTTTGTGCTCGTGCCTTTTCGCTTGTTCTAACAAAACAAACTCGGTCAGATTTTCCGAAGTAACCAGCCCAAGTAGTTTTCCGTTCTCCATAACAAAAATCGGTTCACGATCGCTACTTAACTGCTTTGCAATCTCTTCCAAACTTTCGTCTGGATTGCAACTTCTAAACTCACGGTTAATCTGGTCAGTCACATAAGAATCCGGACCTCCTATAGTAAGCCCCTTTATGATTCCGTCGCGTGTCAAAACTCCGATGACTTCATCTCCATAAACAACCGGAAAATCATGCTGGTATCCGCTTAACAACATTTGCGCCGCAACTGCAACGGTTTCCCCATGACCAAGGGTCTGATATTCGGTAATCATTGCATCCGAAACTTTTTTCCCGCTGACAAGTGAAAAAACGACACTTGTTGAAACCTCTTGCCCTGCACCAACAAATACAAAAAAAGAAATCAATAATAACGGAAAATTCATAAAGTACAGCCCGACAACAAACAAAACTGTCGCCAGCAATTGCCCAATAGTTGCCGCTATTCGAGTTGCCTTTTCATCTGGCATGCTCATTCCGAGAATTGCGCGCAAAATCCTTCCGCCGTCCATCGGGAATGCGGGAATCATGTTAAACGCAGGCAAAATGCAATTAATCATCAAAATCGCCTGCCAATAATCTAACTTTGTTATGTCCAAAGTAAACGCGGGAATCTTGTTTCCGGATATCAATAAACCGATACCAACAAAAATCGCAATAAGAACGTTAACCATCGGGCCCGCAATGGCAATCCAAAGTTCCTTTTTTGCCGGTGGCCGATCCTTTAGACTCGCAACGCCTCCTATCGGATATAACGTGATGTCATTTGTGCCAACTCCAAGCCGCTTGGCAACAAGCGCATGACCCAATTCATGAAAAACAATACAAACAAATGTCGTAGCCAAAATCCCGAGTAACTTGCTCGACTCAGGCGACGATTCGGTTGCAATAATGACCCAACCGAAAAACAACAAAAAAGTAATATGCAACCGAATCGGAATTCCCGAAACGGTCAGTATCTTAAAAGACCAAACATTTGAAACTTTTCTACTCACAACGCTTTTGCAGGATTTTAGCCGCTTCATGCCGAACCAAATGACCGAATGCGCTTCATTGTCTGCCTTTTTTCAATTCTTGTCACTTCAGCCGGCATTTGTCAGTGGCCCTCAATCTCTGACCCGATTCCGGATTCGGGAGAATTTCGAGAAACGCCGTTGCCATCAGACCCAAACCAAGAAATTTCCATCCTTAGGTTCCCAAGTTTGGTGACCACGGGATTTAGCCAAAACGATACGGTAGAAGCCGAAATCGTTCTCCCAAGAGACCGAATCGGAAAAATTCCGATGATTGTTTTGCTCCATTATTGGGGGGCAGCCGACCTCGCAGTTGAACAAAGATTCGCAAAAGAGCTCAATCGTAAAGGTATTGGTGCCGCAATTCTAACGCTTCCTTTTCATTTACGACGAGCACCTCAAGGAAGCAAAAGCGGGGAAATGGCAATAACATCAAATCCCGAAGATATCAAAAGAAATTTTATTCAATCCGTTTTGGACGCACGGAGATTAGTGGATTGGATTTCTAAACAGTCCACTTTCGACTCAAACAAAATTGCAATTTCAGGAGTCAGTCTCGGCGCCGTTGTCGGTGCGGCAGCGTATGCAGTTGACGAAAAAATTCAATCGGCTGCATTGGTTCTCGGTGGCGGGGATATAGCACATATTCTTTTTAACAGCAGTCTAACGGTTGATATCAGAAATCAATTCAGAAGAAACAACGTCACAGAAGAACAATTACGAGCAATTCTTGCACCCGTCGACCCGCTCAATTTTGCCTCTCCCGAAAAAGGAAAGAACCTACTGATTATTGGCGCAAGGTTTGACGAAATCATTCCTTCCGAAGACACTCAAAAATTGATAACAGCATTTGGTCAGCCAAAAGAAATTTGGATTAATACCGGTCATTATGGGGGAGTTCTGATTGAAAGAAAACTGTATCAAAACGTCGGCGAGTTTCTGAGTGCACAATTTAGTGGAGAGTCCTTTAACCCGCCGCAATCCATAAAAGCGCCAACTTTAAGAGTCGGGCTAACTTACAACCCTGATTACGAATTTTCAATTGCAATCGGAATGGATTTGTGGAAACCTAAAAACCCAAATGATGGATTTGTTGCGGGATTCATAACAACCAACGGCCCAATGCTCTTTGGAGGAAAAAACTTGGGTGCAGGTTTTTCTTCAGGTATCACAATTACAAAACGCTCCCTGACTTTTGGTGTTTTTTGGGGCGTTGTGTTTTGACTCCGGCGCAAACATTAAGAAAAAATGTTCATAAAGCATTCGTTTCACTTGCTAAAGGCGCACCCGATTGCACCGTATCTGAAACCGATGCTTTTACTTTATGCACAAGTTCCGTAAAACACCCGATTTCAAATTTTGCAATGAAGCTTGCTCTCGAACAGCAAGATATCAATCATCTTGCACAACTCGCAACTCAAAATCCTTTTCTCAGAATTTATGTTATGACCGGAGACTCTCCTTATAATGTAGAGGAACTGCTTAAATCAAAAGGACTCATGGAGGTTTACAGACTCGATGGAATGATGCTCGGTCCCAGTCCACCTATCGAAACTGCGCCTGTCGAACTTGCTCAAGGCCCATTGAGAATCCAAACCGTCAAATTTATGATTGACTCCTTTTTTTGGAGTTCGCCAAAAGGAATGCGGCAAAGTCTCGGCTCAATCCTTGCGTCCGTCAATTTAGATTCCGAGTTCTTTGTATGGCGAGATGAACAAGGAATCCTCGCGGCCGCAACATTGGTCTCAAGCGAAAACTGTATCGGCATCTATAACCTTTGTGTTCGCAACGAAGACCGCGGCAGGGGCTATGGCTCCCACTTCACTTCTGCACTCGCCGGAATCATCAAATCTCGGAACCTACAAGGAGTTCTCCAATGCTCGCCGCTACTGGCGCCATGGTACGCTCGTCTTGGTTTCCATAAGATAGCCGATGCGGCAGCTCTTGCAGGAAAAGTTCACCACTAAGTCATAACCTGGTAATTGTTCGACCATATCATTTGCAGGAGATTGATATAATAAGGCAGGTCGCGTCGTGAGAAGAAATCGTTCCGCTGGCTTTACGCTAACGGAGTTGCTCGTTACTATGGCAATTCTGGCAGTACTTGCCGCGCTCCTGTTCCCCGTATTTAGGTCAGCAATCGAGGCAGCTAAACGGACCGCATGCCTGTCCAATTTCCGCCAAATCGGAGCAGCAATAAACATTTATGCTTCAGACTACGATGACACCGTTCCTCCCGTAAACTACAAAAGCGTTGAAGTCGCAACAGCCGAAAACGACCGCTCCTGGGTTCAAACCCTACTTCCCTATGTGGGCTCTTTCCAAGTTTTCATTTGCCCTTCCGACAGCGGCAGGCACTCCATGCCATCATTCGCAGACGGCTCCGCAGGTGGTGATCCGGCCGTCAAATATTATTCCGCTTCACTTCGTTCCAATCTCGGCTACAACTACCTTTACTTCAGTCCTCTTTTCGAACTGGATGAAAACGATTGGAGACCGTTCCCAATCAAGTTTTCTCGTGTCGCAAATCCGTCGGGAACGCTCATGTTCATTGATTCGGTCTGGGATCGCACCGAAGAGGGCTTTCCATACGGAGGGGGAAGTTGGGCAGTCACTCCACCGTGCCGATATGCAGCATCGGAAAAAGGCAATTTCGATACCTTCGACTTCATTCCGGGAATACGCAGCTATTTCGGATTCGACCCTGTGGGGTGGCAGCCGTCGAGCAGCGCTTCGTGGCTTATTTATGGGGGTGCGTGGCCGTGGCACAACAAACGATTTAATATGATGTTTGCCGATGGTAGAGCGAAAAGCGTTGCACTTCCCGAGTTAATTGCCGGATGTGATTTTGGACCGGAATGGCAAGGAACCATTACAAATCTCCAGGATTACATTTGGGATCTTGATGAATGATCACTTTTCGAAGCATTAAGTTTTGGGGGTATCTGATTCTTGCAGCCGCTGTTGCGGCATTGGCAGCATTCTCAATCTCTTGGTTTGTTAACCAAAATAAATTACCGGAAACGCAAATGAAAGTGACAGGTCCACAAATCAATTTGCCTTCAGGGCCCCGAAATCGAGATTTAGTCACACCGTTAAAAAATTCAACAAGACCTCAATGATGAATCAAGTTCTGAATTTCAGAAACTTTCTCCCAAACCAAATCCTTATCTCCTCTTGATTCAACATTCAATCTCAAAATCGGTTCCGTATTACTGCTTCGTAAATTAAATCGCCAGCTGTCAAACTCCATAGAAAGTCCGTCAATTCGGTCAATTTTTGCGCCGGAAAAATGTTTCTCAACCCGTTCAATCGCTGCGGCTGCGTCATGAACCACATTGTTAATCTCTCCACTGCAGGGATATTCGTTTTGCATTTCCATGACCAATTCGCCCAGCGTTTTTCCGGATTTTGAAATTAATCGCGCAATCTGCAAAAACGGAATCATGCCGCTATCGCAGTACCAATGCGAAGCAAAATAATGGTGGGCGCTCATTTCTCCGCCATAAACGGCACCCTCTTTTCTCATCCTTTCTTTAATAAAGGCGTGACCGGTTTTGCACAAAACCGGAGTACCACCCAACTGAGTAACAATGTCCACTGTGTTCCAATAAAGCCGAGGGTCATGAATAATTTTTGCGCCGGGCTTTTCAGAAAGCAAATCTTTGGCGAGCAACCCGACAATGTAATAACCTTCAATAAATTCGCCGTTTTCATCAATAAAGAAACACCGGTCATAATCGCCATCCCAAGCGACCCCGAAATCAAACTTTTCGCGTTTCATTCGGTCAACCATCGGCTTTCGACTTTCTTCCAAAATCGGATTCGGCACACCGTTTGGAAAATTTCCGTCCGGCTCAAAATCCATTTCAACAATTTCAAGTGGAATCTTATTTCGAATTGCATTCACCGCAATTCCGGCACAACCGTTTCCGGGATTTGCTAAAACGCGCAAAGGATTCAAATCCGTCGGTGAAACAATGTTCAGCAAATGTTTTGAAAAATCGGAATAAACATTTTTAGATTCCAAACTTCCGGTTCCGGTTCTAGAGAAATCTTCTTCGCGCGCTCTTCTCTCAATCTCCCATAATCCCGAATCACCGCTAATAGGTTTGCTTTCTTCACGAACGATTTTCATTCCGTTATATTCAGGAGGGTTATGGCTCGCAGTAACCATGACGCCTGCGCCAAATCCATAAAAAGCAGTAGCAAAGTAAATCATCTCGGTTCCGCAAAGACCGATGTCGGTGACATCAACCCCTGCATCCCTTAACCCCTCAATCAAACCGTCCGCAATCTCTCGGCTGCTTAAACGAACATCAAAACCAACAACGGCCGTTTCGGCTCCGGTTTCATCCGCCAATGCCCGCCCAATCTTGCTCGCAAGCCCGGGGTCCAACTCCGAAGGAACCTTTCCCCGCACGTCATACGCCTTAAAGCAAACCAACCTCTCGCTCATTCCACCGTCATACCCAACCAATCAACAATAGACGCTTTCGCCAAGTTTCCAAACCCCACAATCTTATTCTCCCTAACTCCTTTTGGAATTGATTTTGGGCCTCCATCCACTACGCAATCAGTAGAGACTTCAAAAAGTCCAGCGAACTACTTTTTTCGCCCTTCTGCCTAAGAGAGAGCATCAAATCCAACCTGAACTCGAACTTGAACTTAATCACCCAGTATTTTTACCAGTTCTCAAAAAACATCCTTGACAAATGGCTCTCTCGAGGACCTATAGATATGAAACACAAATCCGGGCCAAGAGCCCGGGAACTCTTGACTCAATACACCTGTTAACTTGTATACTTAGCACTCATAAGGCGGGAGTGCTAACGCTCGACAAAAGCGAATGAAAACCGCCCCATCCAACGGAGGATAAGCAAACCAATGAAATTGAAGCCACTTGGCGACAAAGTCGTAATCGAACTCCTCGAAGAAGAGGACAAATCAGCAGGCGGCCTGTACCTTCCCGACTCGGCAAAAAAGAAACCGCAAACCGGAAAAGTCGTAGCCATCGGTAACGGAAAAATGCTCGAAGACGGAACACGTGCAGCAATGAACGTAAAAGTGGGAGACAAAGTGCTCTTTTCCAAATATGGCGGAAACGAAGTTAACTTAGACGGTTCCGACTACACCATTTTGGATGAAGACCAAATCTACGCAGTATTGAATTGATCGTAAAAAAAGGACAAAAAAATGGCAGCAAAACAACTTCTATATGATGAAACAGCAAGACGCGCGCTGGAAAGAGGCGTCAACAAAGTAGCAAACGCAGTCAAAGTAACGCTCGGCCCCAAAGGTCGAAACGTCGTGCTTGACAAGAAATGGGGAAGCCCAACCATCACCAAAGATGGCGTTACCGTTGCAAAAGAAATCGAACTCGAAGACCCATACGAAAATATGGGTGCCCAGCTTTGCAAAGAAGTTGCAAGTAAAACGAACGATGTCGCAGGTGACGGAACGACAACAGCAACCATCCTTGCACAAGCAATGGTCAACGAAGGCCTTCGATACGTTGCAGCAGGTGGTAATCCAATTGCACTCAAAAGAGGAATTGATAAAGCAGTGGCAACCGCTGTTGCAGAAATCGGCAAACTCGCAACCAAAGTTAACGGCAAGGACAAAAACCAAATCAAATTTGTTGCAACCATCGCCGGAAATGACCCGGACGTTGGCGAGCATTTAGCAGAAGCGATTGAAAAAGTTGGTAAAGACGGCGTTATCACCATCGAAGAAGGAAAAAGCCGAGAAACCAACTTGGAAATCGTCGAAGGAATGCAATTCGATCGTGGGTACATCAGCCCTTACTTCGTAACTGACCCCGAAAGAATGGAAGCCGTAATCGAAAATCCTCTGATTCTTTTACATGAAAAGAAAATCAGCAGCGCACAAGATTTCCTTCCGTTCCTTGAAAAAGTTGCGGCAGCACGAAGACCGCTGGTCGTCATCGCAGAAGACATCGAAGCCGATGCACTTGCAACTCTTGTATTGAACAAGATTCGTGGCGTCCTTCAAGTTGCAGCAGTCAAAGCACCGGGATTCGGCGAGCGAAGAAAAGCAATGCTCGAAGATATTGCAGTTCTCACCGCAGGAAACTTTGTCAGCGAAGATATCGGAGTCAAACTCGAAAACATCTCGATTGACATGCTTGGCACCGCTAAGAAAGTCGTCATCACAAAAGAAGACACAACGATTATTCAAGGTGCCGGAAAGAAATCCGACGTGGATGGTCGAATCGGAACGATTAAGAAACAAATCGAAACCACTGACTCATCTTATGACAAAGAGAAATTGCAAGAAAGGCTTGCAAAACTCAGCGGCGGCGTTGCAGTCATCAAAGTAGGTGCTTCAACCGAAACGGAACTGAAAGAAAAGAAGCACCGATACGAAGATGCTCGCGAAGCGACCAAGGCAGCCCTTGAAGAAGGAATCGTCGCAGGTGGAGGAGTCACGCTCCTTGCACTTGTCGAAACGCTTGACAAAGCGAAGAGCGCCGACTTGGACGAGCAAACCGGAATCAACATCGTAAAGCGAGCACTTGAAGAGCCGCTGAGAACCATTGCTGAAAATGCAGGACTCGAAGGCAGCGTGGTAGTCGAGAAAGTCAAAGAAGGCAAGAAGGGCTTCGGACTTGACGCACGCACAGGCGATTACGTTGACATGGTGAAGACCGGAATTGTTGACCCTGCAAAGGTGACCCGATCCGCTCTGCAGAATGCGGCATCCATCGCAGGATTGGTTCTGACAACCGAAGCGCTTGTAGTTGAAAAGCCCGAACCGAAGAAGGCGATGCCGACACCGGGAATGGGCGGCGGCATGGACGATTACGATATGTAATCTGAAATAGGTCAGCCGAAATTTGCGCCTTGCATTCGACTCGAATCGCAAGGCGCAAATCTTTACTAACCCAAGTACACTCAAAAAATGAATGCCTGCCTTTATTCGATTAACGAAATTGAACAAGAAAATCCAATCGCCAATTTGGGTCTGCGAAGAATCAAAGGCGAATCCATGTTGGTTGCCGAAGCAAGGTTGTCGAAAGGATGTTTGGTTGCTTCACATCAACATGAAAGCGAACAGTTCGCTGTTGTTCTTTCAGGAAAAGTGAAGTGGACTTTTGGAGAACCCGGAAGTCAACAAGAATATCAAATTTGCGAAGGAGGGACCATCGTTCATCTTCCTTCAAATGTTTGGCATGGAGCCGAAGCATTGGAAGATTCTTACATCATTGATATTCTGAGTCCACCAACGGCAATGGGTGTTGACTCGCAAAAAGAATGATTCATGGGATTTTCGAAAGAGTTTCGAGAAAAGGTTGAGAACCAACTTTCAAACATTCTTCCGATAAGAACGAAAGCGATGTTTGGCGGTGTCGGAATCTATTCCGGCGACTTGTTTTTTGCATTGATTGCTGAAGACAAACTGTATTTCAAAGTGGGAGATCTCGATCGGAAAGATTTTGAAGCAGCCGGAATGGAGCCATTCTTTCCGTATGATTCGCCCACCCCAATGGGATATTACGAATTGCCAAAAAGCGTTTTTGAAAACACGAAAGAGTTAAAAGTTTGGGCCGATAAATCGCTTGCAATTGCTGATTCAAAGAAAAAGAAAAACAGCCGTCGCAATTCGTCACGACGGCTGTCATAGGGACATTACTTTTTCGCGATTTTTGCGTTCATCCAGTTAATCATTGCATCGAATACTTTCGATACCATTGCCGACGGATTATTTGCATCAAAATCAGGATTGTCAATCGGGAATTGCGTGAGAATGTGAGTCATTCTCGGAATCAATTCAACCGTGGTATCTACTCCTGCATCTTTTGCAGCTTTTTCGAGTTCTGCCGCATTGCGAGAAAGCACCATCAAATCATCAAGACCTTGAACGATGAGCAATGGTTTTCGAAGCATTTTGATGGTAGCCAATGGATCGTGATTCATGTGTTCACGAAGCCAAGCAAGACTGATTCCATTAACGATTCCTCGCTCACCCGCTTTTGCCTTCGAAATGATGTCGGTCATTTGAGGCAACAGTTTCAATGCTGCTTCGCGGTCACTCGCAGGAATGCGTTCATCCGTTGATTGCGCGTTTAACTGCTCAATGACAATTTGGTCAAGCGGTCGACTTGGTCCCGCAATGATGATGCAACCCGCTATGGTTGGGTCGCTTGAAGCCACCATTGGTGCAATCACTCCACCTTCGCTGTGGCCGCAAACAACCACGCGGAATGGGTCAACTTCCGGTCGCGCCTTAAGGAAGTTTGCAAGCGCTTTCGCATCGCTGTTCAGGTTCCCAAGGGTTGCACCGACTTTTTCACCGGTTGACTTGCCGACTCCACGGTCGTCGTATCGCAATACGACAAAGCCGGCAGCGGCCAGTCGGTCTGCGATTTGCATTGCCGGCGAGTTGGTAATCATGGAACCCGCGTTCCAGTCTCGGTCTTGCGGGCCTGAGCCGGAAATCAGAAGAACTGCCGGATACTTTCCGGTTCCTTTTGGAATGGTAAGCGTGCCGCCAATCGTAACTGCCGCACCTGCAAAAACTTGAACTTCGCGTTCGTCGTATTTGTCTTTGTTGGGCTGTAAGTTATTCACAACTGGAGGCGTTGTCGGTCCACCTGCCACAACCGACGACAAGGATTCACTTCCTTTTCGAACCACTTCAACGTTTTGCGACGGAATTTTCATGAAAAGAAGAATTCCGTTTGAATCGGATACGAAAGATTGAACGAGTCCACTGGAAGTGCCATTCCAGTCCCATACCTTTTTGCCTTCGAAATCGCGTTCTCCGGATTTTTCAAGTTCTAAGTCAACTGCCGTTTTCAAGGAGGGAACAATGACTTTGAATTTCTGTTTACCGCCTTCCGGCTTATATGCGCGGAAAATGTGGGTCATGTTGTGCCAGGCGAAATTCTCGGCAGAGTAGACAGGTTCGCCGCCTGTTGGGATTTTTGTCCCGTCGCCGTAAACATAGTCCGTACCTTTAAGTGTCATGTGGACGACTTCTTTTCCAACGACATTTATGGTTGCGGCTTTGAGCATTCCTGCTTCGGTCATGAAAGCCGTTTTGACCGTAACAGTGACTTGGTCCCCGGAAATTGTAGAAATAATGGAACTACTTCTTCCGTTGTCAAGGATTTTGAAACCTTCGGTTGCAATGGGTTTTCCGCTGACGTAAGTTGTGTACAAACCTTGATCAACCACTTGCGGCTCTTGAGCCAATATTAAAAACGCGAGAAGCGGGGTCATGTTTACCTCCTGTAAACATTACTATCCTACTCAAAATGCGGGGTTATAAGCGACGGTAAACTCAGAATGATGAGTTTGATTTCTCGGCGGTTTGCCGAACTAAAGGCAAGCAACGAGAAAGCATTGATTCCATTTGTTACTGCAGGAGACCCCTCGATTGAGGCATTGCCCGACATTTTGAAGATATTGGAGGAGCGAGGAGCCGACCTGATTGAAGTTGGAATTCCGTTTAGTGACCCGATTGCAGACGGGCCTACAATTCAAGCAAGCAGTCAGCGGGCGTTGGACAATGGAATCCATTTAGAAAATATATTTGTTGCCGTAAAACAGGCAAGGGTCGAAAAACCCATTATCTTTATGGGTTATTACAATATGGCTTTGAGGCGTGGGCTGGAGCGATTTGCGCGGGAAGCAAAGGAAGCCGGAGCGTCCGGAGTTTTGTTAAGTGATTTGAACCCGGATGAGGCAGAAGAATGGAAAGCGTGCGCCGAATCGTGCGGTTTAGACACGATTTTTTTGGTTGCACCCACAA
>CAZJKW010000021.1:0-22905 GCA_964546835.1 uncultured Fimbriimonadales bacterium
CCAAAAATGACAATGATGTACGTGAAGTAGATGAAGTAGATGAAGTAAGTGAAGCGTGTGAACCGAGTGAAGCGGGCGGAGGTGTCCAACGGGAAAATATGCGAGCCGCGCAGGTTCACCTGAAAAAAAACCGCCTGGATTTCTTCAAGCGGCTTTCTTATGAATCGAACGCTGGTTCTCTTCTTAATTTTTGAATACAAAGAGCCAGAGTAGAAGGGCAACTACGACGACAACGGCGCCGATGATTCCCCAAAACATTGCAGGCGATACTTCGTTTTTCATGTTCCTTCCCTCGAAAAATGAGTGCTTTGACGCGAAGCGTCTTTTGCCGTTTTACCAGATGTTTACAAGGATTGCTCAGTTCACCCGGTCAAGCGAACGATATTGAACGGCCTCCATCAAATGCGTTGGGCTGATTTTCTCGTCTCCGGCAAGGTCGGCAATCGTTCTGGCAACTTTGATGATTCGGTCAAAAACCCTTGCGGACAATCCGAGTTTGGCGGCGACTTGTTTCAGCAATTCGGAACAGGCATCGTCCAGTGGGCAAAGCTCTTTCAGCTCCTTGGAAGTCATTCGTCCGTTGACTTTGGTTTTTCGGTCCTTGAACCGGGTTTCTTGGGTCGCCCTTGCCGATTTGACCCTTTCTAAAAGTTGCTCAGAGGAATCACTCGGTTTGGCTCCGACCAATTCTTCCTGGTTAAGCCGAGGGACTTCGACATGAAGGTCAATTCGGTCCAGCAGCGGGCCGCTGATTCTGCCCATGTACCTCCGGATGGCATCCGGCGAACAACTGCAGGGCTTGACTCGGTCGCCGTGAAACCCACACGGACACGGGTTCATCGCTCCAACCAGCATCATTTCCGCCGGAAACGAGAGCGACGCTTGAACGCGGGCAACCGAAATCACGCCGTCTTCCAGCGGTTGACGTAGCCCTTCCAAAACGTTTCTATCAAACTCGGGCATCTCGTCCATGAACAAAACGCCGTGATGCGAAAGACTGACTTGGCCGGGGCGTGGCACTCTGCCGCCGCCGACAATCGCAGCGTGACTGGCTCCATGATGCGGCGAGCAAAAGGGTCGCTCCCAAATCAATCCTTTGTGCCCATTCATCATGCCTGCGCTGGAATAAATTCTTGTGACTTCGATGGCTTCTTGCAATGTGAGCGGTGGCAAGATAGTCGGCAATCGTCTTGCAAGCATCGTTTTGCCGCTTCCGGGTGAGCCAATCATGATGACGTTGTGGCCGCCGGCCGCTGCAATTTCCAAGGCGCGTTTTGCTTGCGTTTGTCCTTTTACATCCGCAAAATCAATTCCGTAATCCGGTTTTCCTAACTGGCTGAAATCTTGAGTTTCTAAAGGTGTTCTGCTTCCGGGTTCGAGAATTAAATCCACCACTTCGCGCAAATGAGTAACGGGATAAACTTCGACGCCTTGTGCCACCGTTGATTCCGGTGCATTGAGTTCCGGCAGGATTAAACGTTTAATTCCTTTTTGCTCGCAATAAAGCGCAATATTTACTGCACCATTGATCGGTCGAATCAATCCGTCCAATCCCAATTCACCGGCAACCATCACGTCATCGAACGATTCCAAAGGAATTTGTCCGCTAACTGCCAAAACCGCAAGTGCGATGGGCAAATCAAGCGACGGGCCTTCTTTGACGACATCCGCAGGTGCCAAATTAACGGTTAATTTTCTAAAAGGAAACTCATATCCGCAGGTACGGATTGCATTGTTAACTCGCTCTCGGCTTTCTTGGACGGATTTATCCGGCAGACCCACGACAATAAAAAGTGGACTGCCTCCGGTTAATCCCGCTTCAACCGTAATTTCTTGTGCATCAATTCCTTGAATGGTTGCAGTTCTGACTTTTGCAATCACTGTTTGTCCTCGTTTTTCATTTTAGGTTCCAATTTGCTTCTCTCTCAGCATCAAAAACATAACCACAGAACCCACAACAAAAACTCCGATTGAAATGACTGCGGCAATTGGACCTGGAAAACTGTTTCCGCAAACGGCGGCAACGATTATCATGGTTGCCGTAACCATCCATGCAACGCATATTCTTGCAATTGCTCTTGACTTTACGTTTGCATTTCTTGCTAAATCTAATAAATAAGGCGCACTACAAGAAACACACGCAATGGAATGAGGCGGATTAACATGTTGGCATCTTGGGCATTTGACCGAATGAAGAACTGATTTTCCATGGCTTTCTCGAATCCATTCTTTTAAGTCTTGGTCTTCTTTTTTGAACAAATCGCGCATGGATGCATTTTTGACGGGATCAATTTCAGTGCCGAGTGCGTTGAGTGCATTTTGCGCAATTGCAATTGCTTGCGAAAGCAATCCGCAACCATGAGCGGCCTTTGCAATACCCAAGTGTGCGGCAATGTTATCCGGGCGTTCTCCATAAGAGCGGTAAGCATTTTCAAACTGCCTCAAATCAATTTCTTTCATTTCACGCTGGTCCAACATTGACCGCGCAAATGAAAATGTCGCCAGCGATGAAAGCATGACAACAAAAATAAGTCCAGCGACCCAGGGATAGGGCGCCCAAACCGTGAGAGAGATGAGTCCAAACGCCAGTCCAATTCCTAAGACTCCTACAGTTGGGCTCAGTTCTCCGTCAATCATCCAACGAACCATGCAAATCACCCAAAGCGCAGCCGGCAACGATATGCCGATTCCGACGAGAAATCGTTCAACCGAATCCACGATTTGGTTTTCGCAAAGGAACTGGGCCATTGACGGTATATTGTTACCCATGCGGCGCGCATGGATGGGGATCCTGTTACTTTTTTTGACTTCCCCACTTATTGCAGGCAAGATGTTTTTGGTACCGATTGATTCCAGACCGGCAACCGGCCAATTCCCAACAATGATTGGAAAAATTGCAGGAATTGAGGTGATTACTCCACCTGAATCCATTTTGGGACGCTTCACGACTCCGGGCAATTGCGGTCTGGTTGCAGATTGGTTAAAGAAACAGGATATGTCCGATGCAATTGCGCTCATTGTTTCGACCGACATGCTTGCTTATGGCGGACTCATCGAATCGCGTGAAGATAATGTAAAAGCAACCACGGCTCTTAAGCGATTGTTAACCATTAAAGAAATAAGAACAAAATATCCGTCTTTACCGATTTATGCATTTGGAACGATTATGCGCGGCGTTCCAACTGCGACACCTGAAAGAAGAAGTTGGAGATTATCTTTAGCAAGATACGTTGAATTGCAAGACCGATATAAAAAAACGGGTGAACCGTTTTTGCCCGAACAAATTCGGACCGCAAAAGCCCAAATCCCTCCCGGCGAACTTGAGAAATATCATGAAGCGCGATTGCGAAACTTAGATGTCCTTAAAGCATTGATACGGATGGTTAAAGAAAAATCTTTGAGTTATCTTGTGATTGGAATTGACGACGCTCAACCGTATGGCCCGCACCGATCGGAATTCAATGAAATTCGAAAATACACCGAAGAAAGAGAAATCGGTGGCTTGGTTTACATTGGGGAAGGTGTTGACCAAGATGCGAACCTTTTATTGAGTCGCGCGCTATGTAAACATTACAAATGGATGCCGCGAATTGCGTTTGTATTGAGCGACCCAACTGCTGCTGATCGCCCGGCTAACTTTGAATCCCAGCCATTAAAATTGTCAATTCGAGACCAAATTTTGGCAAGTGGCGGACTCCCTGCTGATAAAGGAGAGCGCGCGGATTACACGCTTTACTTAAACACTAAAGGTGTCATTCAATCCAACTTTGATACATTTTCAGAATCTATCAAAGAACAACTGAATCAGGGCACACCGATTGCAGTTGGTGACTTGAATTTTGACGCAAAAGGCGCAGGCGATTCGAGATTGACGGCGCTACTCTGGCAGCAAGAACATTTGGATCGCTTGCTTTCATTTGCGGCATGGAATACGGCAGGAAACACAATCGGCACTTCCGTTCCTCATGCAAATGTTTATTTGTTGTCGAGACGAGTTCATGACAATGGACTTGAACGCGAAATTGCACAACGTGAATTTCTTTTTCACCGACTTGTAAATGATTATGGTTATCAAAAGTACATTCGACCACAGGCATACATCATTTCGGATTCCGACCCGGATGGCGTGCGAGAAGAAGTTAAGGGAGACGGATTCTTGGTACTTGAAAACTGGGTATCAAGAAATACGCGAAGTTTGATTGAAAGGTTTTTTGATGACATTTTAAAAGACCACACATTTAAGGTTCAGGACAATGAATACCAAATCAGTAACCTTCAAAACCTAAAAGTTACTCTACCGTGGCCGCGCGCTTTTGAAGTTAAGATTGAATTCAATTTGGAAGTAACACCGGTGATTCGCCGGTAATTTTTTCAAAGATTTCAATGTATTTTTCTCGTGTTTTTTCAACAATCTCATCTGGAAGAATTGGGCCCGGTGCTTGCTTGTTCCAATCCAGCGTTTCAAGATAATCGCGAATAAACTGTTTGTCCAAACTCGGCTGGGATTGTCCGGGTTTGTATTGATTTTTGGGCCAAAAACGGGAACTGTCTGGCGTAAGAACTTCATCCATCCAAACGATTTTGCCGTCATGAAGTCCAAACTCGAATTTGGTGTCGGCGAGCAGGATTCCGGCTTTTTCACATTTATCGGATGCCAGTGAAAATAATTCCAGCGTTTTCTTTTTTAACGTCTTTGCTGTTTCTTCGCCCACCATTTGGCACGCATGTTCAAAGTCTATGTTTTCATCATGACCTTCTGCCGCTTTGGTTGCCGGTGTGAAAATCGTATCCGGTAATTCTTGGCATAACTGAAGCCCTTTTTCAAATTGGATTCCATGAACCGTAACATTTGAGTCTTTGCCACCTGCAGACAGATAATCTTTGTAAAGCGAGCCGGCGATGTATTTTCTGGCGACACACTCAATCAATAACGGTTCGCATTTGACGACAATTGAGGACCTTCCGAAAAGTTCGCTTTCTACGTAATCATTGCCTAATTTCTTTGCGATTTTATCATCATTTGTGATTAGCAAATGATTTTCGGTTACATCTTTCAAACAGTTGAACCAAAAATTGCTGAGTTGATTAAGAATTTTTCCTTTGTCGGGAATACCGTTTGGCATCACCACATCAAAGGCACTTACTCGGTCGGTAGCCACCATTAATAAGGAATCGCCTAAGTCAAAAACTTCTCGCACCTTACCGGAACGAATATGCTTTACATTCGGCAAACGGATGGACATTTTCGCACCACTCACTTTATGACCTTGCCTCTCTTTTTTTCATAATGCTGACCAAAAATGGTGCACCAATTAACGCGGTAATGACTCCCAAATTCACTTCTCGACCCGGAAGCAAACGTTGCGATAACAAATCCGCAATAAGAACTCCGATTCCTCCAAGAAAAATTGAGGCGAGAATCACGTCTTTCATTTCTGAACCTACAATTTTTCTTGCAATGTTGGGCACAAACAATCCAACAAACCCGATAATGCCAACGGATGAAACCGCACCGGCAGCCATTGCCGCTCCCGCCAACAAAACAATCCATTTCAGTTTTTCTGTTTCAACTCCGAGGGACTTTGCAGTTTCTTCACCGACACTTAAAAGGGTTAACTGCTGGGCATATTTAAGCAATAAAATCATGCCGAAAAGGGTAATAACTGCCACAGTGGATACTCGCATCCAATCCGTGCCCACTAAACTCCCCAATAACCAAAAAAGAATTCTGCCTGAATCTGCGCCTGCGCTGACGAGCAAAAAGGTGATGAGTGCCCACAAAAACGAGCCGACAGAAACTCCGGCAAGTAATAAGGTAGACAAATTCAAAACTCCTGACGACTTTCCAATTGCGATTACGATAAACATTCCTACAACGGCAGTCGCAAATGCAATCAACAGCCCGGCAAGTCCGCCAAATGCACCGGAAACCCCAAGCAACAACGCAATGACTCCTCCGACTGCCGCACCGCTACTCACTCCGACGATGTATGGGTCTGCAAGTGGGTTTCGAAAAAGTGCCTGAAAAACAGCACCTACAACGGCCAAGTTTGAACCAATCAAAATTGCCATGAGGGCTCGAGGCAGTCTAAGATTCCAAATGACCAATTGAGATTGCGTTTCGCCGGGACCTGCTGCAATCGCGCCTATGATTTGCTTAATGCTAAACGAAATACTCCCGCTAAAGGCCACGTGCAAAATTAACAGTAGAACAAGCGATAAGGACAAAGCGAACCATACTTTGGTTTTTGAGTCACTGCTTTGCACGGCTCATTATGACCAGTGCGTATAATGCTGTTAATGCTTTCTAACCGGCTAAAACTAATTGAGCCATCACCGACCCTGGCGATTACGGCAAAAGTTCGTGCTTTAAAAGCAGCCGGTGTGAATGTAATCAGTTTTGGTGCCGGAGAACCGGATTTTGATACGCCGGAGCAAATCAAAGAAGCCGGGATTAAAGCAATTCGCGACGGACACACGAAGTACACTGCCGGAGCAGGTACCCCGGAATTGCGCCAAGCAATTTGCGAGAAACTTAAGCGCGACAATGGAATTCATGCGGATATTGCAAACGTAGTTGTCAGCAACGGCGCAAAACAAGCAATCTTCAATTCGTTGATGACAATTCTAAACCCGGGCGATGAAGTAATTTTGTTTGCTCCATTTTGGATGACCTATCGTGACCAGATTCTTTTAGCAGAAGGTGTTCCCGTAATCATTCATACAACCATCGAATCAAATTACAGCCCAACTTTGGATCAAATTCGAAGCGCTATTACTCCAAAAACGAAAGCGATGATTATAAACAGCCCTTGCAACCCGACGGGCGCAGTTTATTCTCGTCAAACCATAAAAGAAATAGCAGCGGTTGCCATTCAGAAAAACATCTTTGTGATTAGTGACGAAATTTATGAAAAGCATTTGTACGACGGAGCAGAACACCTTAGCATCGCTTCTTTGGGGGAAGAAATTGCACAACGAACCATAACGGTGGGCGGAGTAAGCAAAACCTATTCAATGACCGGTTGGCGAATTGGATATTCCGTTGCACCGGAACAAATCAGTCAAGCCATCAGTTCCATCCAAGACCAGATTACAAGTAATGCAAGTAGTATTTCCCAAAAAGCCGCCGAAGAAGCGATGAAATTGCCACCATTAGAAATTGAAAAAATGGTCAATGAATTCGCAGCAAGACGAAAAATTATGTTGGACGGAATTTCAAAAATGAGCGGAGTCAATTGTATTCCTCCCGCCGGGGCATTTTATGTTTTTGCAGATGTTTCAAAAATTTTAGGTGAAAGATTTAAGACAGACTCTGAATTAGCCAATTATTTGCTGGAAGAATGTAAAGTGGCACTCGTTCCGGGTTCTGTTTTTTATGGCCCCGGACATTTACGAATGACTTATTCAATGAGCCGCGCGGATATCCAAGAAGGACTTGACAGAATTCACGCTGGTTTGCAATCGGCTTAAAAATGCAAATTCCAAATGTTCCCCTCCAATCTGAAACGCTGATTAAATTGGCGCTTAGACATCGTTCTGCTTCGGATAATCCGATTGAAGATTCTTATGAAAGATTAGAATTTTTTGGTGATTCGGTATTAGGGATGATTATTGCTCAGTATCTTTATGAGCATTTCCCGGAATGGGACCAGGGGGTTTTGAGCAAGGCAAAAGCAACCATCGTCCAGGAACAACCGCTGGCAGATGCAGCATTACGGTTAGGATTGGATCGGCATATTGAGTTGTCTCCTCAAGAAGCGTTAGCGGGTGCATCTTTGAGAGCATCCATCCTCGCCGATGTCTTTGAGGCCATCATCGGCGCGATCTATCTGGAGCAGGGGTTAAACATTGCTCGATGGTTCGTTCTCGAGAACTTGCATCCGAACTTAAGTCAGGTTACTCGTGGCGAGGTTGCGTCCGGCGACTTTAAATCCAAACTCCAAGAAATTGCCCAAGCCCGTTGGAAAAGCACTCCAACTTATCAGGTCCGAACTGAGCGTGGAGATGCCCACGAGAAGACCTTCGAAGTTGTTGTCATCTTGGAGAACGAGACTATGGGGGTTGGCATCGGCCGAAATAAGAAAGAAGCCGAGCAAATGGCCGCTCGCGAAGCACTGGATCTAATTGAACGAGTGGAATCGTACAAAGCAATAAAACCTGGCATTGATAATTGATGCAGGGTGGCATGAATCTTGCTACAATCAAGTTGTTCATCCGGGAATCAGATAGTGGAACCTTGCGGACATTGCGTAAGTCACTCTGGTTATTCCGTTGAAATCGGAGTTTGCTATGAATTTACGAGGAGTTCTCATAGCCGCGGCCACTTTGGTCGTGGCAAGTGCCGGGTTTGCACAGATGCCGCGCTACGCTTATCTGGTTGCACCCGCTAATACGGTTGATGCGCTGATTAAACAGATGCGCAATAACCCCGTCGTTCGAGACAGATATGTTCGCCACTATCAAATGTCACCGGACCAACTTGAAGAGATGTTTCGCGGTCTCCATGTTGAACGGTTGAACAAAGACACTTGGGTGGAGTTGTTTGGCGTCCCCAATACGGGAGAACTTAAGGGTCACCGCTATCTGCTCAAAGCCGGAACCTTAGTTTGGGTTGACAAAAAGGGTTATGCCCTGATGAAGGTCAGTTGCGGAAACCCGCTTGGCAGAATGGACCGTGCCGATGAGCCGGATATCAAACAAGCGGTTAGTGCGCCAGCGGGTCCGGCCCCCATGGCACCGATTGACTCATTCGACATGGAAATGAAGCCGCTTGTGAATGTGGTTGAGCCAAATATTCCGGTTCTTCCCGAACCTGTCTTCGTCGAAACGCCGAAGGTTAACGAAGTGGTCAACGTGATGGGAACACAACCTGCTGGCTTTAGTTTTCCTATCATTAGCATGTTGCCAACTCTATTGATTGGAATTCGCCCCGGCTCCGGTGGTTCGCCTCCGGTACCTGAACCGATGACCATCATCGCTGTGTCAACCGGAGTTGCCATGCTGGTGAAAAGACGCCGAAAGTCACGTTAACCGCCATCTTCGGAATCCTCGTTTCGAGAACTTGCTACCGTTCCTTGAACCGTAGCAAGTTCTTTTTTTAGAGATTTTTGGACTTTGGGAACTTTTTAATGTATACTGGTGTCTACTATAACGGAGGTGAGTCATGGGTAATGTGATTAACTGGTTCGAGGTGCCTGCTTCGGACTTCGAGCGTGCTTGCGCGTTCTATGAAGCCATTCTTTCTCAAAAACTGTTTAAGTCAGAAGTTCGTGGATGCATGATGGGTTTTTTCGACATGGGTAGCGGCGGTGTCGGGGGCTCCGTGATTTGTGGTGAGGGCTACGTTCCATCAACGGAAGGATCGGTGGTCTATTTGAACGTGGAAGGTCAAATGGACGAAGTATTGGCTCGAGTTCCGGCTGCGGGAGGCACAGTCATCGAAGGAAAGAGCAGCATCGGAGAAAACGGTTTCATCGCTTATGTTCGAGATACGGAAGGCAACCGCATTGGCCTGCATTCGATGGTTTCCTAACCGTTGTTTGGGTTTGGACCGACGCCACCCCTATGCACCCTAAAGCGTCGGCCCTCTTCCCACTCCTAACCTCTTGCCCAATAGGTTAAATTCCGCAAACCGTTGGAATTACGAGCCAGTATTTTTGCTGGTAGGGCTTATTCGGTAGAATTAGCCGGCTTTGGCGGATCGTCCAAGGGCAGGACACCAGTCTTTGGATCTGGGAATCTAGGTTCGAATCCTAGTCCGCCAGCCACAAATTTCAAATACTAAATCTTCCAAGCATTTTTGCTTGATTTACTTTACAACTGGTTGACAATTGGGGTCTCGCGGCCTATTAGATGTCAATCAAATTCCATAGGGAACTTGGATAAGTCGGCACGCTGAATCAATATAGAACTGACTTTGCTCTACTTGGTCACCGGCAACATCCAGTAATTCTTCCCTACGGTTTTCTAACCATTCGTTGGGATACTCGACATCCGCAACAAATGCGCCTTGTCCGCTGAAGCAGACCAAGAAAACGCTTTTGCCGTTTTTCAATCGCAAATAGACTTCAATTTTCTCTCTGCCTTCACGCTTACCGGAAAGGTACGCGCTTGAACTACCTGACTCATAGAATTCTGAATAAATACAGGAGATATTTGAAAAATGAACTGATCTAAATCGAATAAAGAACCAGAAATATTGTGACTTGATTTTGACAACTCTCGAAATCGAATCTATCGTTATCCATCGTCCATAACTGAACAAAGTAATGACTCGGACAAAAAGACCCGTGTTGGCTTTTAGAGAAGATTTTGTTACTTTTAGTTTGGGGCCAGATGCAAGAAATGGAATTAAGAATGGCACGGATTAATACCTACTCAAAATTGCATCAACGACTTGATCAACTTTGCAAAATGCGAGTGCGGTTACCGTGTCCCCTGCGCCATAGTAAATTGCGATTTTTCCGGTTTCAGAACAGCTTAGTGCTGCACAGGGAAAAACGACATTTGGCACATCGCCGGTACGTTCGTATAACTCAGTCGGCGACAATAAATAACTTTTGGTACGGCCGATAAGTTTTTCAGGATGGTCCAAATCGAGTAACGCAGCTCCGAAATGATAAACGAAGCCATTGCAACTTGTTAAAACTCCGTGATAAAAAAGTAGCCACCCTTCCGATGTTTCAATTGGGACGGGACCCGCACCGATTTTTGTGCTTTCCCAGGGTTGTTCCGGCGACATGACAAAGCGATGTTCACCCCAAAATTTTAGGTCTGAACTTTTGCTTAGAAAAATGTCACCGAACGGCGTATGACCTCTGTCACTTGGTCTAGTCAATAACAGGTACTTCTGATTTATTTTTCGAGGAAACAGGACCCCGTTTCGATTATAAGGAAGTGTTGCATTTTCATGAAGCACAAACGTCTTAAAATCTTGGGTTTCAGCCAGTCCAATTGTAGGCCCGTGATAACCGGCACAGAAAGTCACCAAAAATCGGTCATCAATTTTTGTAACACGTGGGTCGTATCCGTAATCCGGTATCGGTTTGTCCGTATTCCATTCAATTGGATTTGGGTTGATTTTCCAATTGATTCCATTTTCGCTAAATCCGGCATGAAGGCGCATTTCACGCTGCTTGTTGTCAACACGAAAGACTCCAGCAAAACCGTTTTGGAATGGAACTACGGCACTATTGAAAATTGAATTTGAGGTTGGAGTTCCATCTCTTGGAATAATCGGGTTGTGGTCATACCGCCAGACTAAATCGCTCGAACGGCTGTCTTGCCAAGGAATGTTTTGCAGCGAGACCCCGATTATTTTTGGCGCAGACATGCTGATAGACTACTCAAATTCGTCATACTGACGTTGATGTCAAATCCGGCACCGATTGAACATACCGTTAGTTTGAAGGAGGTGAAGTCGAATCCTCGCGTCAAAGCGTATATCACAGGCGCGAACGAACTGCTTAACTCAATGGGATATACGGAACATGGACACCGCCATGCCGGAATTGTTTCAAGTATCACGCGATACATTTTGGAAAACGCCAACGCGGATGAACGAACCCAAGAACTGGGATCGATTGCCGGATATTTGCATGACATTGGGAATGTGATTAACCGGATTGACCATCCGATGATAGGTGCAACGCTTGCTCAAGAGATTCTGTTTGAAATGGGAATGTCTCCGTCAGAAATTGCTCCGATTTTGGGAGCCATTGGAAATCACGAGGAACTGGCCGGACAGGCGGTTAGTCAAATGTCTGCTGCATTGATTATTGCCGATAAAAGCGACGTTCATTTCAGCCGTGTTCAGAATCCGATTTTTGAATCGTTTGATATTCACGATAGAGTTAACTACGCTGTTCAGAAAAGCAGAGTCGAAATGACGCCTGAAAAGCGAGAAATACAGTTAACTTTGGAAATTGACACAAACGTTGCAACGGTTATGGAGTATTTTGAAATTTTCCTTTCTCGGATGGTTATGTGCAGACGAAGCGCCGACTTACTGGGATATGCATTTAAGTTAAGCGTTAACGGAACTCATCTTGAATAATTTATGATAGCGAGTTTTGCTGTATTACTTTTGAATTCAAGTTATTTGATTGCGCTTCCTTCCGATGCATTGTTGGGTCATGAAGCTAAAGGTTACGCAAAAGTCGCGAATATGGCAAAGAAGTTTCATCGCGCTGAATTGATACGCTTTTCAAACCCCGAAGACCTTGAAAGAAGATTGCTCAAAACGCAGGCAGAAAATGTACTGATTTTTGCGACACCTCATCTGTTGGACTTGAATTTTCATCGTCGAATACTTCGGTCATGCTTCAGAGTTGACTCGGATCCTTTTGCAGACTTTTGTTTTGGCTATTTGACTGCAGAAAACTCGAAAGAATTGGAATTGTTTTGGAGACGAATAGAATCGGTTCACAAAAATGGATTAGCAAACAAAGTTTTTCGTGGTTATGCGGTCGCAAGTGGAATGAAATCAACGGTATACGAAGGGTTCATGCCACAAGCGATTAAAGATGCCGGTTTTAAGGGAAGTACTTTGTTCTTCGGGACGATTGAAACAGAAGCGAACGTCTCGGAATTGATTTCGGAAAAATTGCAAGTTTTACAAGATGCAAGCGTTATTGAGATGACCGGAAATGGAGATCCTCAAGGAACTTGGCTCTTTTCAGGTGAACGAAATCGTGATTCGACCAAACATTGGGACTTTTCGCCGGAGAAGATTGGCTATGACCCTAAAAAAGAAATGCCCAGAGTTCTGGCATCCGATATTCAAAAACTAAGATTTAGGAGTCCAATTTTGTGGAGCGGGGTTTGCCATTCAGGCGCAACCCAAAACGTTTTTGTTGAAAGCGATATCGTTTCAACTTTTGGCAAAGTATACAAAACAACCGTTTATCGACTAGCACATAAAGATTCGTTTTGTTTGCAGTTGATTAACTCGGGAGTAGCCGCATTGCTTTTGCCACTTGGCCCAAATCACGGAATGAGTGCGAGCATGGAGATTCAAGCAACATTTACCGAAGGATTATCGCTTGGAGAAGCGATAAAATTCAGCTATGACGATGTGATGTTCAATACCGACGGAAAAGCCGAATTTCCTATTTTGAAACCGGGTGATCCATTGCATTTTTCAAAGATGGTCATGGCAGAAGGTGGGCTAAATCGAGTACTTATTGGCGACCCGGCATTGAGACCCTTTGCAAAAATTCAGAATTCTGGATTTCGATACAACGTTACCAATATAAGTGAGGAAGGATTTAATGTTTCGGTGAATCGAAAAGAGGGATTTTCGCCACAAGGATGGGACATTTACGGTTTGGACAGAATGAACGATTGGCGAATTAAATGTACGGTTGAACTACCCAAAGTCCAGAAAAAGTTTTCTGTGCAGTTTCATGCGACCGATAAGTCTGGACAGACACTCTCATTCAGAACACCACGTTTTCAAATCGAAAATCGAAACGGCAATCAGTTTCTTCACTTGCAAGCCAACAGTTCAAGAAAAGAGATTTATGATAAACCTATTATCGGTAGATTTGAAATTCGATATTTATCACCTTAGATCGTCGGGCAACCAGATTGGCATATTGGCAATTTCATCTTTTGCTTTTTGACTAGTTGGAACGCCCCATTTTGTGAAAAAAGGACCCAAGTTTTTGCCTACGGACTTGCTAAATCGAATCATCCATTGGTCTCGCTTTTGATCGTCATTTTTCGGTCTTTCTGATTGGGGAAGGTTTTTATATTCGGCAAATACTCTTTTGAAAGCGTCCCATCCAAATTCATCAATCATTTGGATATACATGATAAGTGCAAGAAATGGATCACTTTTCCATTGTTCGAACTTTGCCCCATTGGACAGATATTTTAGAAGTTTGGATTTCACTTCTTGCGGATTTGAAAGCGCACCATGGCCAAGCATTTTGTTAATGCCGACAACTTTTTCATAAACATACATTGAAAAAAGATTTACTGTGACTTCGCCTGTTCCGTCAAACGTCCAGTCACCGACTTGATGATTGTGTCCAAGCTCGTGAAAATGTCCCCAAGAGCCGTCTTTTTGCAATTTTTGCAAGTTAACGACCAATGGTGCGGCGTCAAGATGCGTCATGATTGGGTAGCCGGAATGCATGTATCCCGCGCTGATTTGCAAATCTGCAACTATTCTTTCCGGTCGCAATCGCTTTCTTGGAATTGCCGACAAGTCAGCATCCGCGTCCATTACTTTGTCCCAAAAGTCCATTAATTCTGACGGATTATCTAAATTGCGAATGGTCTCCGATGGAACCGTCACAATAATTTTTTCTGTTGCCAACTCCGCCCATGGACCGGGATAATTGCGAATTGTAATCCACTGTTGTTTAGTTGTTTTTCCGTGAACATAAAGTGGACTTTCAATGGCTCCTGATACATTTGTTTTTATTACTCCCAATTTTTGGTTTCTTGGAACATGCAAGTAAATCAGACCTCCAAATGCGTTTGCAACTTTTAGTTCGGCTTTCTTAATTTCAAATGCATTAGAAATTACGGGAGCTCTTGCCCAAGTATCAAGATGCCAAATTGAGTCTGTGTGGCATCCGATGCGAATTTGAAATCCCTTATTTACAATTGCCTCGGGCACAGAAATCGTGATGATTTCCCCCGGAGGCGCATAAACTCCCAGACTTTGCCAATCGGGTGTTAATGTGTTAATTTCAATTGATTTGGAAATTCTTTTTGCTACGGAAGGAATCTCACCCGGAAATGAATTTGCAGCCGGAGATGGATTAATTTTGTCAACAGATTGAGTTTGCGATTGAAATGTTGACAAGGCAACCGCAAGCCGACTTTTAGCATCGGATGATTTGATTGGTGTTTTATTAGAAATTCGTGTCATTGCGTCACTTGATGCTACAAAGTTTTTGACTTTGGGCACCAGTTGACTTTCAGATTCAGAAACCGAGGACATTGTCAACAAAATAGAATCTGCAATTTGACTTGTTTGCTTCGTACTCAAAATGTCATTTTGAATCAGCGCTTGAAATCCGACCGATGCTTGGATAAATTTGTCAGGAATATTTTTGACATCGTATCCCTTTGATGATGTTCTTTCTCCAAATCCGTTTGTCCAAACCAGTCCGCTTGATTCATAAATTTTGTTTAGGCTGTTTTCCTGCATGGATTTGCCCGTAATTTGTTGCCATCCCCAACCTGTGCAAGCCGCCATAACTCCGCCGCCAACTTGAACATAATTTTTGATAACCTTGCAGTATTGATCTGAAAAGTTTTCCTCTCCAAAGCAAACGACATTAAATCCCATTGGGTCATCACCGGCATTAATTTCGGCAACTGTAAATCCTTTCGACCGCAAAAATGCTGCTAATTCGGGTGTTCGGATGGTTGCAATTTTCAGCGAATTGTTAAACCGTGAAAGCCAATGAATTGAATTGACAATTAGTTTTCCCGTGTCCAAAGAGTTGATAGTTCCCGCTCCAAAGTATCCGCTATGCCCGAAGCCAATAAGCCGCCCCTTTCCCAATACCGAACCGGCAACTACGGACGCTTGCCCGCCTGAGTATTTTGCGGCGACGATTGGAAATGCATCATTGCCAAAAGTTGCAAGAACACCGGGCGACCCCGGAGCGGCAATTTCTGAAACTCCATCGGTTAAATAGTCTCGGTTAAACGATTGAAAAGAGATGATGAGGGCGGGAATGAGAGCGAGTGTCATGATTCATATCCTGGACGCGAAGCGATTTTGAAATGGTAGAGGTTTTCCAAATTGGTTTCCTTTTCCAAATTTTGAAATTTTTCAATTAGGGGTTTCGGTGATTGACCGTCCGGCATTGCCAACATGCCCAACAATGAAAATTTGTGGTTAAGAATATCTACCAGATTCGCTGTTTTGTTTCGCGCATGACCTGCAGGATACATAACAAGTCCACTATCAAATTTTCTTCCCGCTTTGTCTTGAATGATTATTGAAGTTGGAATGCCGTCGGGATATTTTTCATCGTATTCCTTGCCTCCGTGCCTAAAATCTATTTTTTTCATAAGTTCTCGACTAATCGGGTGATAAATTGCATTTTCAGAAACTTGGTAATCAAAAGGCATCAACATCAATGATTTCCACACTTCATCATGCGCTCCACCGCCTTTTGGTAAATGTTTCATTTCGATGGCTTTTCTCAACAGAGTTGAAACAATGTATGCCATTGAATGGTCAGCACTTTGTCTTGTTTTTGGGTCCTTTTTCATCGGATTGCCAATGATTCCAAATGCCGGTTCATAAGCAACGATTGTAATTTTATCAATTGCGTCCACTTCGAGCAGATGAGGGTTTTCTGCGACCAAATTAATTGCCCCTTGTAATGCTCCGGCGGATTGATGTTCGTACAGTCCAAGTTTGAAGTGCATTCCCATAATCGCAAAATCATCACCGGAGTGACTCAAAACCAGGTCGAATGGCGAATTTCCTTGTTCTTTCCATCTTTCATCGCCGAGAGTTGTTGGTTCAAAAAATCGAAAAAGAGATTCAGGATTTCTAAAAATATCTTTTGGACCTACAAATCCATTTAGTGAACGGTTCATACAAAGGATTGCCGCTTCTGCACTTATGGCTGCGCTTGCACCTTTACTGTCACTCAACTGTTTGCCGGCCCGAATTGCGCGCCAGGGAATATAGTGTGCAACAAACATTCCAATTGCGCTTTCAATTTGTTCTGCTGTTGCACCCATTATTGCGCCATAAGTTGCAGCGCTTGCAATTGCACCATGGACAACGTGGTCAATTTTGTAACTTTTTAGACTGAAGACTTCTGCTAGGCGGCCTCGAATTTCATCAAGCAAAATCATCGCATGAATCGCAGTTTTTCCATCAAGATTTTTTTGCTGACATGCCGCAATTACAACAGGATAAAAGTCATTGTGACCAAACTCACCTGCCACATGGCCCAGTTCCGGGTTATAACCGAAATTAGTACCATTGCTGTCCCATTCCCTTACAGCTGCGGAATTTGCGACAATCGCTTTTTCGGGCTTTACTTTAACTTGAGACCCAAAAATAGGCACGCCATTGTCATCTTTGTAACTTAACGCTTCTTGTCTAAGCAATGTCGGTGCATTTGTTTCTAATGCAATTGCCGACAAACCGCACAATACTGAGTCGGTGTGAAACAGTTTTGCTCGTTCCACAACTGCATTTGAGGGCCCGGGGCCCAATTTGCCGCAAAGGAAGTCAATTGCGTATTCGCCAATTCCAAGTGCTTGATTACTGTCCTTCGATAAGATGATATGTTCGCTCATTTTGAGCCGTCATTTTATCAGGTTTTTCAAATTCAAAAAGTTCGAAACTGAATATTTGAAGCGTGGTTCCCACCTTTAAGGATTGAAACGGTTGCTTTCATATATTCAGAATCAAGCGCATGATTTATCCGGGTAAATTTGTTGGGATTTCGATTCACCAGTGGGAAGGCATAACTTTGGATTTGGATCATGATTCGATGTCCCTTTTTGAAAGTATGAAATGTAGCGTTTAAATCAAATTTGACGCGAGTTTCTGCATTTGGCAAAAACGGTTCCGGCTTTTCAAAACTGTTCCTGAATTTTCCTCTAAAAACATCCCACCTTAAGTTTTGTTGGTAATTCGCCATACTTTCACCGCGTCTGGTTTTTTCCGTCGAGTCGGCAGGCCACACATCAATCACTTTTACGATGAAATCTCCGTCTGTACCGGTTGTTTTGACCCACAGGTCCGCAGTCACATTTCCGACAATCGTTTTGTCATTTTCCAAAACTTCGCTGACATAGGATAAAACATCCGATCTGGCCGACGCAAACCTTTGGTCGTCAATCATGTACTCTCTTGTTCTTCTTCGGCTTGACAAATAATCTGCCAAATATGGAGTAGGAGTAAACGGATCTGCGACATAAGAATCTGCAGTTGTACTTGCAGGTTTAGTTTCGGATAGGGATTTGTTATCAGACAAAAACATTGAAAAGGTTTTAAGGTTTTTTGGTGGCCAGGTGGAGAATGTATGCCACTTGTTATTGCCCGTTTCAAACACTGTTGCCTCGGCAGGTTCGGCAATATCTTGTTCTCTCAAGAACTTGTCAAAAAACGGAAACTCTATATTGTCTTGGAAGTACTGCGATGTATTGGAACCAAAATCCAAATCGCCGAATTTTTGTCCGCTTCCTCCGGCCCACATTCCGTGAAACCAAGGGCCCATTACCAAATAGTTTTTTGCGCCTTTATTTTGTCGCTCGCCATAAGCATAGAGGTTTAAAGCGCCCCATAAGTCTTCAGCATCAAACCAGCCACCCACTGTAAGCACAGCGCATTTGACATTTTTGAAATGCCTCGGCAAACTTCTTGCTTTCCAATAATCATCGTAAGTGTCATGGTCCATGATTTCAGTCCAATATGGAATCGTATATTGGTAATGAATTTTGTCAAAATTCGGCATTGCACCGGTTTTCAAAAAGAAATTGTATGCAATTCCATCGCCCCGGTCAATGGTTGGAAATGTTTTCGGCGGTTCTCCTGGTCGCGGCCGAGGTCTATCAAAAAAAGTAGAAAAATCAAAATTATCTTGCAAAAACATCGCCCCGTTATGATGAACGTCGTCACCCAAAAACCAATCACTTACCGGCGCCTGCGGTGATATGGCTTTCAGTGCCGGATGGGAATTGATTCCACCGGCTCCGGCATAAAATCCAGGATAAGAGATTCCCCAAAGTCCAACTCTTTGATTATTGTCCGGAACATTCTTGATTAAGAATTCAATTGTATCAAAAGTATCGGTACTTTCATCAATTCCATCGTCATCCTCTTGTAATTGCGGCCTAACGTTAATAAAATCGCCTTCTGAAAATCCTTTTCCTCGCACATCCTGATAAGCATAAATGTAACCGGCATCAATAAATTTTCTTGAACCATCAAAGCCAACGAAGCGGTCGGCACCTTTCGGACCTGCACCATATGGAGTTCTTTCCATCAAAATCGGATGCTTTCCGGGTTTGTCTTTGGGAACATATACCGCCGTATAAAGTTTGATTCCGTCTCTCATTGAAATCATATATTCAAATTTTGAATAATGTTCTTGAGCGACCCATCTGTCTTGAATATTGGAATTGCTCATTGCAACAAAGGCAAAAAAATTGAGAATCATTACGGTTATCCTTTTCTTGTACTATTACTTCGATTTATGATTGAATCTATCCTGCTCCTCAACCTTCTCCCACTTCGACTTTCCAAATCGAAACACATCGGTCTAACCCTCCGATAGCCATCATGGAGCCATCGGATGAGAAGGCGACCGCCTTTGTGGGCGCAGTGTGACCTCCCAAATTCGCAATGCACTTTCCCCCAAGTGCGTTCCAAAGTCTGGTTTCACCTCGTCTGCATGTGCTTGCGAACATCCAGCCGGTTGGGTGAAAAGCCACGGCTTCGATGGGTGCCTCGTGGCCCCAAAATGCTTTACGCGGCATTCCGGAACCCGTTTCATAAATTCTTACGGAACGATCTACTAATGCTGCTGCCATTAAACTGCCGTCAAGCGAAAATGCCAAATAGTTTGGCGCTTCACCCATTCCTTCAAATCTTCCATATTCAACGCCATGCGAAGTTTCATAAACAATCACTTTTTGGTCGTTCGACCCTGTCGCTAACAATTTTCCGTCTGGCAAAAAAACGGCACAAGTAATCGATGCATCATGCGTTCTTTTTGACCATACTTCTTTACCGGATTTTCGATCTAACAATGAAACGGTTCTATCTACACCGCCAATTGCAATTTTTGAACCGTTTGGTGATATGCCAATTTGAGAGGCCCATTCGGACCTTTTGCCTTTAGATTCAACGACGTTGTGATTTTCAATTTTCCAGAACGCTACAGATTTTTCGCTGACGCCTGCCGCAATAACACAACCCAAATCACAATAAAGTAGCGTTGAAATTACGCCACCCTGCAAAGCGGTTTCGGCAATCGGTGCTCCATCCATTGGTGACAAAAACCGAAGAGTATTGTCAAAACATCCCAATGCGATTTCTTTTCCGTTTGGTGAAAAGCTGATTGCATAAATCGGAGAGGGTAAATCCACTATTGAAAGAAGATGAGTGACGCGAACTTCGCCCGAAGCAGTAGGTGGCGGAGGGGCTTCAATAAATCCAGACTTTCTTCTAACATCATATTCTTGGCGCTTGTCATTGTCCGACAAAACTCCATAGGCCTCATTGATTAAAACCATTCGGTCAGCAGAACCCGCATCTTGATTAACATCCGGATGGAGTTTCCGGGCAAGTTTGCGGTACGCCTTCTTTATTTCGGCTGCAACCGCGCTTTCAGAAACGCCCAGAGTTTTGTAATAGTCAAAAGACAAACCTTTTGGTGATACCTTTTTTGAACCGCGAAATGGTGAACTTTGAGCGCGGGTAAACTCTGTTTGGCTTGGCGACGGTAGCTCAGTGGCAGAGCACCTGACTGTGGCTCAGGGGGTCGCGGGTTCAATCCCCGTTCGTCGCCCCATTACTTTCGCTCAAAAAGCCCTTCGACTTTCCAAACTCCGTTAATTTTTCTTAAGTGACATTCTGCCGGAAATGCAGAGCTATCCATTCTTTGGACTTCACCCTGCAACAACGCAGAATCATTGTTGATTTGGGTTGACCTCCATAGGGCAACCTTATTTTTTTCTAATCTTGCTATCTTAACAAAATCTTGGAAATCCTCGTAACTACTCAATTCTTTAAAACGGGGGGAAGAATTCTCGTAGGCTTTTCGATACTCGCCTTTGCTAATTTGCGCTAACCATGCGTCAGCGGCTTTTGACGGTCCCTGCAGCACATTTGCAAAAATAACAGCACACCCGACCACTCCAATCGCTAGCACACCAAAAATTGCGAGAATTACAATTACCCAAGTTTTCATGGTTTGAAAGCCCTAACGCTATTATGCTGCTTTTTTATAGGCACCAAGCTTGTTGATTCCATGAAGTGCAGCCACTTTGTAACACTCAGCAAGGGTAGGATAATTGAAAACTTGTTCAACAAAGTATCGAATCGTTCCGCCAAACGCCATTACGGCTTGGCCTATATGAACGAGTTCCGTGGCGCCTTCGCCAATAATATGAACTCCCAATAAGGTTTCGGTTTCACGGTTAAAGATCAGTTTAAGTTGACCTTCAACGTCCCCCATGATGTTCCCACGCGCAATTTCTTTGAAGTGTGCAATACCGGTTTCGTAAGGAATGGACTCATTGGTAAGTTCTTCCTCAGTTTTTCCAACGAAACTGATTTCCGGAATTGTGTAAATACCATATGGGAATAGATTCGGCAATGAAGTTGCTTCCACACCAAACGCGTTGGCTGATGCAATTCTTCCTTGTTCCATGCTGCAACTTGCGAGCGATGGAAATCCGATTACATCACCTGCTGCATAAACATTAGGTGTTTGCGTTTGAAACTGTTCATTAACTTCAATTCTCCCGCGTTTGTCAGCGCAAATGCCAATATTCTCTAGTTTGAGAGTTCCGGTTGCGCCCTGTCTTCCAACGGCATACAGCGCAGTCTGGGCTTTTAACAATTTGTTGCTTTTGGTGGTTGCAGTAATGCTCTGATCTTGCGTTAACTCAACTTTTTCTACGGTTTCGCCAAGTCGAAAAGTAATGTTCATTTGTCGCATATGAAACATCAATGCTTCGATGGTCTCCGAATCAACAAATTCTAATAATCGAGTTCTTCCATCCATTACGGTTACATGCGTTCCAAGTGCCGCGAACATACACGCATACTCTAATCCAATCACCCCTCCACCAACGACAAACATGGACTTTGGCAAATGCGACAAGCAGAAAATGCCGTCTCCATCAATTATGCTGCTTCCGTTGACAGGAAAATGCTCGCTTTTCGCTGGAGTAGTTCCGGTCGCAATCAAAGTAAATTGTGTTTTTAAATCTAATTCACCTTCTTCGGTTTTGATTTGAATATGATTCTTATCTAAAAAGGATGCGTCTCCTGAAAAAACTGCGATTCCGTTTCTGGCAAACTGAGCTCGATAAACCTCAACTTCTTTGTTCACGACATGCTTGCATCGGAACAGCAAGTCTTCCATTGTAATGTCACTCTTGACACGATAACTTTCTCCATAAAGTCCACGCTGCCGCTTACCGGAAAGGTGCATTACAGCTTCGCGAAAAGTCTTGCTCGGAATAGTTCCTGTGTTAAAACAAACACCACCAATTTTTTTTGGTCTTTCAATAATTGCAACTCTTTTACCAAGTTTGGCTGCCTGGATTGCACCATGATGTCCTGCAGGGCCACTCCCTATAACCACTAAATCAAATTGTGAAATGCTCATTTATGCCGCCTTCTCCGACTCATTTCCGGTTCCCGTTACAGCTCCGCCCAATGCTTCAACATATTCGTTGTAACCACTTAGAAATCTTACAAAAGAGAGTCCAATTTCAAATCCGCCTCCGTGAGCTTCGGAACCGCTAATAATACGTGCGGTTTTGGAAAGAACGTTAACCGAAACATCGGATGAAAGGAAAACCTGAATATGAACCATCGAGTTCTTTGGAATCGGTGTTCTTACTTTTAGTCGTAATCCGGTCAGCGAAATGTTAACGGCAATGCCTGTCGTCTTTTTAGTTTCTTTTGTGTCGGAATTTGGATCAACAAAAGTCGCTATGGCACGATATTGACTTTGGATTCTTTCGGCTCTTCCTTCATTTGAGATTTCCCACCGTACGTTTTCAATAAGAAGTTCTAAGTTCCCCTCACTTCTGTCCGCCCGTTTGACCGTACCAAATCCTACCAAGTCAGTCCTAACTTTTGGCATTAATTTCATCAAAGATCCGGCTTTAACAAACACAATTTTTGGGTCGGCTTTAAGGACAATCACGCCATCTTCC
>CAZJKW010000022.1:0-22449 GCA_964546835.1 uncultured Fimbriimonadales bacterium
TTGCTTGTTGTTTTCCATGGGGTTTGCTCAAGGTTCAAATGACCTTTTATCCAATAATGAAATAGGGGCAAAAATAAAGGAATTAGCCCTGAAAGGAAAAGAAACGCGCAAGGAGCAATCGGATTTAATTTGGATTTTAGTTAACCGTTCCGTTCAAGGTGACAAGAACGCTCACTCCGTTGGCAGGCCCGCTGCGGAGAGGCTTGCAGATGCGGATGAACTTGATTATCGTTCAAGGTTTGCTTTCGGTTATTTTAAGTACAAGGAGGCCTACGACACCAAAGACCCGGTTCTTCGTTATCGTCGCCTGGAAGATGGCAAGAAGAACATGAATAGTGCTCTAAAAATTGGGATTCGAGATGGAGATTTTCTGTTTGACAGCGGCATTGTGTTGGCAAACTTAAGTAGCGATGTTAACATGTATCGTCAGGCAGCCAATATGCTGACTGCGTCAAAAAGAATCTTTGGAACTAATTGGCCTGACCTTTCTAAGGAGCGACGAGCAGACTGGTACTGTGCAATGGGAATGGCCCTGGAAAAGTGCGGTTTGGAAGAAATGGCGAAAGATAGTTATCGCGCAGCTTACGATTTGGCACCGGATTCCGTAAGCGGACGGAAAGCGCTCCAATGGATTCGAAACAACGGCTAAGTCAGCGAGTCGATTTGTTTGGCTAAAGCAAAATCTTTATCCGAAATACCGTTTTCAGAATGAGTGGAAAGCGATACTTTGACTTTTCGCCACGTTATCATCATGTCGGGATGATGGTCGCTCCTTTCTGCCAAAAGTCCGCAGGCTGACGCAAAAAGTAAACCGTCAGCATAGGCCTGAAACTCAAATGTTTTTGTAATCTGGCCGTTTTCTACTTGCCAGCCCGATAATTTAGATAATTCTGAGTCAATTTCAGAGTCTGTCAATTTAGGCATGTTTGGTTCTACCCAATCAGCAGGACTCAAACGGTTTGTAGGAGAACTAATCACGATTCAATGAGATTTTTTTTTGTAGCATCCGATGGAAAAAAATATGGTCCTGCAGACATTGTCACTTTAAAACAGTGGGTTGCAGAAGGACGACTTAACGGTCAGTCCCTATTAGAAGAAGAGGGCACAGGTCGGCAACTGTTTGCACAAGGATTACCTGAATTGGGCTTCGTGCAATCCGCCCAATATGCCGCTCCGCCGCCTCAAACACCCTATCCTCGCCAACCGATGCCAAGTCAGCCGTATGCCCCCATTGATAATGGTCAAACCGACGTAACCGTTGCATGGATTTGCGGCGGAATTGGGTTCATTTTCTGTCCAATCGTTCTTTCGACTATCGCAATCATTTTTGCTGCAAAAGCGAAAGGCAAAGGACATCCAAGCGGCAATGCAGCCTTTATCTTTTCGATTTGTAGTTTGGTAGTCGGAATTCTTTTGGGAGTCTTAGTTCAATTTCTTCTGGTGGACTCGTTCGGAAGATTCGGAAGATTTTAAATGTCCTGGCTTTCAAGGGAAGAAGTTAGGCAAGCCGTCGAAATCCTGTTCAAGTTAGGTCTTGGCGCCATTTTGGGTGGGGCAATTGGCTGGGAAAGAGAGTTACACGGTCGGCCTGCGGGTGTACGAACCCATATGTTGATGGTCATAGGCGTGATTCTTTTTTCGGAAGTCAGCAAAGGATTTGGCGGAAATGACCCGAGTCGGATTGCGGCTCAGGTGGTAACGGGCGTTGGGTTTTTGGGTGCCGGAACGATCTTGAGAACTGGGCTGGAGATTAAGGGATTGACAACAGCAGCAAGTATTTGGGCTGCGGCGGCAATAGGCATGGCAATCAGTGTTGGCGGACATTTTTATCTAGTTGCAGCAATTGGTACTTGCTTGTCGCTTTTGACCCTTACCGTAGTGGATACCATAGAGAAACGATTTGCTCCTAACGTTCATGGTCGTGAACTCTTGATGCAAGTTTCCGGAAGAAGTGAGTTAGGAATCGTTATTGAAGAATTGGAAAAAATGGGTGCGAGGATCGAAAGCGTAAAGGTGGCTGATGCCGGGCCCTTGTGTGACGTGCGGATTTGTTTAGTGGGTGACCGAGAGAACCTATTGAGAACCGTTGTGATTCATCCCCATGTCTCCTATGCTGAATGGGCAGATTAACCGAGTCTTCACTTCCCTGCCTGATAAGGCGGAATACAAGGTAAAATATGGTCTAAAACGCTTCCTGTGACTTCCATCCGGTACCGGGAAGCCCGATCAAAGGAGATCCAGTTTTGGCAACTGCCGCTCAGCCTACATCAGCCCATTTCGACCTCACTCGCGCCAAAGCGCTTTACGTTAATCTGACAAACCCAGAATTAATCGAACATGCGATTCGGAGAGGCGAAGGCGAATTGGCATCAAATGGAACTCTTGTTACCCGAACCGGAAAATACACCGGACGAACACCAAAAGATAAGGCCGTTGTAAAAGAGCCAAGCAGCGAATCGCACATTTGGTGGGAGAACAACGCCAGTTTCGAGTCATCAAAATTTGATGCCTTAAAAACAAAAGTTAATGAGTACATCAAGTCCAAAGAACTTTACGTTGTGGATACATTCGGAGGAGCAGATTCGGATTACCGGATTCGAGCAAGATTTATTGTTGAAAAAGCATGGCACGCAATGTTTATTAAAACATTGTTGATTCGACCCTCGACAACTGAATTAGAAACGTTTGAACCGGATTGGACCGTGATAGACGTGAGTGAAATGACCGCTGACCCAGCCATTGATGGGACATTAAGTGAAGCGTTTATTTTGCTCAATTTTTCACAAAAACTTGTAATGATTGGTGGCACTCAATATGCCGGGGAAATGAAAAAGTCTATTTTTACAATTCTTAACTATTTGTTACCATTACAGGGAGTGCTTTCAATGCATTGCTCTGCAAACATCGGTGCGAATGGCGACACGGCACTGTTTTTTGGATTGAGTGGCACCGGGAAAACAACTTTGAGTGCAGACCCTGAAAGAAAATTGATTGGCGATGACGAACACGGCTGGAGCGATAAAGGTGTTTTTAATTTTGAAGGTGGATGTTACGCAAAATGCATTAAGTTAAGCCAAGAAGCGGAACCGCAAATATGGAACGCAATTCGATTTGGATCTGTTTTAGAAAATGTTGTTTTAGATGAAAACAGAAATCCTGATTACAACGACAGTTCCATAACCGAGAATACGCGAGTTTCCTATCCAGTGGAGTTTATTGAGGGTGCCGTTATTCCAAGCGTGGGTGGACATCCAAAAAATATCTGCTTTCTAACGGCAGATGCCTTTGGAGTGTTGCCGCCGATTAGCCGATTAAATGAAGAACAAGCAATGGAACAGTTCCTGCTTGGGTATACGGCAAAAGTGGCTGGTACCGAAGCGGGTGTTAAAGAACCGACAGCAACTCTCAGTACCTGTTTTGGTGCACCGTTTTTGCCATTACGACCAAAAGTCTACGCAGAGATGCTTGGTGAAAAAATTAAGAAACATTCCGTTAAGGTCTGGTTGGTAAACACAGGTTGGACCGGTGGCCCTTATGGTGTTGGAAATCGAATGAATATCCACCATACGAGGGCAATGGTACGAGCGGCATTGAACGGCAATTTAGATAACGTTCAATTTTTGGTCGACCCTGTTTTTGGTTTTGAAGTACCGCAAAGTTGTCCGGACGTTCCCAGCGAAGTGCTGAACCCTCGTGAAACCTGGGCAGACAAAAATGCTTATGACACTAAAGCAGCCGAATTGAAGAAAATGTTCGACGATAAAGTCGCAACGTTTAAGTAAATTTTACGCTTTCTTTTTTTGGCTCTTATACTGACTTAGCATGGATTCATACTGGTCAGTAAATTTTTTGACCGTAATTGCTTTGATCGTTTTTCCTATGAGTTCTAAGGGTAGGTCATCAAGTTTCTTAAATCTAACGCAAGACTTACCCATGTCCAATCGTTTGCCTGTTTCAAGGTAAGCATTCCTAAATTCCGATTCTTCTTTTGAATCGCAATAAATGCAAAATAGATAAACGGCCATGTGATTTTTTTGCGATGCGAGACCGGCAAATGGTAAAGGTTGCTTTGGATCGCAATGATATCCTTTCGGATAAATTGAATGGGGTACGAAATATCCGATACATCCGTATTGCATACCCTCTTCGTACCCTTTCGGTAAGTTCTTTAAAATGACTTTACGAACGGCTTGAATTGCTACTCTTCGGTCATCGGGGAGATTGGCCAAGTATTCTTCAACGGTCTTAGCGTTACTTGTCATCGGTTTATCCTTGAGATGGTGGGCCCGGCTGGATTTGAACCAGCGACCAAGCGGTTATGAGCCGCCCGCTCTGACCCCTGAGCTACGGGCCCAAGGAACGGCAGAATACCCTCGCAGGTAACCTGATTTAATTGTGGAGCGTCCAAACGAGGAAATGGTCGGAGTTGCCGCAGATACCAATCGCCTTCCTTTTGACGAGGACTCGGTTTACGTTCGAAGATTCCTATCGGGAGATTCTTCGGCCTTCGATTCGATTTACGGAAGATATAAAGATAAGGTTTTTGCTGTTTCAAAGGGCATTTTGCTTGATTCGGAAGACGCCGCCGATTCAGTCCAAGAGACTTTCAGATTAGTCTATCGCGGATTGACCAAATTCAACCAGCGGAGCCGTTTAAGCACTTGGATTTTCCGAATTGCTGTGAACTGCGCTATCCAAATGAATCGCCGCAAAAAGTACAAATCCAAACAGATTGAACTTGAAGAACTGGCAGACATTGCGGCGAACAGTAGTGAACCGGCTTCAAGCGACCCGAAGGTTTCGGCTGCAATGGCAGTCTTGAAACCTGAAGACCGAGCGTTACTCTCGCTCTTTTATTGGGAAGAACTTTCGCTGGTTGAAATTGGCGAAACGCTTGGTTGCGGTGCCAATGCAGCAAAAACTCGACTGTATCGTGCTAGAGAGAGGTTCAGGGAAATTTACGAGTCTATAGAGGACAAAACATGAGTAGAAAACCAATTCCACAAGAAATTGATGAGTTAATTTGGGCGGCTGCAGAGTCGAATTCAGACCACCTGAGACAGGATTTTGAGAGGCGCTATCCTGAATATCGGCCTGAATTGGCAACTCGGATTGCAATGGTTGAAGTCTTGAAAAAGTCAAAACCCACAAGTGAGGCATTGCCTTTTGTTCATCCTGCTGAGGTTCAGAAACCTAGTCCAATGAGGCGACTGGTCCTGATACCGATTGCCGCTGTTTCGTTAGCATTTCTGGCTTTTGCTGCCTACAAAGTAACCCTTTCACAAGTGGGAGAAACTAGCTCGCCGGTATCCACTAATCGCTTAACTAAAGAAAGCAATATTCCGGAACCAAATGCAATGACGGCAACCCCTGACCCTGAGATTCCACCGGAGCCAAGCGGATCTACTGGCACTGCAGCAGAGACCGGCCGATTACCGTCGAGCCCAACTCAGAAACAAGTTCAAATACCCGCCGAAGGCAATTTGATTTCAATATTGGATTCCGTTGGTCGGCAAGCGGGTGTAAAGATAACCTTGATGACGGGTGTTAAAGATGAAGTGATTATCCTTGTACAGGGACAAAAAGATGCGATTCTTTCTCTACCTTTAAACGACGCATTGCTTGCCATTGAACGAGTTGCAAATGTGAGGTTTGTAGACAACGGGCCTGATGGCGTCCTGGTATTACCACTTGAAAAAGTACGCAACTTGGACCCAGGCGAGGCACCTACATTGCCAGTAACCGACAAAAACAATTAAGAACGAATTGGCACAGGAACTGCGTCAGCATGCACTGAGGTAATCCCTAAGTGCGCAAAAGACCCGCATTCACATTGATCGAACTTTTGGTTGTCATGGCTATCATTGCCGTACTGGCGGCCATTCTCTTCCCTGTTTTTTCAAGAGCCAAGGAAAAAGCAAAACAGACCGCTTGCATATCAAATCAGCGTCAAATGGCAACGGGGCTCATGCTTTACATGAGCGACTATGACGACGGTTTGCCGATGTCTTCGAATTATGGTGTTGCCACGACTGATCCATATCGGCTTTGGACGAACCAGATTGCGGCGTATCTTAACACCAAGGGTGTGTTTGTGTGTCCTTCTTCCGAAGGCTCCTATTCTGATTCATGGGCGAATAGAGGTCAACAGACAATTGGATTGTCAGACATAACATCTTATGATCCTGCGGGTTGTGTCGAAGGCACGGTTGGGCCCGGACCTTGCGAAGGATTCACGACCTCGGCAAATGCAAATCGCTTTACCGATACAGCAAGAACTGCCTTACTGTGCGACACCCCGGGTGGACCCGTTGCTGGAAAATATCGCGGATACACCTTTGCCAGTTACAACGGAATTTACAATGCGAATTTCCCGGAATTGAGCACGCCTTTGTGCTCGGACCGAGACTTGGTAGTGGAGTTGAATTCCCTTGCGCCGGCTCAGTTAAAGCCGATTTTCGCGAGGCACTTGAAAAACGGAAAAGACCAAGGATTTTGCACAATCGTGTTTGCAGATGGTCACGCGAAAGCGTATAACGCGAAATCAATTTTGGCGATGGAAAACGGTGCCAATATCATTTGGCGATTCCGCTAATTCTGGTGGGTAGACTCCTCCTGTTACCTTTCTTAAGGTGGCAGGAGTTTTCATTTGAGTCAACGAGTCTATCTCTTTCGTGAAGGTTCCGCAGAAATGCGTGACTTATTAGGTGGCAAGGGTGCGAACCTTGCTGAAATGACCAACATCGGTTTGCCGGTACCGCCCGGATTCACCATAACCACCGATGTCTGCCGAGAATATTACGATGAGGGAGGCCGCCTTCCGCGTGATTTAATGGATGAAGTTACGACCGCTATTCGAGAAATCGAAACTGATTTGAAGAAACAGTTTGGTGGCATAGAAAATCCGCTCCTAGTTTCCGTGCGATCCGGCTCGAAATTCAGTATGCCGGGGATGATGGACACTATCTTAAATTTAGGATTGAACCGAGATACTTTGGAATCTTTAATTAAATTCACTAATAATCCAAGATTTGCATGGGATGCAAATCGAAGATTCATCATGATGTTTTCTGATGTTGTTTTAAATGTTGAAAAGCGTTCTTTTGAAGAAATCCTTCACCGGTTTAAAGAACAAAAAGGAGTGGTATTGGATACAGAATTATCGGCTGAAGATTTAGAAAAGGTCAGCAATTTGTTCCTTGCACATGTTCAGGCAGAAGCCGGAAGGGGTTTCCCTGCTGATCCATATGAACAATTAGAATTGGCAATAGAAGCAGTATTTCGAAGTTGGAATAATGAAAGGGCGATTTTCTATCGCAAACAGGAGCATATTCCTGACGATATCGGAACGGCGGTTAATGTTCAGGCCATGGTTTACGGAAACATGGGTGAAGATAGCGGGACGGGTGTTGCATTTACACGAGATCCGTCAACCGGAGAAAACGAATTGTATGGCGAGTTTCTAAAAAATGCTCAAGGAGAAGATGTCGTTGCCGGAATCAGAACTCCAATGCCAATTAGCCACTTGGCAGAGTTAAGTTCAGATGTTGATAAGCAGTTTCGTGAAATTTCCGTCAATTTAGAAAAGCATTACAAAGACATGATGGATTTGGAATTTACAGTCGAAAAAGGGCGACTCTTCATGTTGCAATGTCGAGCAGGCAAGCGCACTGGTCCTGCGGCTGTTCGAATGGCCGTTGAAATGGCTAACGAAAAACTGATTTCTATCGAAACTGCAATTTCAAGAATTAATGCTTCACATTTGGATCAACTTTTGCATCCACGGATTGACCTTTCTTACCTTGAAGAAAATGGACTTTCAGAAATTGCGACCGGGTTGCCGGCATCTCCCGGGGCGGCCGTAGGTAAAGCCGTATTTGATGCCGATCGTGCATATGAACTCGGAAAAAGTGGAGCAAAAGTCATCTTGGTTCGAGATGAAACTAACCCCGATGATGTCCACGGAATGTTGTCCTCTCAAGGAATCCTTACCGCACGGGGCGGCAAAACTTCGCACGCCGCCGTTGTGGCTCGTGGATTCGGAATTCCTTGTGTTGCAGGATGTGATGAGATAAAAGTTGACGTTGAAGCGAGAATGCTAAGCGTAAAAAACCAAATTATTAAAGAGGGGTCATGGATTAGCATTGATGGTTCAAGTGGAAAGGTTTATGCAAACCAAGTTCCACTCATTGCACCGGAGGTCGGTGGTTATTTCGGAACTTTGATGGAATGGTGTGATGAACGAAGAAGGTTAGGAGTTAGGGCTAATGCCGATAACCCACGTGACGCCAGTCAAGCGATTGAATTTGGAGCTGAAGGAATTGGTCTGTGTCGCACGGAGCACATGTTTTTTGAACGAGATCGCTTACCAATTGTTCAACAAATGATACTTGCAGAATCCGATGAAGAGCGAAGCCTTGCGCTTGATAAATTACTAGGTATGCAGCAGCGTGATTTTGAAGGAATTTTTGAAGCAATGGATGGCAAGCCAGTTACGATTCGGTTGATTGATCCTCCATTGCATGAATTCCTGCCGTCCTATGACGAGTTGCTGAAACAAGTCGTTGAGTTGCGCCTTGCGGTGCACACACTTGGCGCCGATTCAATCAAACAAGTTTTAAGCGACAAAGAAAAATTGTTAGGGACCATTGAGACAATGCGCGAATCAAATCCGATGCTTGGACTCCGAGGAGTTCGATTGTCAATCCTTTTCCCCGGAATTGTTGAAATGCAGACGCGGGCGATTTTGCAAGCGGCAATTAAGGTAGGCAAGGCCGGTGTCGTTGCGATACCGGAAATCATGATTCCTTTGGTCGGGCACGTTAATGAATTGAAATTTGTGCGGCAGCATCTTGAAATTGTTGCCCAAAGAGTTTGTGAAGAATCGGGTTTAGACATCGAATACAAATTTGGTACGATGATTGAAATTCCGCGTGCATGTTTGACTTCGGGAGAAATTGCCAAACACGCTGAATTCTTTAGTTTTGGTACCAATGACTTAACACAAACGACATTTGGTTATAGTCGTGACGATGCTGAGAGTAAATTCCTTGGCAAGTATGTTGACGAAGGCATTCTGCCGGTTAATCCTTTCGAATCTCTTGACATTGATGGTGTTGGCAAATTGATGAAGATTTGCGTTGAAGACGCGAAGAATGTCAGTACGGCAATCAAGCTTGGAATTTGTGGAGAACATGGCGGAGACCCGGAAAGCATTTACTTTTGCCATGAATTGGGCCTTGACTACGTTAGTTGTTCGCCGTTCCGTGTACCGATTGCCCGCTTGGCAGCCGCCCAAGCAGCTATCAGCACCTTAAGTACAACAATTGTCGACAAATGATTGATCAATAGTCACAAACGGTGTTCACGAATCCAATAGTTACTAGGTAAGTGCAGGGTGAATCTGCACGCCTGGTGAACTTGATGAACAAAAAACCGCTCTTTGTATTTTCTCTCATTGTCGTCTTGGGAATTGATTCGCTTGCCGGCGTTCCGTCTACATTTACTGCTAACAACCTCGTTGTGAGCCAGGTCGGATTGGACGGAAGCGGAACTGCTTTGTCGAATGCGTCAACTGCCGTTGTCTTGAAGGAATGGAGCATTGGATTAAACGCATTTTCCGGTTACAACGTTTTCATGCCGACATCGGTTTCCGGCTCAAATCGCGCGTTAACTTCAAGCGGGTCAGCAACATCTGAAGGATTTCTGACTTTATCGAATAACGGTGCCTATTTAATGTATGGCGGATATGATTCGGGTGTTGGGACGGCTTCAATAGCAGGCACAACCAGTGCAACAGTGAATCGAGTTGCAGGAAGAGTATTTTTTGATGGAACCGTAGATACATCAACAGCCATGAATACTTTCAGTGCCGGAAATATAAGGTCAGTAGTTTCTTATGACGGTAACCAAGTATGGGCAGCCGGATCAAACACAGGCCAAGTGTACGCTGATTTAGGTGGCGCTAACTTAGCAACAGTTTCTTCGACCACAACGAACAGCCGCGTCATCAATATCTTTAATGCAGGCAGCGGTAATGAACTTTATTATTCGACTTCTGGAACAACCACTTCCGGTATCTACCGAATAAGCGGAGGATTGGCAACAACTTCCGGAAGTACCGGCTCCGTTGTAATCAGCACCGTAGGCTCAGGAACTGGAACTGCGAGTCCTTATGATTTTTGGTTCAAAGATGCGAATACCTGTTACATCGCGGATGACCGTTCAACAGCCAATGGTGGCGGGATTCAAAAATGGGAATTCGTAAGCGGCAGTTGGTCAAGAACCTATACATTGAATGTTAACTTGACAGCAGGGCTAAGAGGACTAACCGGAAGAGACAATGGCGGAAACATTGAACTTTATGCAACCTCTGCGGACTCGGCAACCAAATTAGTCGGCGTTGTTGATGGCGGCGCTGCATCGTCATTTACAGTTCTGGCAACCGCAGGAACAAACACAGCTTTTAGAGGCGTTGAGTTTGCTCCCGTCCCTGAGCCGACAACCATCCTCGCTGCGGTAATTGGAGCAGTGGCTTTCTTAAAACGTAGAAAGAAATAATCTTTTCAGAGGAGAGCAAACATAGGCGGCAATTCAATTGCCGCCTTTTTCTTCCATGCGGCTTTGCAAGACTGCATTAAACAGCAATTTGAAACTTCCCCACGGCTGTGCTCTAAAAGTTATTTCAGGCGAAAACATGTAGATTGTTCCCTTTCCTAGTTTTCCTTCGCACATGATTGTTTTGTTTTGTAAATACTCCGGGCCCCATAACCAGCCGCTAATCAGCGGATTCTTGTTTTCAAACTTCGCAATCTCCTTGACTTTTCCAGGGTCGCTTATTTTGAAGGCTGGGTTATTATCAAAAAACACGACTAATTTCTCATTGAGCCCAGACGTTACTTGACTGCCTGTGACAATTCTGCAACTCATTAATGAACCAGGAGCAAAATAAGAAGATCTCGGAATAGGCCTGCCATTTTCAGTGAGAGCGTTCTCAATCGGAAGGCCTAAATGCTTGCCAATCCAAGCTGAAGAGCCAATTCCGATTATTGTGCCACCGGATTTTACAAACTCTAACAAAAATGGAATTGTTCTCGATGACACGGACCCGGTCATGTTTCGATAAGCAATCGGAATCCGATCATTTTCCAAGGAAACGGGTTCTCGAAGGGATTCGCCAACGACACCCGCAGGAAAGATGACAGTGTCGAATCGATTTGACAAATCCCCTTTCTCAAGATCTTTTGGAAAAACGACTGTATACAGAATTCCAAATTGGTCAAAAATCCATCTTATCCATCCCGAATCCATTGATCCACCGTAGACATCCAACAATCCAATTCTTGGATTCCTAACATTCTGTGCGTCTTTATTATCTGAGCGGCCGATTAGATACTCATCTGAGTTTGTTTTTACTACAGGAAAACCTTTCTTTAAGGCATCAAAAATCAAGGCGTAATCAGCGGTACTTTTTGTTGATAGTTTGGAATTGATGGCTACTGACTTTTGTAATTGATACGGAAGACTTACAATCGCAAAATTGTCACTCAATCGGTTAAGTGTGTCAGAGTTTTCCAAAATCCTATCAAATTCAAATCCCATCTGCAAAGCAAGCGTGTATCCGGCACTGTCATATGGCGGAGTAGGCGTAGCTCCCGGAGATGGAATGTCATTTGGGTGATCTTGGGGTTCAAATTGATCCAATATGAACGGCCTAAATGCTTGTTGACAAGAAATGATAAAACTTCCCGTCGGATAAGATTTCTGACCAACTTTAAATCCAGTCTTTGCCTGATAAACCTCAATTCCACTGAAGTACATTGAATTGACAAACTGCTTTGCAACTTCAAATTCCAGTTGCGAGGATGGAATGACGTAATATCGCGGATTTCTAAGTTCCGGTTTCTTCACTTCTTCCATTGATTTCGCTGCGGAAACAGTCTTTGGCTTGTTCGTCCAAGAGTCTCTTTTTGCTAACTCTATCTGCCGTCGGGCAATTGTGAATGCGTTAAGTAAAAGAGTTTCCCTGTATCGTGATGCAAAATCTAAAATCGCATAGTTTGCTTGAACGGAGTACTCAACCGATTGTTTAAACTTCCATTCTTGTGGCTGAATTGGCGCAAGTAAATTTCCTTGTGAGATTTGTCTATTGGCAACAAATGGAATTCGCATAGGAGTTGGGTTGCCAATCGTTTCAGTAAGAATTCCAATCATGTTATGGAAATAAGCTGCAGTTCTTAGCCCACCATTCCACCATGCAGAATAAGGGGCACCTGACTTTGTTGTTACACCAAACATGTCCTTAGAGAGAAAACGCTGCATCATTGCCGCTCCAACGAAGTCAACTCCGGACATTACGAGCGGGTCAATTTGGTGATTAAATGGATCTCGAAACGGAGGTGCAAACATAACTGTTCCCGAAGGTCCCGTTTGATGATGATTGTAAACGATTTGAGGAAACCATTCTCTGTACATTAACTTACACATGTTTCGAGTTTCAGACTGTGTTACCGCAAGAAAGTCACGATTGTTGTCGTGGCCAATATACTTTTGGTAAAGCCGGGGAATATTCAGGTTTCGTTTTGATTTATCCGGTTCTTGCATATACCAATTCGAACATAATTCCATACCGTCAGGATTTGCATGAACCATCAAAATGATAACATCATTGAGGATTCGGTTCGTTTCTTCATCTTCGCTCGAAATCAATCGGAAACTCGTTTCAATCAATTGTTGCGCTCCAAGAACCTCTGTTGCATGCAGTCCACCGTCAATCCAAACAATCGGTTTTGCTGTTTTTGATAACTGTTTGGCTTGTTCCAATGAAATGTTCTTTCCTAAAGCAAGGTTCCTTACATGGTTTTGCAAGGCAGCGAGTTGTGAGATATTCTTTTCCGAGGAAATGATTGCCGCAAGTTGATCCCTACCCTCTTCTGTTTTCCCGATAGAAAAAACCTTCATCTTTGGGCTTTCTTTGTCTAAAAGAGTCCAATAGGCACTAAACTGTGAATAGTTTGACAAATAATAATCTGCGCCAACTTCGTGACCAAAGAACCGCTCGGGCGAAGTGATCGATATTGCAGTACTTGAAAGGAAAATAGATACCAGAATGGCGTAAGAACGACTCATGAAGACCACTTTACCTATGAGTCGCTTAAATCAAAGTTGCTTTTACGATTTCTCCTCCCGAGTACTGCCGACCTGATTGAAGCCGAACCAATCCATTTCCCTTCGACAAGGAAAGCAAGCCAAAGGAACCTTGGTTACCAACTTCTTTTGCAACACAGCCGGCTTTGGTTGTGCTGATTTGGCATCGTGCGAACACATCTCTTGACTCTGGCAAATGCTTGCCAACAAATTTCGCCTCAAACCACTCGGACTGAGTCATTCCGTACAAACGCCGAACCGTTGGCTTTAAGAACAACTGAGCGCAAACGAAACTACTGGCCGGATTTCCCGGCAGTCCGATTAATACGGATTTTCCAATTCTTGCGGCTAAGACCGGCTTTCCTGGTCGAACATTGACTCGGTGAAAAATAATCTCACCCAAATCTGCAGCGATGTTAGGAACATAATCATATTTCCCTACTGACATTCCGCCGGTGACTACAATTAAGTCACCTGCGTCCGCTTGCTCCATCATCATTCTCTTCAGGACTTGAGGGTCATCTTTCACGGTTTTGTTAAAAATGATTTTCGCGCCCCATTCTTTACAAAGCACATTCAGCATTGGGCCATTTGAATTATTTATCTTTTTGTTTGCGATTTCGTTGCCCGTACAAATAATAGACAAATCAACTTCCCTCTTAACTTGGACTTTACTTATGCCCTCCCATGCCAAAATTGCAATTTCAGCGGCTGTCAATGTCTTTCCTCTATGGATTAAGATTTCTCCGGGAGAATATTCCTCATTTTTTCTCCTGATTCCGGCGCGTTTCTTTACATTCTCCTTAACTGTGATACTCATTTCGGAAACAACTACATTCTCTTGCATCACAACTGCGACTGCATTTTCTGGAACTTCGCCACCGGTAAAAATCCGCACGGTAGTACCTTTAACTCCTTTGATCGGATTGCCCCCGGCTTGAATTTCTCCAATCACTTTAAGAATTGAACCCCTTTTGCAATCAGCTAAATCAAACAATACATATCCATCAACGGCAGAATTTGCAAATCGTGGGTTACCTAAAGTTGCGACGATGTTTTCATCAAGCAGCCTTCCGAAAGCAGAATTCAGAGACACTGGCTCACTTTCATTGATCGTATTGATGGATCGAAGTAACCGTTTTAACGAGTATTCGTAAGTAATCAATTTGTTCATTCGTTACCGCCGCACGATTCCGCTGATTTGTTCTTTCAATATGCCGCTCAACTTATAGTTCGTACCCGGTGCAAAGTCTCTAACAACAGTTCTTATCCCATAAAGGACTTCTCCATGTTCTTCAATGGAATCAATAGAATTGGATGCCGGGATCCATTGAAGGGGCATGTCTTCTAAGAATTCAAATGGACCTATTTCTAATTGACACCGCCGCAGCCGTACTTTTGGTTTAACGATTAAGTCTATTCCTATGCCTCCCTCTCGTAGATCAGGAAATAAAGTTAATGATGCAAAGCATTTTTTTGAATCACTAATCAGTTCTACTTTACTGCCCATCACCGATTTCACTTTAAACCACAAATTTACGTTCTCATCTCCATCTAGAAGGATTCGGCAAAGATGATGAATAACGCCGTATGTCTTTTTTCCGACTTCATCGCCAATATGAACTGGCCCGAAGTCAGCATCGGTTTCTCGCGCCGTAAACCGAATTTTTCTTGTCGAAACTGTAAACCATCTCTTGTTTCCTTCAACACTTTTCAATGACCTAACTTCAGGAGGACCCGGTTTGTGTCTTAACGTTCCTTCAGTTGCAGAAACCGTTTCACCGCCGGAAGTCAGATCAATCCTGAATTCAGAGTACGCCCTTGATTGGCTTAAAATTGTCCATTCAATTGGAACGGATTCACCCACCGAGATATCCGGTATTTTGATTGATGCCTTGTGCTCTTCAGCTAGTTTATGATGGCGTGTTACCAAATTTGCAGAGGCTCCAGATACGACTTCCGATCCCACGTTATGAACGTTTGCAAGAATTCGGAAAGGTTTGCCCGCGTCAACAAACCAGGCATTTGTTCTTACTTCCGTAAGATTGACTCTTTTTCCAATTGGGACAACCGAAACCCGCGAAATGAACGCCTTTTCCTTTTTGCCGGCGGTAATTTGCACTCGTATCGGGCTTGCGTGCAGTACCACTTCGTCACCATTTTCAACCTTCATTTGAAAGTTTTCTGACAAAACTTGTATTGTAAATCCACTCTTTAGAGCACGGTCTACTTCAAAACGGTATGTTGCGCCAATGACAATCTCAATCGGGTCGCTACAAATGGCCGCGATGGTTTCCGTCCCGATTAGTTGAACATAACGCTGCCTGCCCATATCCACCAAAGTAACACCGACCGGAGTGCCTTCCCAAAAAATTAGGCCGTCTTGAAAGTCTGGATTGGGAATCAGGTTTTGTCGCATAGCGTCTATTCATATTGTGACTTCAGGAGCATCTGTTAAGTGAGAATCGAACTACCAAAAGACTTTGTGATTGCCGACAGGTACCAAGTTCTGGGGGTCCTCGGCACGGGTGGATTTGCTATTTCTTACAAATGCTTGGACACTCTGTCGGCAAAGGTTGTTGCTGTTAAGGAACTGGCACCTCAAGACTCGGAACGTCTTAACAACGGCTATCTAAAATTCGCGGATGCACCCGAAGTTGCATCACGTCTAGCGATCCAGTTCATCGAGGAAGCAAAGATCCTATCAAAATTAAGAATCGAAGGTGTAGTAAAAACATTTGATGCATTCAAATCAAACGGAACGGCCTATTGCGTCATGGAATTTGTAGAAGGCTCAAAGACTCTCGCCCAAATTCTTAATGAAAAGCATTATCTCTCAGTGCCGGAAACAAGAATTATTGTCGAACATCTTTGCGTTTCACTAACGCAAGTTCATGAAAAAGGAATTCTCCATCGCGATATAAAGCCCTCAAACATTTTAATAACAAAGGAAGGAATTCCGATTCTTATAGACTTTGGTGCTGCGCGTGAATGGGAGTTAGACAAAACCCAGCGACACACCACAATGATTACACCGGGTTATTCTCCCATTGAGCAACTCTCTGAAGTTGGAAGACGAGGGCCCGCTTCAGATATTTACTCTTTGTGTGCAACGGCTTATCACATGCTTGCTGGATTTGCACCTCCATCAGCACCGGATCGAATTGGAGGTGAACCGTTAAAACTGTTTGCGAACGTCAGGTCAGACGTTCCAAACGAGATTGAAGAAGCCATAAGATATGGGCTCAGCATTAAAGCATCAGACAGACCGCAGTCAGCATTAGAACTAAAGGAACTCTTTTCAATTCAATATCAATCACATGACAGCGTCGAACTTACGGAAATAGAAAAAATGGATTCAACTCTCGATCGGCTCCATTTCCTAAAATTCACTGCGAAAGAGTGCCCTGGCTGTGGCTCTGTATTAGAATCACCAAAACCGATTCGAAATGGTGCTTGCCCTGTATGCAGGGATGGCAAAATTGTTTTCCGCAATTTGTCATTCAGTAACTGTGCTTCTTGTAAAACCGGCGTTTTGAGGAGAGTGCACAATCTACCGTTTAAATTTTGTCCGCAGTGTCGATTAGGAGAACTCGTTTCAAAAGGACTCATAAGAAAAACGTTTGATTGTAATTTATGCGGCTGTCAATTTCAAAAAAACGGTTCAGAATATGAGTTAACGAAGCCCGGTAATCCCAAACTGCAACAGTCGGATTTACTAAGAACCCTCGCAGAGTCCGGCCACTCTTTTTCTTCTGAATTTTTGTTAGACTATTCAACTCGTTCCGAATGGATTCGAATCTGCGATTCATGCGCCAGTCAATGGGACGAGTTGGACCATCAACTCCTGTTGGTTTTTGATGCCTCGGACACTCTAACAGATTACAAAGGCAAATGGGTAACCGAAGAAGAATGGGCAAGATTGTCTCTGTCATTGCCGCTCGATTCAGGTAATGCTATCTGCGAATCTTGCCAAGCGGACTATTTTTGCGAAGAAGAATTCATAACATTGCTGGATGCAGAGCGAGATGCCTTTGGCTTTTTATCCCAATTTCAAGGTAGAAGACTAAAGATTGATTCAATTCCTTGGATTGCAATTGGGAAGTTAAGTGGCAACAATGGCCTACTTTGCAGAGATTGCGGTACCGAATTTGACAATGCAGGCGACTATTTACGCCTTGTCGAAGCGCCCGGTCCACCTCTATCCTTTTGGATTGGAAAGCCCCTCATGTTTGAAGACTGGCACCGTGTAGCCCGTGGGCTCCCTCAGTTAGCATTCCAAGAACAATACTTGCAAGATTTTAAAGGAGTTATTAAGCGAGAAATTCTTGCTGGAAACATTGATTGGGACTCAAACCGCGAAAATCAACGTTGGTCTTCTATTGCAAGGCAGGTTGACCCAGAAAACAAAACAAATCATTTATCCGGCAAGGGAAAACTTAATCTCGTTGACGGGATTCTCGAATTTGCAGTGAAGTTTTCGAAAAAACAAATTCCAATTGATGCCATCCGTTCCGCTGAATCGGAAAAGGAGTTTCTTACAATTGTCATTTCAGGTGAACGAGAACCGCTCTGCTTTCTTATTGACCCTGTCGAATTACAAGTGCCATTGCGGTCGGGTACATATGACGTCGAACTCACTGCAGCAGATTTGCAGTCACTTTTGCTACAAAATCAAAGTCCGGCTGTAATCTAACCTTGAAATTCCGAGATTTTTTCAAATGGTAAGCCCAAACATTCTCTAATTCGCATCGCAATTCTCTTGGCAGCCAATCCGTCCCCATATGGATTGTTTTTTAAGGCCATTTGGTCGTATTTATCTCTGCTCGAAAGTAATTCATTGCAAGCATTGAAAATCGAACTCTCGGCAGTGCCGACTAAAATCGCATTACCGGACTCGATACCTTCGGGTCTTTCGGTTTCGGTTCTTAAAACCAAAACCGGCTTGCCGAGCGATGGCGCCTCCTCTTGAACACCTCCTGAGTCCGTCAATATCAAATCGGATGCGGCCATCATCCTGGAAAATTCTGCGTACTCAGGTGGCTCAATCAAAAACACCCGCGAATTGCCGTCCAGTTGTTTTCTTAAAGTTTCTCTAACGGTTTCATTTTTGTGCATTGGCAGAACAACATGTGCTTCAGGAAATTTTTCAAGAACTTTTAGGATGGCTCTGCAAATTCTTTCTTGCGGCTCTCCCCAGTTTTCCCGCCTGTGAGTTGTGACCAAAATCATTGTCCCCGGTGCATATTTCTTCATCGGCTCATATCGCTTAGACACATCCAAAATGGCATCAATGCTCGTGTTTCCTGCTACCGTAATTTGGTTCCTATTGACACCTTCCTTGACTAAGTTTTTAGCCGCACCTAATGTGGGTGGGAAATGCAATTGGGTAATGATTCCTGTTGCCCTTCGATTGAATTCTTCAGGAAAAGGACTATCAACCGTTGGAGTTCTCAAGCCGGCTTCAACATGCGCAAACGGAATTCTTCTGTAAAAAGCACCCAAACTGGCTACGAAAGTTGTGGTCGTGTCTCCTTGTGCAACTACCATGTCCGGACTCTGCTGTTCCAAAACCTCATCCATAGCGTTCAAAACAGAAGATGTGATGTACGAAAGAGACTGCTGTGGCCTCATGACATCAAAGTTAAAGTCTTCGCGAATCTGAAACGTGTCGAGAACTTGCCTTAACATCTCTTTGTGTTGACCGCTAGCCACAACCAGCGTTTCCAAATCACGCTCCTTCTTAAGTTCCAAAATGACCGGTGCCATCTTTATGGCGTCCGGTCGGGTTCCGACAACAGTCACAACACGCTTCACAAGACCTCCATTTTAGCCCTGCCATAATCCAACACCATGGATGGAGGGTCAATAATTTGAGAATCGGCTTCCTTGCCGCAGGTTCCGCAGAGGGTGCCGCAAGTGGCGAAATGCGCGCCTATTACCTTCGTATTTTCAACTTGCAAAACTTTGTGGAATCCCAAGGAATTGAAACCTCGCTTGCGTTCACCGACACATTCAAAGGAAAAATCTCGATTGCGCCATTTTCCAACAAGCGTGAGTTGAGGAAATTTCTTGACAGTTGTGATGCTGTTTATTTAGGAGCAACCGACTGTGCCGCCATGGCCGCTTGCGCAAAAAAATCCGGAAAAGGGCTCATTTTCGATAGCCATACTCCCCTGATTGGAGAACGGTTAATGTACTTCAAAGCCGAAAAGACCCCGAGAAATCTGTTTCTTTATCTGAGGTCTTTGTACCACGAATGGTTGGCAGCCAAAACCTGCAAAGTCATAACTACGGTATCAGATTCCGCAATAGAGTATTACCAAAAAACATTCGGTAGAAAGCCGGAAGAACTTTTCCTCGTCAGAAACGCGATTGATTTACAAATGTTTCCCTTTTCCGAAATGCCCATTGGAAACATGAAGCGGTTTGCATATACAGGAGGAATGGAAGCCTGGCAAGGAATTCCTGACTTAATTGATGCATATGCTCAAGTGAGAGACCGGGTCCATTTAACGTTAGTGGGGTTTTTGCCACACACGCAAGAGTTAAAGAAAAAGGCAATTGACTACGGGATTGATGCTTATGACTCAATGCCTCGCGAAGATGCGATGCAGCATCTCGCTAAGTCCCATTTTGGAGTCACGGCAACGCCGGCAATTTGCGGAAAATACATGCCGGGTGCATTTCCTACAAAATTCGCCGAATACCTCGCAATGAATCGTGCTGTCATGGTGACAAGAAACTACGACTGTGCCGCAATCGCAGAAAGTAACCAATTTGGAATTGTGTGTGAATCGGGCGTAAAAGGAATCGCCGAAGGTTTCCGCCGTGCGGCCGATTTGGATTTGGAAACCATAAAGTCAATGGCTGAACGTGGCAGACAATGGGTACTCAACAACTGTTTGCTTGATAAGGCCGGAAACTCAATGATCGAAGCAGCTAAAAAAGCGGCCGAACAATCGCCATAATAAGAAAGATTGAGCATTAGAAGTTCCCTCCGAAAGATCCATGACGCAGCCCCTATCGGCGTCCAAACCTTTATTCGATACCTTTTCAATGCAATTCCCCCGCAATGGAAATTTGGCCCTGAGTTTGCCGAGTTTAAGGACCAACTTTTGCGTAACGAAGAAATCTCCAATGATCAGTTATTGGCGCTTCAATATCGAGATTTATCTCAAATGCTTCAACATGCCTTCACATATTCCCCGTTTCATAAATCCAGGTTGAAAGAACACGGACTTTCAATAAATCAGATTCAGTCGATTGAGGATTTGCGACTTCTACCCATCATGGAAAGACAAGATGTTAGAGAACATTTCGACTCAATCAAATCAATCAATTCCGCAGAATTCAAACCTGAAGGCCTTCTAACGGGCGGTACAAGCGGCCAGCCAATTCATTTTCTAAGCGATAAACGCGCTCTGGTACTTGAAAAAGCCTGCCTATTTCGACATTGGTATCGTTCTGGTTATCGGCCCGGTGATAACTTTGCAAGTATTCGCGGTCTACGCCTAAAAATTAATCCAAACAAACCCACGTTGCAAATGGGACATGAAACTTATGTCTCAAGTTACCATTTATCACCTACCACGTTGCCTTACGTTCTTAAGCAGTTTAAAAAACGAGGAGTTTCTCTGATAACAAGTTACGCTAACACCGTCACTTTCTTTTGCAAGTTAATTGACGAATCAGGACTGCCTGCTCCTCAGATTCCTCGCGTGATTGCAACTTCAGAGATGATTACCGATAGAGATCGAGAAATCATAAAATCAACTATTGGTGCAACTGTGTACGACCATTTTGGAATGACCGAATTGGCAGGAAGCGCATCGCAGTGCGAAAAAGCCGATGGCTATCATCTTGCGACTGAAATGGGTGTTTGGGAAATCGTTGATGAAAACGGAAACCCTTGCCCTCCGGGGGTTGAAGGTGATTTAGTCGTCACTGGAACAAGAAACTTTAGTTTTCCATGGATTCGTTATCGAGTCGGCGATCGAGCAATCATGTCAGATAAGCTTTGCGAATGTGGTCGTCCGCATCCAATTCTCAGCAAAGTTATCGGCAAGATTGGCGACTACCTTGCAACCAAAACCGGAGAACGAATTACATTGAGTGCATTGAATATGCACGACCATGCGTGGGATAACGTGCGCCGTTTTCAGTTTGTACAAACCGAAATTGAAAAAGTCACCGTAAAGATTGTCCCGGGAGCAAAATTTTCGGACTCTGACTTGGAAGCCATCAAAAGGGCAATTAATGACAAACTTTTCCATTACAGCGTCACCTATGAACTGGTTCCAGAAGTCCTGAAGACGGATCGAGGAAAGGCCCCCATCATAGTAAAGCAATTCGAGCATCCGAACTAACCCTCAACCCCATAACGTCTGACTGGTAACCAACCCGTCGTGCCCTGTGGCATGACCTTGAAAAAGTGACATGAAAGCCACAGCAAATTCTGACGGGCAAACACAGAAGCGCAAACTACTCGTTTTGGGGCCCCTTCCTCCACCACCGGGGGGTGTCGAAAGTTATACAAAAACAATTATTGAATCAGGCTCACTCGACCACTTTGAATGGCAACATTTAGATACTTCAAAAGAACGTCCGAAAAGTACTCAAGGCAAGTGGGACATTCCGAATCTTTTCTGGGCAAACAAACACTTCAAGTCTCTAAAACTGAAGCTAAATCAGTTTAATCCAGACATCGTTTATCTACCGGTTTCTACAACATGGAGCGGATTCTTCAGAGACTCCGTTTTTGCCAAATTGTCAAAGCAAAACGGATGCACTGTGATCGGCCATGTCCACGGCGGTAGGTTAAAAAGAATTCTGTCCGATAAATCAATTCGCTCACTTTTCATCAAACGTGCCTTCAGTTTTTACGACAAGCTGTTAGTTTTGGGGACTCCGTTTTATCAAGCCCTAAGGGAATATGGGTTTCATGGTGAGGTAAGCATTGTTCCAAGCACACCAAGTCAAGTCCTATTGGATAGTGCAATTCACAATCGCACAGCAATTCCAGACAACGGACGCCTGTCACTCCTATTTGTAGGGCAAATTGGGAAAAGAAAGGGTGTTCCGGAAACACTCATCGCATTAGAAAAAGCCAAGAAGTTAGGAGCAAACTTCACAATGAACTTCGTTGGGAATGAAGAGTATCCCGGTGAATTAGAAGAATCGAAAGCATTATCAATGTCCTTGGGTCTGAAACCGGAAGTTAGATTCAATCCGGCAGTGTCGACAGAAGAACTAACTGAATATTATCAAAATGCAAATGTTCTAATTCTGTGTAGTCACAAA
>CAZJKW010000023.1:0-278 GCA_964546835.1 uncultured Fimbriimonadales bacterium
TCGGTGCAAGTGGACAACACTCTCAAGTTCGCTATTTTCGAAGAGTTTCTCTTCAGCTCGTGTTCCGCTGCGTTTTACGTCAATTGCAGGCCAGATTCTTCGTTCTGCGAGTTCCCTATCAAGTACCAATTCCATGTTGCCGGTACCCTTAAATTCTTCGAAAATTGCGTCGTCCATTTTGCTGCCTGTATCAATTAGCGCCGTAGCAATGATGGTCAGACTGCCGCCTTCTTCGATGTTTCGTGCCGAACCGAAAAACCTCCGTGGTCGATACATAG
>CAZJKW010000023.1:288-22418 GCA_964546835.1 uncultured Fimbriimonadales bacterium
CGGGTCAAGTCCGCCACTAAGGGTTCTTCCGCTTGGATTGACAGTTAGGTTACTTGCCCTTGCCATACGAGTAATTGAGTCCAACAAGATCACCACGTCATGGCCAACTTCAACGAGCCGTCGCGCTTGCTGTAAGCACAATTCAGAAACCCGCATGTGGTTTTCCGGTGGCTCATCGAATGTTGAACTTATCACTTGACCCCTGACTGTTCGTCGCATGTCGGTCACTTCTTCAGGTCGCTCATCAACGAGAAGAACCAGAAGCTTAATTTCAGGGTGGTTGGTTTCTATGCTATTGGCGATGGTCTTAAGGAGGGTGGTCTTCCCTGCCTTTGGTGGTGAAACGATTAGACCGCGTTGGCCTTTGCCTATCGGACAGATGAGGTCGATGATTCGAGAAGCCAAGTTATTGGCACCATTTTCTTGGCGGATTCTTTCGTCCGGGAAAAGGGGTGTTAGTTTGTCAAAATCCGGCCTCTTTTGAATAATGGGTGACTCGGTTGCAAACCCGTTGACCGATTCGACTCTCAGCAGGCCGTAGTACTTTTCCCCTTCTTTTGGCGCCCGAACGAGTCCAAACACGGTATCGCCGTTCCTGAGGTTGAACTTTCTAACTTGGGATTGGCTGACATAAACATCTTCTGGCGAAGGCGTATAGTTCCTTTGCCTCATAAATCCCCAGCCGTCTGGGAGAAGTTCAAGAACTCCTGTTGCGTATTCTGCGCCTGCCTCGGCGTTTTTGGCAACCAAGATTGCTTCAATGCAAGCCGACCTGGAAGTAGCGCTATTGTCTACTTTCGCTTTTTTCGCCTCTTTCATCAATTCGGCGTCGGAAAGCGAATCCAGTTTCGAGTAATCCAATTCGGGGAGAGAATCCAGGTCCGCTTGGGACATATGGGGTTCTTTTTGTCGGTTTTGGTTGCGACCGCGATTGCCGGGTTGGTTACCGCGTTTACGTTGTTGGCCCCTGTTATCAATGTCGGAGCCGGAAGGTTTGCGAAAATGCATGAATCACCTATTGGGGGAAATGTTAAGGGGAAATGGCACAAACATAAGTTCGCGCACCGTTAGTATATCACGGTTTTCCTGCTTGTCAAGCGTTGCGGCGGGTATACTGGCAATTCGGTCCAAACATGGGCTGCCGTTGTACGGAGTGGCTTTCAAAAAGCCCCTGCTTAGAGCGGCATTCTTACCAGGGCCGCAAACTAAGAAAGAAGGCTTTTGTAAATCTATGCCATTGGCACCATCAGCAAAGAGCGCAGTCATTGACAAACATCGAACAACCGACAAGGACACGGGTTCTACGGAAGTTCAAATTGCGTTATTAACAGCCCGTATCCATCAGATTACGGAACATCTGCGCACGAATAAGAAAGACGTCCATTCACGGACCGGACTGCTGAAACTGGTTGGACAACGGCGGCGGCTGGAAAATTATTTGAAGCGCAAGGATATCACCAAATATCGTGCCCTGCTTCAGGAATTAGGAATCCGCGAACAAAAGCCTCAATAGGAGGCAATCCATGAATCATTCGATCTCTTTTGAGGTCGCCGGCAAGACCATGTCTATTGAGACGGGTCGAGTTGCCAAACAGGCGAACGGTGCTGTTCTCTTTGGAATGGGAGAAACGGTTATCCTCGGAACTGCAACTATGAGTTCCAGCCCACGCGAGGGCTTAGACTTTTTCCCTTTAACTTGCGATTACGAAGAACGAAAATACTCTGTTGGGAAAATTCCTGGCGGATTTATGAAGCGAGGAGGTCGCCCAAGTGAGAAGGCAGTCTTAACTTCACGGTTGATTGATAGACCCATTCGACCGCTTTTTCCAAAAGGTATGCGAAACGACGTGCAGTGCGTTGCCATGCCATTTGCTGCGGACCAAGAATTTCCACCCGACGTATTGTCCATTAATGCAGTTTCTGCTGCTTTGACGTTAAGTGACATTCCATTTGCGGGACCGGTTGCGGCTGTACGCATTGGCAGAAAAGATGGTGAGTTTGTAGTTTTCCCAAATGTTGAATTGCAAGAGAATGGAGAATTGGATTTAGTTGTTGCCGGGACAAAAGACCATATTATTATGGTTGAAGCAGGCGCATCCGAAGTCACGGAAGATTTAATGATTGAGGCGATGGCTGTTGCTCAAAAAGTCATCAAAGAGATTTGCGAACACATTGAAAAGTTTGCGAAAGATGCCGGTAAACCCAAAAAGGAAGTGCAGCTGTTTAAAGTTGACAAAACCATTTTGGATGAAATCAGAAAAGATAACGATGACATTCGCGCAGCGATTGTCAATCCGGACAAAGCAACTCGAGAAAGTGCCCTTTCGGATCTCTTAAAGGAATTAGTTCAAAAACATGCAACAACTACTTTTGCAGAAAATGAAGATGCGAAGAAAGTTTTGTCAGAAGCGGTTGATCAAGTCATTAAAGAAAATGTTCGACATTTAATCATTCATGAAAAGAAAAGACCGGACGGCAGAGGATGGGAAGACATTCGCCAAATCACTTGCGAGCCAGGACTTCTACCTAAAGTGCATGGTTCAGGACTATTCACTCGTGGTCAAACCCAAGTAATGACGATTGTAACTTTAGGTGGACCGACTGAGACTCAAATGATGGATGGAATCGAAGATGTTGAAGATAAGCGATATATGCACTTCTACAACTTCCCTCCTTATTCCGTAGGAGAAACACGTCCCATGCGCGGTCCCGGAAGACGAGAAATCGGACATGGTGCGTTGGCGGAACGAGCATTGCGCGGTGTGATTCCTCCCAAAGAAGAGTTCCCTTACACACTTTTGTTGACCAGTGAAGTTTTGGAATCGAACGGTTCGACTTCCATGGGAAGCGTTTGCGGTTCAACTCTCGCATTGCTTGATTGCGGTGTTCCGATTAAGGCCCCCGTTGCCGGAATTGCAATGGGATTAATCACAGATGACAATAAGTTTGCAGTTTTGACTGATATTCAAGGCATGGAAGATTTTTGCGGAGATATGGATTTCAAAGTTGCAGGAACACGAGTAGGCATTACAGCCCTGCAGTTAGACACGAAAATAGGTGGAATTCCCGATGAAGTGTTAAAGCAAGCGATGCAACAAGCTAAAGCCGCACGATTCCATATTCTTGACAAAATTGATGAAGCAGTTCCTTCGCGTCGAGACGAACTGAATCCGAACGCACCGCGAATTGAAACCATTCAAATTGACCCGCAGAGAATCGGCGAGCTGATTGGACCTGGTGGAAAAACGATCAAGAAAATTGTTGCCGAAAGTGGCGCACAAGTTGATGTTGAACAAGACGGAAAGGTTTATGTTCTTGCAGCGAACAAAGCGGCCATGGATGCTGCCAGCAAAATGATTACAGGAATGATGATTTCGCCGGAAGTTGGGGATGAATTCACTGGCCCTGTAACTCGGATTTTTGGAAGAGGCGTAATGGTGGAATTTGCTCCCGGAAAAGAAGGGATGGTTCCGCTTGAACAACTAACTACCAAAAGCGTTAAGAGACCCGATGACGTTGTGAAATCGGGTGACATTCTAAACGTGCGTGTTTTTGAAGTTGACTCTATGGGAAGAATCAATCTGACGGCAATGGGAATTGCTCAAGAATTGGCAGGACTCGAAGAAAACGCAACTGCGACTCCACCTCCTCCTCAAGAAAAGCGCGGTGGTTTTGGAAGAGATCGCGACAGGGGCGGACGCGGCGACCGAGACCGAGACCGCGGACGCGGTGGGTTCAATCGGGACCGGGATCGAGACAGGGACAGAGACCGAGAAAGGCATCGAGAGACTCGTCCTGAATCATCTGAGTCTCGACAAGAGCCGGAATTCAAACCAAGAAATGAAGGTGGATTTCCTAAACGCGACAAGGAAGAAGAATCCGGCGTTGGAGCACGATTTAGGCCCAAACGCTAACATTGATGACTAAGAATAAGTCCATCGAAACAAAGGATTACAATTCTGAAATTCGATGGACTTTCTATTTTGTACTTGTCCTTTTGCTTGCGAGCGTAATTCATGTTTACCTGGCACTAATAATTCCTTTAGCCGAAGATGAGACCTATTATTGGGAGTGGAGCAAACGGCTTGCATGGGGTTATTACGATCAAGGACCCGGAATTGCATGGGCGATTAGAGCATCTTGCTTCTTTTTCGGTGACAACGAATTTGGAATTCGATTCCCCACTTTACTTTCCTCGTTTCTGACCCAATGTACGATTTTTTCAATTGGGAAAAAACTGTTTGATAACAAAGTTGGATTCTTTTCAACTTTTCCATTTGCATTGACACCGATTGCATTGGCAGGGGGATTCTTAGCTACTTATGATTCGGTACTTCTCTTGTGCTGGTCGCTGGCTTTATTGTTTTGTATAAACGCTATTTACTTTGATTCCCGATGGAGTTGGCTCGGAGTCGGAATCTTTTTTGGAATCGGACTGAATTTCAAATACTTAATGGTTTTGTTTCCATTGGTGTTACTTGTGTTTGCAATTGCCAATAAGAACGAAAGAAAGTTATTGACCAATCCGCTTCCCTACTTGGCGTTTCTTGGAGGAAGTTTAATGCTGATTCCGAATTTGATTTGGTTAAAAAACCACGATTGGATTACATTGTCGCATGTCGGAAATTTGACTTCGAAGGCCGTGAACAAGGGCTTTCTTACCCGCTTAGGAGACTTTTTAGGCTCCCAAGCAGCAATTGTTGGACCCGTTTGTTTTATCATCACGCTTCTTGGAATTGTAATGCTCTTCAAAAGAGCGAGACTAAACAATGGCCGCCTCGCAAACTTTGTCGTTTTCTTTACGATTGCCCAGTTCATCTTTTTTCTTGCTTCGTTGATTCGTGGTGAAGTGATAGCTAATTGGCCTGCGCCTTTATGGATTACGGGAGCAATTGCTTGCGGGTATTACCTGTCTGAACTGGCCACAAACAAAAAGGGGCGCATCTGGTTGGGTTTCGTCATTACACTAAACTGCTTCATTGCTTTTCTTTTGGTTTTCCCAAACTTGGTTACGAAGGTCGGCATTCACGTACCCAAAGCAGTTTTGTTTCAAATGAGCAAAATGCAAGGCGGCACAGATTTAGCATCTTTTATTGAGAAAGAAATCAAAGAAATGGAATCAAGGTCAGCCCTTCCGGTTTATGTTGTTGGAACCCATTATGGGATTTCAAGTCGTTTGTCCTACTATATGAAAAAGGATGTTGGGTGTCTTTTTCTTAACAGTCGACTTAATCAATACATGTACTGGAATTATTCGTTGCTTCCGGCTTCTGGCGAAAACATGATTGTAGTGACATCACAGTCAAACGACTCGAAAAAGAGAATTCCATTAGAATTAATTTTTGATCGAGTTGAACCTCAAATCGAACTAAAAATTTACTGGCGCGAGATTTATCAGACTCCTGTTAGGAGTTACTTCGTTTTCAAATGTTTTGGATATCGTCCGAGGCCCGAGTTAATGACCCGGCCAGGAATGAAAATCGGCTACTGAGAATTAACTTATCGAAAGTTGCTTTCTCAGTACATTTCCAATGCGTTCAGCGGCCTCGGCGACTTTTTCTCCATTTTTATCACCAGATACCGTTAAACTCATCCTAACATAACCCTCTCCATTGGGTCCATAACCGTTACCGGGAATCATAAGGACTTTTGCTTCTTGCAACATCCTTTTCGCAAACTCTGCACTTGTTTCTTCGGTCGGAATTTTAGCCCACACATAGAATGTTGCCTTGGGTGGTTCGATGTTCCATCCTGCATTTGCAAGACCAGCAATGAGTGCATTGCGACGGTTCTGATAAATGGTCATGGTTTTAGAATTGTCAACTTCATTTAATGCGAACGCAGCGGCTTTTGCAACAGCTGCAAACTGTTTGCTGTCTATGTTATCTTTTAACTTGCTTAATGCGCTAATGGCATAAGAACTGCCGCACGCGAATCCGATTCTCCACCCTGTCATGTTGAACGGTTTACTTAATGAGTGAAACTCGATTGTCAATTCTTTTGCTTCGGGGATTTGAAGTGGAGATGGAGATTTGTATCCATCAAAGGTAACCATTGAATAGGCTAAGTCAGCAACATGAATAATGTCGAATTCTTTACAAAAAGCCGTTATTTCTTCGTAGAAGTTTGGAGTGGCTATTGCTCCGGTAGGATTACTCGGATAGCAAGTGAAAAACAACTTCGCTTTTTTGGCTACTTCGGTTGGAATTTCCGCAAGATTTGGCAAAAATGAGTTTCCTTCGTTTAGTGGCGTACCGAAAACTTCAGCACCCGCCATGCTTGCATGCAAACGGTATACGGGATATCCGGGATCTGGGACAATGACCGCATCGCCAGGGTCTGCAAATGCCCAAACGAGATGAGCAAGACCTTCTTTGCTTCCTATCACTTCAAGCATTTCCGTTGCCGGGTCAAGATTTACATCGAAATTGCGCTGGTACCATCTTTTAGCGGCGTCTAAAAACTCCGGAAGGCCACGGGCGGATTCATCATATCGATGCGTTTCCGGAAAAGTGACAGCACTCTGCATTGCAGATACGATTGAGTTTGGAGTTTGTAAATCCGGGTCTCCGATACCTAAATCAATAATATCTTCACCTTTTTGTCGCATTTCGGATTTTATTCTTGCGATTTCAGCAAACAAATAGGGTGGAATCAAGTCAAGTCGCTTGGAGTGGCTCGGCATTGGGATATTATGAAGTAAAGCGTGCAAATTTTTTGATCGAGAGGTCTCTAAATGTCTAAGTTTGAAAAGCGTTTATCCAGCTTTATGGCGGTTTGTATAACCGTTTTTGTCCTAAGTTGCTTGCTGATGGTTCTCAACTTTAGTTTCATTGGGGCCTTTTTGGGCAAGAACGCACTCGTGTTAACTGCGATATTGATTGCGCTAATGGTTCTTTCTGCAAGCGTGTTAGTCATTGGATTCGTCAGTTCTGTGGCGGCTCATAAAGTTGTTAGAGTCAAGACGGACAAAGGGCCTAGAGTCCGAATAGCTGCAAAAGTCCATTCAATGTGGAGAACCGACAAAGGGAACGTCGTTGGCCCCGATGAAACGGATTTGGAGTTCCCCGGATATCATGTTGTGCTCATAACCGAATCCAACAAGCGCATCGAATTGGATACTTCTCCAGAGGTATTTGTTCACTGCTTAGAAGGTTCTTGGGGTTACGCGGAATATCAGGGGAACTGGCTTGGAAGTTATGTTAAAGACCCGGAACTTTACAGAAAGCACACAGGTCGGTAGACTGCTTTGATGCAGAAATTGGTTTTGGTCACCGGTTCATCTCGGGGTATCGGCAGATCGATTGTGATTGAGCTTTCTAAGTCCGGATGGAAGCCGCTCATCCACTACAAGGAAAATCGTGATAAAGCCAAAGAAGTTTCAGATCAGACCGGGGGTTACATATCTGATAAAGGATATGACCTGTCTAAACTTGCCGATTGCATCGACTTATGGAATTGGGCAAGCTCTATTGGCAATGTTCAAGGACTGGTTAATAATGCAGGAATCTACGAACCGTTAGATTTTCTATCGGACTTTGAAGATTATTTGGAAAATTGGGACAAAAGTTATCGTTCCAACTTGCTTTCTACTGTTGTTTTGACAAAACTTTTCATTGAACAGGCAATCCCCGGTTCCAAAATTGTTTCGGTCTGTTCCCGGGTTGGTTTTAAGGGAGAAGCCGGGGCTTCATCCTATGCTGCTTCGAAGGCCGGACAAATTAACCTGGTTCGCTCGTTATCAGTTGAACTCGCACCTTTGCAAATCGGAGTTTTTGGAATTGCCCCTGGATGGGCAGAACCGGCGATGCTCAGACCCGGTATGGAAAATAGGCGCACTGAAATTGAGTCCACGATTCCTATGGGGAGGGTTGCATCAGGTCAAGATTGTGGGAAAGTTGTCGCATTCTTGATGAGCGAAGATGCAAATTATCTTTCCGGACAAGTGATTGATATCAACGGAGCAAGTTACTTTCATTAACTTGATTAAGGTAGAATCATTTGGTTCCCCAACCCATTGCAAGGTGGAGTTTTGTCCGGGAGCCAGGTAGCAAATTGAAGCGACACCTGATATTGGCAGACGGCACAATTTTTACCGGCACTGCTTTTGGTTCTGAATTAGATGCTTGCGGCGAAATCGTTTTTAACACAGGAATGACGGGTTATCAGGAGATTTTGACGGACCCAAGTTATGCCGGTCAGATTGTATTGTTCACCTATCCATTAATAGGAAATTATGGAATCAACGATGACGACTTTGAGTCCGATAAACCACAACCCGTCGGCATTATTGTAAGAGAAGCGTGTGAAATCCCGAGTAATTGGCGCTCTCGAAAAAGCTTGGACAGATACTTGGAAGAACAAGGAATTCCAGGAATATGTGAAATTGACACTCGGGCAGTTACAAAAAAGATTAGAAACGCAGGAGTTACGATGGCAATTTTGTCTAACAAAAGCGTAGATGAAGCATTAAACATACTAAGAAATCAGCCATCTTATGATGAGCGGAACTTCGTCAGTGAAGTTAGCACACCGTTTCCTTATGCTTGGGGTTATGAAGGAAAAGAATTGATTGATGCCCCGACTGCCGATTACAAATTCAAAATTGCGGTCATTGATTGCGGATTAAAATTTAACATTCTAAGAAGATTAGCCGCCCTAAACTGCAGATCGCTTGTATTCCCACAATCGGTTACCGCCGAAGAGCTCATGGGTTGGAAACCGGATGGAGTTTTGCTTTCTCCCGGCCCCGGAGATCCAAAGCACCTGAACTCTGTTATCCAAACTGCCGGTAACTTGATTGGAAAAATACCGATTTTTGGAATCTGTTTGGGCAATCAAATTTTGGCTCATGCTGTTGGCGCAACCACCTATAAACTGAAATTTGGTCATCGCGGCAGCAATCATCCAGTTAAGGACCTAATCACAAACAAAGTGCACAGTACTACTCAGAATCATGGATCTGCAGTGAGCAAAGAGTCTTTGATTGGAACTGGAGCTGAAATTACACAAATTAATTTGAATGACGAAACTATTGAAGGTATTGAGCTAAAAACCAAGAGGGCTTTTAGCATTCAATACCATCCGGAAGCAGCTCCCGGGCCATGGGATTCTCGTCTCTATTTTGAACGCTTTTTAGAAATGATTGGAGCGGCTGGATCATGAAAAAAGTAATGGTTATTGGAAGTGGTCCAATTGTTATAGGACAAGCGGCAGAATTTGACTATGCCGGAGCACAAGCGTGCCGTTCATTAAGAGAAGAAGGCATTGAAGTCGTTTTAATTAATAGCAATCCGGCAACCATCATGACGGATTTAGAGATGGCAGACAGGGTTTATATTGAACCACTGACAGTTGAATTTTGTGAAAAGGTAATTGCACAAGAACGACCCGATGGTCTGCTTGCATCACTTGGTGGTCAAACGGGACTTAATTTGGCTACTCAGTTAAGCGAAGCCGGAATTTTAGAAACCTATGGAGTGCAATTGCTCGGCACACCACTGAAAACAATTCAATTAGCAGAAGATAGAGAAAAGTTCAGAGAGTTAATGAAAGAGATTCGCGAACCCGTTCCCGAAAGTTGGGTTGTTGAAAGCAATGACAAATTAGCAGAATTACTCGACACGGTTCCTTATCCTTGTATTGTTCGACCTGCTTATACTTTGGGAGGAACAGGTGGAGGAATTGCAAACACAAAAGAAGAATTATGGGAAATTGGAAATTTGGGTCTCCAACTTTCAATGCGGAGTCAAATACTTTTAGAACGATCGTTGTTAGGTTGGAAGGAGATCGAATATGAGGTAATGAGAGATAGTGCAAATAACTGCATCGTTATTTGCAACATGGAGAACTTTGACCCGATGGGAGTACACACGGGTGACTCTATTGTAGTTGCACCGTCGCAAACATTATCCGATATTGAATACAACATTTTGAGATCGGCTTCAATCAAAATTGTGAGGGCACTTGGAGTTGAAGGTGGATGCAATGTTCAACTTGCAGTCAATCCAAATTCATTTGATTATTACGTGATTGAGGTTAATCCACGTGTATCTAGGTCCTCTGCGTTAGCATCTAAAGCAACTGGATATCCAATAGCACGCGTCTCAGCAAAAATCGCACTGGGAAAAACGCTTGATCAAATTGACAATGCTGTAACGAAAACCACAAAGGCGTGCTTTGAGCCCGCTCTCGATTATTGTGTCGTCAAGATTCCCAGATGGCCATTTGACAAATTTACTAAAGCAGACAGAACGTTGGGAACTCAGATGAAAGCAACTGGTGAAGTTATGGCGATTGATAGAACATTCGAAGGAGCAATGAAGAAGGCAATCCGCGGACTTGAACTAAGTCAGAACAGTTTGCTCCAGACTGGATTTACAAACTTATCAAATGAAGATTTAGAAAAAATGATTAAAGTACCCACAGATGAGCGCTTGTGGGCAATTGCAGAAGGGTTAATTAGAGGTTGGAGTGTCAGCGATATCTGTTCGCTCTGTAGGGTTGACCCCTGGTTTATAAACAAAATCAAAAACCTGCTGACTTCTGAACCTACAAATGACTTTTCCTATAAAATGGTTGATACGTGCGCAGGCGAATTTGAAAGCAATACACCTTATTTTTATTCTTGTTCTGATTCCTACAGTGATTCAGTCGAAAAAGAAGAGACGAAATCAGTCCTTGTTTTAGGAAGTGGGCCTATTAGAATAGGACAAGGCATTGAATTTGACTATTCTTGTGTGCATTGTGCGCAGGAACTCCATGAGGCCGGTTACAAATCAATCATTCTTAACAATAATCCTGAAACTGTTAGTACTGACTTCGACACGGCAGATGCCTTATATTTTGATCCGGTTACATTACAAGATGCACTACAAATTGCTAAACATGAAAATGTCGAAGGTGTAATGTTGCAGTTTGGAGGACAAACTGCAATCAATTTAGCCGATGGTTTGAATGAGCACGGAGTCAGAATTATCGGAACTCAGCCTCGTTCAATTCAAGAAGCGGAAGATCGAGATTTGTTTGAAAAACTTTTGAACCGTCTTGGAATCCCAAAACCACCCGGAGTGGGCGTGGACAGCATTGACGAAGCCATAAGGGTTGCAAATGAAATTGCATACCCTGTTCTTTTAAGACCGAGTTTCGTTTTGGGTGGTCGGGCAATGGAAATCATCTGGAATGATGATGAACTCAAAACGTACATGACCGCCGCTACAAATGTCAGCAAGCGCGCTCCGGTATTAGTTGACAAGTACCTAATTGGAATCGAAGCAGAAGTTGATGTTATCTCTGACGGTATTGATACGCTAATTCCGGGAATCATGGAGCATATTGAAAAAGCAGGCGTTCATAGCGGCGATTCAATGGCAGTTTATCCTCCGGTTACCTTGAGCAAATCAGTCCAAAAGCAAATGATTAAGTATGCATGCGAGATTGCAAAAGAATTGGGCGTTAAGGGACTAATGAACATTCAATTTGTGATTCAAAATGAAACTGCATATGTTCTAGAAGTAAACCCGCGCGCCAGCAGGACGGTTCCTTTTTTGAGCAAAGTTACGTCCTTGCCAATGGTTCAATTGGCTACTCGATGTGCGCTTGGCGAAACCCTACAAAACCTTGGATATGGCAGTGGAATCTGGGACCCAAGTGCAAACAGTGTATCCAGATTTGGGCTTGATTTCCAAGAAGATACTCCTCCAAATCCTGGGCTTTTTGCCGTCAAAGCACCTGTTTTTAGTTTTCAAAAATTGACGTTGGTCGAGCCCAGTTTGGGACCTGAAATGAAGAGCACCGGTGAAGTCATGGGAATTGATTTCAATTATCCAGGCGCATTATTCAAAGCAGTTTTGGGAGCCGGACTAAAATTACCCTCTTCAGGCGGAGCCCTCATTACGGTTAGGAATTCTGACAAAAGTGAAGCATCAGAAATTGCCAAGATTCTCGAGAAAATGGGCTTTACGGTTTATGCAACTCATGGAACCAACCGTTACTTGAAAGAAAATGGCATCGAATCTTTCCGCACAAATCGAATTTCAGAAAACGCAACAGAAAATATTTTGACGCTGGTCAAGTCTGGACTAATTTCCGTTTTGATCAACACGCCGAGTGAAGACCGGGTCGCAGAAGAAGAAGCAATGCAAATTAGGCGTGCATGCGTAGAAACCGGGATTCCCTGCATCACGAACATCGATACTGCAAAGGCGTTTGTCACTGCTTTGGGTGCAAAAGAATCAAAAGAAGCAATTCACTGCCTAGCATTAAATGATTACTTCCAGAAGCAGCTCGTAAATCTCTAACATTTTCTTTTCTTAACCATCAGAATGAAAAGCCATGTGCCGAGTGCAATTCCTGCTCCGTCATATAAGAGGTCAAATCCAGTGCCTGTTCTTGTTAATGTCGTGCTTTGGTGGAATTCATCAGCGATACCGGTAATCAGGGCCAATCCGGCTCCCCAAAGAACTGAACGCCTATGACATTGAAAAATGAACCCATACAAAGATCTAGAAATTAGAATTGCAAGCGTACCGTAGTAAACGACATGAACCGACTTTCTAAGTACAAAGTTGGTGATTTGTAATGCTTCGCCCTCCAATCCAAACAGATCTCGGAGCAGTTTCAGGCTCCAGCTATCGCCCGCACCTGAACTGGACCCAAACAGCACCAACGACCAAAACATCAGGGTTAGGGTAACGAAAACAATCCGGCGCAAGTCTAATTGCTGCATAATATCGTCCAAGTTCCGGAGGAAATCAATTGTCTATCCTTTTAGCAACCCTTTTGTTGAGTTCAAATCAGACCCAACCAGTCGAGCTTAACCGAACATACAAAGTCGGCGACAAGTACGTTTACGATTTCAATAGCAAAGTGGATATTGATGAACGCCAATACCCCTCTGAGACATTCTTCCCGAGTTCGCAGAAGATTAACTATACTTTCAATCTCCAAACCGAAGCATTGGCACCCGATGGGGCAGCAAACTTGAAGTTCAAAAGGACTGGAATCAATATACGCTATAGCGAAACATTTGACGAACCTCCGAAGGCAGAAACGGTTAAAACTGATGAACTTCTATTGATAACTTTTTCAAGAGCAAATCAGATTATCGGCCTAAAAGATGAATCTCCAAAAAAGCCCGAATCCGGTGGAGGATTGTATGCTTTTGGCAATGGGCTAATTCCCAGCGTTTCGCTTGTTCAAATTCCATTAGGTCAGTTTTTCGGCGAATTCATTCGTTTTGCCGGCTTTGTGAATTTCTTTGACTTTGGTCCAAACCTGCCGACAAAAGCAGTGAAGATTGGAGATACTTGGAAAGAGACAAAAGGATATAGTCCGAAGACAATTGTTGCCGGCGCTGATGCTGGAAAATCACTAATGGGCAGGATAGATTATCTATATACCTATAAAGGTATTGTCGATAAAGACGGAAAAAAGTACGAACTTATTGAAGGAAAACTGGTACAAGATGCCGATATCGCTCCATATGTTTCATCTATGATGGGCGTTTCTGCAGCCAGAAGTCCCTTAAAAGAAGCAAAGATTAAGTTTGATGGGACAGTTAACTATTATCTTGATGCTAAGACTTTGGAAACCGTTTTGATAACGGCAACAAGTGATGGATATTGCAATCTCGTATTGAAAGAACTTGAAGGTGGTCCGTATTTTGAAATTAAGTTCAAAAGTAAAGCTTCACTAACAAGAAAATAGAAGCCGCAGATCGCCGTGATGCGGTCATTCATTGATTTCGATTCAGGGCTTGGCTAGAATCGAGTGAGAGAATGGACAAATTCGCCAAAATAGGCAAAGAGAGGTTTTTGAGTGTCCTTACAATTGGGGCACTAACATTTAGTGTTTTGTTTTACGATTCCTTTATTGTTGCCTCAAACTTGTTGTTGATTCCTTTGGTCTTGGCCGTGACTTCCGAAGTAACTCGTTTGGATCAAAAAGGAAACCGCATCAATTCACCCTTTTTTGCTTCCTCAATCGCGCTGGCTTATATGACAGGTGGAACCATGGCAGCAACGTTTATTGCTGCGACTGCATCTTCGATTGCTTTTCTTGTTCATGCATATCTGCTTGAAAAGCGGTACGATTTTTCTAAGTGGGTTGAACTTTGTTCAGGACCTTCAATTGCCGCATTTGTAGGTTCAGTTTTGGCTAATAGTCCGGCAGCAAGTTCAGTAAGTGCAAGAAATCAAGAACTAAAACTGTTACTGTTTTTGTGTGGTTGGTACTTTGTTGTTTTTACCGTCGGAAAAGCTCTTAATTCGGAGACAAAACACGATTTGTGGATTGATGAACCAACCTCCTTCTGGGGCCAATATGGGGTGATACTTGCATCAATATTGATAACACTCTTGATTTCATACGTCATGTTGGGAAATTATCCTTTGCTCTCATTGGTTGCAATTTTACCGATCTTTCTTTGCAATTTGGTAGCCCTTTTTAGACACAGAGATTCCGAAGAGGATGCACATACACTTGTGGCGCTTGCAAGGATGCTACAACGAGTCCATCCATATGGTCCTGGTCACATGCAGCGAGTCGGAAATTACGGCAGGCAAATCGCAATTGAAATGAAGTTGCCGCCTAAAAAAGTTAAGTTGGTTCACCAAGCAGCAATCCTGCACGATGTAGGAAAGATTGCAGTTGATGAAAAATTACTTGAACGCCCCGGTCCACTAACTTCTACGGAATATCAACACATTTGCAAGCATGCAGAAATTGGTGAACATATTTTATGTTCTTCAACTCAACTTCGCCCCCTTTCAAAGTGGGTTCGACACCACCACGAGTGGGTTAATGGCAACGGATATCCCGATAAATTGTCTCATTCTGAAATTCCAATGGAAAGTCGCATCATAGCCGTGGTAGATGCATACGATGCGATGGTGGGAGGTTCTGATGGTGATCCGGTTCGTTCATATAAACCCACTATGACAAAAGAATCTGCAATCAGCGAATTGGTGCGCTGTGCAGGAACGCAATTTGACAAGCAAGTCGTCGACGCATTTTGTAAAGTATTAAAATCTGAGCGATGAATAATTTTCCTGAATTTTTGTTTTTGGCTCTAAGCATTTGCGTTTCAGCAATTTCAATTGTTTTTCTTTTTAAAGTGAGACCGCGAATTCGTTCAAGCGCTCAACTTGACACACTAAACGCATTTTCAACGGCGGTTGAAGCTAGGACCGGCAACAAAGGAGAATTAACTCAAATAATCGAGTTAGCAATGAAAGTTAGCGCGCAACTTGGTCTCGATTTACACCAAGTACGAAACCTAGAACAGTCAATCCACCTTTGTGATATTGGAATGAGTGCGATACCATTTGATTGCTTGCAAACACAATCAAAAGGTCACTTAACCGAATCGCAAAGAAAAGAGTTGGACAGGCACCCTGAAATAAGTGCCGCAATGGTATCGCTCGTGCCCTCATTTGCTCATTTGGCGGAGATTGTGCGTTGTCATCATGCAAGTTTTGAACCCGTGGTCGAGTCTTATTTACCATCCGGAGACGAGATTCCAATTGAGGCAAGAATTATTTCCGTTTGTTCGACGTACATTCGAACCGAAAGATCGCATGGTAGCATTCTTGCGCGCGAAATGCTCTTTGAACAATCAGGCAAGCAATTTTGTCCGGATTGTGTGAACGCGCTGTTTTCATTAAACAATTCGAAAAAAGAGTTTGATCAACATTCAACTGTACAAACAGAGTGTCTATGAGTCCCAAAGTTGTCCGCAGAACATTTGCACTATTGGTATTCTTGATTTCTTTTGGAATTCGCTTGATTGGTATTGATTGGGGTTTGCCAACAGACTTTCGGCATCAATCCTTGCATCCGGATGAACTATTAATCAAGGAATTCTCGGACAAAACGCCATACTTTAGGCCTGGATTTTATAATTACGGGACGTTCTACTTAACAATTCTAAAAGTTGCCTCGGATATGGGGAGAACCTATGGATTTGTCCCCGAGGGAAAAAACGTTCCTCAGTGGGTCACAGATCGTGCAATCCATAAGACAGGGAGAATAATCTCCGCACTATCCGGTTCAATTTGCACTTCCCTTCTTTTTTTGATGGCTTTGTCCATAAGCGGTTATTTCGCAGCTTGGATAGCGGCTTCACTCTCACTGATCGCGCCGGCATTCTTAGTGCATAGCAGATTTCAAACAACCGACGTTTTTGCAACCGCCATCATTTTGACTTCGGCGTATTTACTGATGTTGTTTTTCAATGAACCTGAAAGCAGAAAGTGGCTTTTTCTGTCAGCTTTCTTTTGCGGACTTGCCGCAGGGACCAAATACACGGGAATTTTATTTTTCGCTCCAATTATGGTGTCGGTAATAAAATTCAAAGGTTTAGATACAAAATGTCTGCTAATCTCAATCTCGTGTCTTTTCTTGGGGATTCTAATTGCCACACCGGGCATCTTGCTTGAAACTTCAGCATTTTGGAATGGATTCAACTATGAACTTAACCATACTGCAGAAGGACATGGAATTGTTTTTGCCAACACACCTTCTGGATTTACTTACCATTTAGGCAATCTGATTGACTCGCTGGGACTTATGCCGTTCTTCGTTGCAATCGCGGGAATCATTTTGTCAGTCAAATCAAGGCATCCATTTCTTTTGTCACTCCTTTTGTTTTGCCTTATCTACTATGTGCTCATCGGAAGGGCTGAAGTAAAATTTGTCAGATATGTATTTCCATTAGTCCCTTTTTTCATACTGATGGCAGCATTCATTCTGCACAAATTAAGTTGCGGAAAAACCGTTTCGAAAATCTGTAGCACGGCTCTTCTAATGTTGATTGCTTTTGGTATTCGTGCCCAAATTGGTCCTGTGACTTTAACTGAGTTAATGACAATTCAAGACCCTAGGGACCGATGTGCACTCTGGCTAAAAGAACGATTTCCGCACTCGACAATTGGATTTGTAACTACTCCGTGGTTTTATTCTCCATCAGTTTTTCCTGATACGGGAATTTTCGGCGAACCAAATCGCCTGATGGCAATGCGCGCGGCATCAAATAACCTCCTAAGGACAGATGGACCTGAATGGGACTCAAAACTTATCACTGACCTGGCTCCAGAATTCATTATCATTTCAAGTTTTGAGTTTATTGATAACGACCGCATAGCCCAACCTGACTTTGTAACTTTCATGTCAGAATTGCCGAAGAAATACACTTTGCGAGCTGTATTTTGGGGCCCTACTGATAAAATTCGCGATGAAGTTGACTTAACAGAACAAACTGGAAGATTAGATTTGCGAACTATTTTTTGGGATCGCTATACGATCCGGCACGATTTGATGTATATACAACCAACGATATGCGTATTTCAAAGAAGATCATAACTTTCGAAGACGATATCGAATGGTTTTTGGACTATTTGCATAACGAAAAGGGAGCAAGTCCGCACACGTTAAGCGCTTATCAATCCGATTTAGTCCAGGTAGCGTCTTTACTTGGAAAAATGGGTGTTACTTCTTGGAAAGAGTGTGGCGAAGCCAACCTTATCACAATAAGGTCTTTATTGGGAGCAATGAAACTTTCGCCGATTTCGATTGCTCGTAAACTCTCGGCACTTAGGTCATTTATGAAGTTCTTATCGAAAAATTCAGATTTCAATGCTGTAGCTACCGAATCACTATCAATACCGAAATCAAAAAAACTTCCAACCGCACTAACGGTCGAGGAAGTGTTTTGTTTGATTGATGCTCCGAATCTATCAGTGCCAAGCGGAATTCGTGACAAAGCAATGATTGAATTGCTATATGGAGCTGGTTTGCGCGTTTCTGAGTTAATATCAATTTGCATTGAAAACTTGTTCCTAACCGAATCCATAATACAAATCATTGGGAAGAGGCAAAAGATGCGTTCGGTGCCATTGCCATCGGGGAGCCAAAAGGCATTGGAACATTATTTGATGAACGCCCGTCCGGTGTTCGACAAAAAAACTACAAGTGCTGTATTTTTGAACCAAAAAGGAAAACCATTTTCTCGCAGCGGTGTATTCAAAATTCTTCGTCACTACGCTGCAAAGGTGGGCATTAAGAAGAGTATTGGTCCGCACACTTTAAGGCATTCCTACGCCGTTCATCTTGTTCAGGCCGGTGCCGATTTAAGGAGTGTTCAGGAGTTGCTTGGGCACGAGTCAATTGCTACAACCGAAGTCTATACACATTTAGATTTAGAAACGGTGAAAGAGGTTTACATTACGGCGCATCCGCGTGCGAAGGTGTCCATACCTCCCAAAAATCAGGGGAACTAATCATCAAAAAGATCGGTCTATCTGGCGTAGGTACTTTTGACCTGACAATAGGTGAAGGATGAAAAATCAAGTTACCCATGGAAAGTCAACGCTTCTTTCAGCCCGGGAAACGCAGTTACTTGGAATGATTGCCACCGGAATGACCAGTAAAGAAGTCGCAACGGAACTTTGTGTTGCGAAATGTACCGTAGACTTTCACCTTGAACGCATTTACAAGAAACTTAATGCGAATAACCGCATGCACGCGGTTCATTTGGCGACCCGGCTTGGGATTCTGGGTGATTTCACAGGTCAAAATACGGGATTCTCAGCTTAACGTATTCTTCACAGATTAATGTTCCATCAGTGAAATTTCATGCGCCAAGCCGTGCCAAAATAGCAGTTGGACACGGTTGTTCGACTTGGGAACATCCGAGTGCTGTTGGAGAGCAACAAATGAAAGATCAACGAAAAGGATTCACCTTGATAGAACTCTTGGTGGTTATCGCGATTATCGCGATACTCGCGGCTATTTTGTTCCCGGTATTTGCAAAAGCCAAAGAGGCGGCAAAGAAGACATCTTGCCTTTCAAACATGCGCCAAATTGGTACAGGATTTGCCCTTTACTGTAGTGACTATGACGATATCTATCCACGGCAAGATGATTGTGTTCCCCGTTCATCATTGAACCCTGCTTTGAATTTGCCTGGTGCAGTTGCAGGAAACGGATGTAGTGGCCCAACGCCTTACCGATGGAATATGTATAGCTGGCAAAAGTGGATTTACCCGTACTTGAACAGTCTAAACATTTTCTTTTGTCCAAGTCGTGAAAAAGTATCGTCAAACTGGGCCAACAATGGCGAGATCATGAACGGCTACGCATTGAATTTGGGTCTCACTGGTTATAGAAGATCCTGGAACTTACCTCCTACCACTGGAGGATACGACTCAAGAAGTTGGTTAGGCGGAAGCCCGACAAACGTTCCTGATCCGTCCAGCGCGCTCCTGATTACGGAACTCTATTCGGCAAGCGTAAACTTTATTCCTGGTTTGTTTGACCTTCCGAGCACGCCTCAAAGCACGCTTTATCCAGCTGCTTTGCGCCGATTCTGGGCTCCTCTGATGCTTCAATGGAATCCGGGTGGAGGATGCATCACAACGCCATCAAGCCCAGTAGATGCTACAAAGGTTCCGCACAATGGCGGAATGAACGTCGGACGAGTCGACACAAGTGCCAAATGGTATTCAGTTCGACAGTTTTTGGCTGAATGCCCAACGGACACGGATTACGTAACATCCGTTTCATCAGGCACTTGGTCTTGTGGCCCCACTGGAACCGGAACCGGCTATTCAACAGTTCCAACATGGACGAAGCCGTGGCCACTTTGGGCATTGCAATGAGGTTAGCCATCGCCGGAGCACTTCTCGGAATTGCCATTTTCGGTTGTGGGCCTAAGCCCGGTTCCGAAGAAGGCGCAGCCGACTTCGATAAGAAGCGAGAGCAAGCAGCAAAAGAGATGAAGGAATTTACGCCTCCATCACAAGAGGAGCAAGACGCCAACAAAGCAGACGGCAGAATGTAATTCACCTTATAGGAATAGAAACGGTTGATTTGAATCCTTTTCAAACCAACCGATTCTATTTAGGGAACTTGAAGCGATAAACCCACTTGTATCGCCTAAGACAATCCTCTTCTGCAATTCCCGAGATGTTATGAACAATCAGGTAATTTCCGTTAACGCTTTTCCTGTTGCTGACAATCCCAACATGGTCCAGTCCATTGGCTAACTTCCAATAAATGATTTCACCTGGTTCGACTTGATTGAGTGGGAGCTGCTTACCAAACCTCTTAAAGTAGACAATTTGGTTCGGCACTCTTCTGTGGTCAATGTTTGTATCGGGCTTTGAATGATTTGGATAGCGCGGATATTTTGACCAATTGGACTTCATATCCGAATGAATCAAAACTTGCAAGTCATAACCTGCATGTCTTAAGGCGCGAACGACAACGTCGGTACAAACCCCTTTTGACTTCGGTAGGTCTCCTTTTGGAAAACCAATCTTGAAATAACCTGGCCTATACGAAGTTCTCCAATCAAGTTGCTTTCTTGCGCCTTCAACGATGGATTCGTATACCGAGCCAGGTGCTAACAGCAGGCAAATTGCCAACGTGAACATTAGTTCACCCTAACGATTTCAAATGCTTCTACCAAGTCACCTTCTTGGTATCCAGTCCAATCCACGAATTGCAATCCACATTCAAACCCGGCTGCCATTTCCTTTACGTCCTCTTTGAAATGTTTTAGCGACGCAATGGAGCCGTCATAGACAATTTCATCTCCTCGCCGAACACGACACTTTGCGCCTCGCGTTACCTTTCCATCGGTAACGTAACATCCCGCAACGTGGCCTTGCTTTGTCAGTTTGAATAATGCTCTGATTTCGACCGTACCAAGGTACTGTTCTTCAAATTTCGGAGCCAACATACCGGTGACTGCCTTTTCAATGTCTTCGATTAACTCATAAATGATTTTGTAGTTTCGAATCTGAACTTTCTGTCGTTCCGAAGCTGCCTTAGCCGTGGGCTCAACTTTTGTGTTAAAACCAACAACGATTGCACCTGACGCTGATGCTAAGAGAACGTCGCTCTCAGTTACCGTGCCGACTCCTGAATGGAGAACTTTAACGTCCACTTCCGGATTCTCGATTTTCTCGATAAGACCCTTAACTGCTTCTACGGATCCTTGAACGTCCGCTTTTACGATGATTCGAAGTTCCTTGGACTCTCCGGCTTCAAGTCTTGCCCGGAGCGTCTCGAGAGAGACTCGAGAGCCTTGGTCTCCCAAGGACTTCTCACGCGACTCGGCTCGAAGTTCGTCTGCCATTTCCCTGGCTTCTCTTTCATCCAAAAACACTTTCAGTTTGTCGCCTGCGTTCGGCACGGAGTCTAATCCTAACACTTCCACCGGTGTCGAAGGACCGGCATCCTTCAGTGGTTTCCCTTGGAAATCAAACATCGCTTTGATTTTTCCGTAGGACTCACCCACTAAAATGTAATCCCCTTGTTTCAACGTGCCTGTTTCAACGAGAATCGTTGCAACCGCTCCTCTTCCTTTATCAAGCCTCGCTTCAATGACAACTCCCTCACAGTCACCGCTGGGGTCGGCCTTGATTTCCATGATCTCGGCCTGCAACTGAATTAGTTCTAATAAGTGGGGTACTCCTTCCCCTGTCTTTGCCGAAACCGGGCAAACAATAGTAGTTCCTCCGAAGTCCTCTGCCACTAACTCATGTTGGGTCAGTTGTTGTTTGACTTTCGAAACGTTGGCTTCCGGCTTGTCAATTTTGTTGATTGCCACGATGATCGGAACTTCTGCCGTTTTAGCGTGATTGATTGCTTCAATAGTCTGAGGCATCAATCCATCGTCGGCAGCGACAACCAAAATCGCAATATCAGTAACTTGGGCGCCACGCGCTCGCATTGCGGTAAAAGCCTCGTGGCCGGGCGTGTCCAAAAAAGTTATCTTCTTTCCTTGAACATCAACTTGGTATGCGCCGATATGCTGTGTAATTCCACCGAACTCCTTGTCGGCAACTGCGGCTTTACGGATGTAATCCAAAAGCGATGTTTTTCCGTGGTCAACGTGACCCAAAATCGTGACAACTGCAGGCCGTACTTGGGTTCCGCTTGCTCGCTTTCTGCTTTTAGGTTGTTCCGCTTTGGCTTTAGGTTTGCTTGGCTCAACCCATTTGACAACATAACCAAAGTCAGAAACAATTCGTTCTGAAAGTTCGGGGGCAAGAGCGGTGGTTAAGGCAGCCAAGGTTCCCGACTTAATGAGTGCCTTTTGCACTTCTGCATGACCTAAATGA
>CAZJKW010000024.1:0-18438 GCA_964546835.1 uncultured Fimbriimonadales bacterium
TTGGCAAAACGTGTACTCAATTCTGATGTTGAGCCCAATTTTGTATTCCTGCCTTCAAAATTAGAAATCGGTAAGACTTGGCAAGCCAAATACAAAGTCAACGCAAATACCGGTCAAGTTTTGGAAATGACTTCTAACTTTAAGGTTCTTGGCAAAGAGAAAATAAAGGTTCCATTTGGTGAGTTTGAGGCCACGCTGATTGAAGAAAGCGGAACTGTAAAAACCGGCGAAATGAGCGCAACCCAAGTTGGAAAGTCCTGGTATGCAAATGGCGTCGGAATGGTCAAAACGGTTGCCACTCAAACTATTACTTCAAAAGATGGCAAGAAAAAAACAAACCAGTTGACTTTCGAGGCGATTCCGCCTCCAAAGTCATAGGAGAATTAAATGATCAGTTTGATTGCATTAACCTTCTTGATTCAAACGGATTCCTATTTTCCACTTAACATTGGAAATGAATGGGAATATAAAGTTCAATTTGGAAACGGATTGTTTGAAATTACACAAAAACATGTTTGTAAAGAACCGATTTCTTTGAATGGAGTTTCAGTTGTGCCAATGGAAGTCATTTTAGATGACAAACCGCAAACGATCACTTTTTACCGAGAAAGCGAAGGATATTTTTGGATTGCCGGCTCAAAGGAAACCGGGTTGTTAGTTGCCCCACAAAAAATGATGCCAGTAAATCCAAAAGTGGGAGACAAGTGGGAATTTAAGGGTGATACAAGTTTTATGGGGCGGGCAACTCCAACGGTCATCAAAAGCAAAATCGCCGGAAAGGAGAAAATTCAAATATTCGGAAAGGACGCAGAAGCTTTGAGAATTACGACTGAAACCAATTTTGGAACAAAAGAAGCATCTGCAAAAATGAACAGCACGGAATTGTATTTGCGTGGTGTTGGCATGGTTTCCAGCCGACAGGAACTGTCTGAAAATGGGCGGAAGTCAATTGCAATCTTCACCTTAATCAAGTACAAGGTCAATTAATGAGTTTAAGAGTCCTATTCTGTTCCGCAATCTTTTCGCTGATTGGTTGCGCTTGTCAAAGTGGCGGCGGAAGTGGTGATTCAATATCTTTTTCAGAAGATTATTTTCCTAAGAAGTGGTCTACCGATGCGGTGTTAGATTTGGCAGGTGTTCGACTCAATTGCAAAATTGAATTGGTTGCCGAAAATCAAAATCGAGTCATCAAACTAATCAGTAATGGCGTCGTCGTTGAAGAGGAAAGTTATTCGCTAACAACCGATGGCCTGTCAATTACAAAAATTGGTCCGGGCGAAGGAGAGAAGTTTTCGCCTTCACTACCCATTCTGAAATTTCCGAGTTCTGTTGGCGAAGTTGTAAAGTGGAATGGCAAGATTCTCATCGGACCACGAGAAATCGAAGCTGAGGCAGAGATAAAAACGAGAACGGAAACCACACGGATTGCTTCGGGTCAAGCGTCTGCCATTGTTTCGGAGATTAACCTGAAACTCAAGGACGGCTCACCTGTACCGGCAGGACGAAGACTTACTTTCTGGATAATCAAAGGAGAAGGCCCAATCAAGCGTGATTTTGGTAATCAGATTCGCGAACCGCGCTGATGATTGGGGATAAACTTCGCCGCAATGACAGTTGAACAAGCCGCCGAAAAAGTAAGGGCTGAAGTTGGTAAGTCCGTTGTTGGTCAGTCCAAATTAGTCGAACAAGTTCTGGTTGCACTCTTTGCAGACGGTCACGTCCTTCTTGAAGGGGTTCCGGGAGTTGCAAAAACTTTGTTGGTTCGCACGATTGCCAAAGCACTCGACTTGTCGTTTGGAAGAATTCAATTTACGCCCGATTTAATGCCGAGTGATGTTATTGGCACAAATATTTTTGACCAAAAGTTGGGTGAATTTACGTTAAGAAAAGGACCCGTTTTTGTTTCAATGCTCTTGGCAGATGAAATCAATCGTACGCCGCCAAAAACGCAGGCAGCTTTGTTAGAAGCAATGGAAGAACGCAGGGCAACCATTGATGGGCAGTCTCATTCTCTTCCAAGTCCTTTTGTTGTTTTTGCAACTCAAAACCCGATTGAATTCGAAGGCACTTATCCACTGCCAGAAGCACAATTAGATCGGTTTTTGCTAAAAATTGTTGTTCCATATCCTGAAGAACAAGATGAAGTAAAGATTTTGGAGAGATATTCTCAAGGATTTCGCGCACAAAAATTGGATGATGCAGGAATCGTTCCCGTTATTTCGCCAGAGGAGCTGATTGCCTTGCGAGAAGAAGTTAATCGCGTTAGAGTTGAGAGCAACATATTGAATTACATTAACACTTTGGTTAGAGCGACTCGAATGGCAGAAGTCATTGCAGTGGGTGGCTCGCCACGCGCCAGCATTGCAATTTTGCTATGTTCAAAAGGGCTTGCGGCAATTCGAGGCAGAGATTTTATTACCCCTGATGACGTGAAAGAAATTGCATTGCCGGTGTTACGCCATCGCGTTTTGTTGAGACCCGAAGCGGAAATTGAGGGGTTATCGGCAGACCAAGCGATTTTGGGGCTTTTTGAAACGGTTCCTGTTCCTCGGTGAAAATCTTACAATTGCACAGGCAATCTTATGGAGGGATTGCCACGCATGTAGATTCAATCAATGAACTACTCAATCAAAAGGGTTTTTTTTCGCACGAATTCAATTGCGAAAGCCAAGTTGGCAATCTACCCTCCTTTTGGTCTGACCGAGCGTTTGTCAAATGGCTACGGGAATATTCAAAAGATTTCGACTTGGTTCATGCGCACGGATATATGCCTGCGTGGGTGTGCTCAGAACTAAACACCATTCCGTGGATTTACACAGCACATTCGGTTTTGAAAAATGCGCGTTATAGCTTAATTAAGAGACTTAATCGGTCACGCGCTGGGATTTGTGTCAGCAGTTTTCTTGAATCCGAGCTAAGTCATCTGGGTGCATCAAGACTGAAGGTTATTCCGGGTGGAATTTTATTGCCGCAAATTGAAGAAGTTCCCAAATGGCAAGCAAAACAGAGATTTGCAATTCCAGACGGAATTCCTGTGATTGGCGGTTTAGGCAGATTAGTTAAGGATAAAGGATTTGATACATTAATCAAAGCCATGAAAGAAGTCTGGTGGGAGTTTGAAGACGCGATCTTGTTAATCAGCGGTGAGGGACCCGAATGGGAGAAACTAAACGATTTGAAACTGCAAAGTCAAAAACCGGAAAACATTCGGCTATTGGGTAAATGGTCAATTGCGCAAGAACTGTATCAAACGAGTGATTTGTTTGTAATGCCAAGTAGGTCTGAGGCATTGGGACTGGCTGCCATCGAGGCCATGTCGCTGGGTACGCCCGTTCTTGCGAGACGCACCGGCGGATTGGCAGAAGTGTTAGAGGAAGGAGTTTCCGGAAAGTACTTTGAAGGGGGTTCGTCCGAATTGGCAATCTCAATTAACCAAATGCTGGAGACTCCGACACTATTGGAGGCGATGGCAAGCGCAGCACGAGCAAGGGCCTTTGAACGATTCGACCTGTCTAAGAACCTGGACCGCATCATAGACGTCTATTTGACCGCAACGAAGGAAAATCAATGATCAACCCATTCTTAATTTCGCTATGGCTAACCGTTCAATCGGGACTCATAACAGTTGATTTGCCAAATGACAAGATTCTTGCACTGCCAAAAGCAGGAACCATTGTTGGAACCGTAAACGGAAAAAATATTACCGTTGAAGAAGTTCAAAAATTGATGTGGGATTGGAACGCATTTCAAACCGTACAGGAAATTATTGGAGCTTCCATCATCGAAGATGAGGCAAAAAAAGAGAATCTAACCGTTGCTCATGAAGAAGTCGTCGCCCGACTGGAAACCGAAATCGGCGGTTTGAGAGCCACCATTCGACCCGGTTGGACTTTTGAAGATGAACTACGAGCACAAAATGCAAGTTACTCTCGTTTATATTTGAGAACTCGAACACAACTTCTTTCCGAGAAAATCGTTCTTAAAGAATTCAAGGCGCAAAATGTAAAACTAATTAACCAGATTATTATTCGCCCAAAAGATGAATTAGAAGGATCAAAAACGTTGGCAAGAGAAAAGGCTGACAAGGCAAAAGAAGCATTAATCAAAGGTGACACTTGGAGTTCAGTGGTTCAAAGATTCAGTGAAGACGAGGCGACTAAGATGATCGATGGCCGGGTTGGTTGGATTCCAATTTCAGAACTTCCGATAGAAGCACGAGAAAAAGCAAAAACTTTAAAAGATGGTGAATGGATGGGACCTCTAAATGTGGCTGGCGGATTCGTATTTTTTAGACTTGAGAAAAACGGTCCTCCGCCAGTTAACGAATTTGAAGCATCGAAAAATGCCTACCTTTCACGTAACTTAAGGTTTTTTTACCAACGGGTACAGGAGCAATCCTTGTTTGAAAATAAGATTGTTCCTCCAACAAAAAAGCCGGGATAAATGTTACTCTGTCTAGCAATTGCTGGAATAATCGGTCAAGGCAACCTATCATTTGATTTATCTGAAATTGTCTCTGGTCCCGAACTTAAACAAGCAACGGTCGGAATTTTTGTAAAAAAAGTCAACGGCGATACATTATTCGAACTGAATTCACAAAAGAGACTTGTAACCGCAAGCAATACAAAGTTATTGACAGCGTTTTTGGTTTGGAATCTATTTGGCTCAAGTTCAATGGTTTCAACTACGGCCTGGCGAGTTGGAAATAATGTTTTCATAAAAGGCGGCGGAGACCCATCACTCTCGGTAACGGAACTAAAGTCAATTCAGACCGAATTGAACGTTAAACCTACCGATACAGTTTATTTTGATGACTCACGATTTGATAATGAAAAAAGAGTCCCATCGTGGCAATTAGAAGATATTGAAACTGGGGAAACGGCTGAAGTTACTGCCCTAACCGTTAACCGTGGAATTGTGGAAGTTTGGATGAATCACGGCAAAGTTGAATTGCGACCCCTTGATTTTGGTCTACGTGTCAATTCAACTGTTAAAAATGGTCCCGACAAAACAAATATCTTCTTAAGTATTGGCAGTTCGGTTATTCATGTTTCCGGCACATTTCCTGATGAAATTTCCGAAAAACGGTTGGGCAAAATTGGCCTTCCCAACGCAGGTCTTTGTGCCGCGAAAATAATATCGCCAAAAGCAAAACGAGTAACTGGATTGGTGCCTCCAAATGAAGCCAGAGTATATTTCCCAAAAAGAATTCATGAGTTAACTTCCACGATGCTTAAAGAAAGTAATAACTTGTTTGCTGAATCCCTACTAAGATTATGTAATGAGCAAGGTAATCGAGAACTCAGCATCAACAAAATTGAACAGTTGCTTGGCCATATTCAAATTGATCCAACAGAATTTAGAATGACCGACGGAAGTGGCGTATCCCGGTACAACGAAATGACGCCTCGTGCAATTGTGAAACTCTTAGAATCAATGTATAACCGGTTTGGTCAAACTGCAGTAGAATCTTTGGCAAGGCCAGGTGAAGGAACTTTAAAAACTCGCTTGATTGGCCAGAAAGTGTTTGCGAAAACCGGAACATTGCTCGGAGTTTCTTGCTTGAGCGGTTACCTCGCAACGCCAAATGGAATTGTCGCGTTTAGCATAATGATGAATCATTACGCTTGCGAAACAGTCGAGGCAAGAAAATTGCAAGACATGATCATTTCTCGAATTGCAAAGGAGTTTTAACCATGATTGAGATCGGAATGCCATTTCCGCTACTGAAACTAAATGACCAAAATGGAAAGATGTTTGATATGAACGAATTAATCGGTGCGCCATTTTTAGTTTATTTTTATCCTAAGGATGATACAAGTGGATGCACAGCGGAAGCATGCGATTTTAGAGACAGTTTTCCAAAATTTAAGTCGGTAAAAGTAATCGGCGTAAGCCCCGACTCTCCAAAATCTCACAAAAAATTCGCGGACAAGTATTCTTTGCCGTTTGTTTTGTTGGCAGATGAAGACCACAAATTAGCCGAAATGTGTGGCGTTTGGGTCGAAAAAAGTATGTATGGCAAGAAGTATATGGGGGTCCAACGATCAACTTTCTTAATGGATGAGAGCGGGAAAATTGTTTATGTTTGGGAGAACGTGAAGCCACAGGGTCACGCAGAAGCGGTTCTAATGGTAATCAACAGCCGGGAATAATCAAACGATTCCCGGCTGTTTTCAGTCTTACCTTGACCTCAAAAGGTCCCTCAGATATAGCTCACAAACCGGCCTTTTCTGATAATTGTTTCCAAGCAAGTCTTGCAATCTACGAATTGCTTGATAACGACTAACACCCTGGTCACGTTCATAGCGGATCCAAAACTCATTCCACCAATTTGGCGGCTGAATTTTGACTCCATCATATTCAGTTATCCTTCCAGTTTTTCCGCCGGTTACCAAACTTCCTACCGAACCACTCCACGAGTAAATTTGATCAATTTGGTTTTTTATGGCGAGCACATCTTTTTGCGATACGATTCCGTTTGAAGTTGCTTTGTAAAACTGAATCGTAACGCGAATTGGAAACCTTTCATCTCGCTCAATAGAAAGATTATCTGTTTCAGTAAACGGGCCTTCCAATTCACCATGACCAATGACAGCACTTTCAACGTCGCTTTTCTCACGTGAAGAATAGGATTTATAGTCACCGCCGGATGGCGCACTGTTTTCCGGCACACCGCCATAGTAAGGGCGAATCGGTCTTGATTTCTGTTTTAGCGGAACCTGAATCAATAAAACCATGTTCATCCCTGAATTTGCGTTGTTGTCGTCCGGTAAGTCTGGGTTTCTAGGATTTTCGTTTCGAAAGTCAGACATTCTCTGTCCGGTTAAACTCGCCCTCATGCCATTTGAGTTGTGAAACAGACGCTGCCCCCAAATCGTTCCGTTTCTAAAAGCATCCCTTTGATTATCAATAATTGTCATGCTTGTACCTTCACGCGTTGCCAATATGGCAAGTACTGCAGGATCGTTTTTGGTTGATTGATAATTAAAAATTACTGGATTGAATTGTGCAATTCCATTCTGCGGAATAGGCAAAAAACTTGCTTGTGCACTAACTAAAACCATTGAATCCCGCGGTGCCAACAGCGATTTCTTAGAAGACTTCCAAGATCGAGGGTCCGACATATACCGCGCCGGATTCTGCAGATACTCATACAAAGAGATGCGTCTTAAAGATTTTCCTTTTTCGTTTCCAACAAGCAATGTAAACTCTCTTGGGTCTATGTCACAAGTCAAGTCAGAAAAATTCGGATATCGAATGACTGGCATTGAGAAAACTTCAAATCCTCTTCTGCTGTTCTCGTACCCAACTTGAATGGTCATGTCCGAGATGTTTGGACCAACCGATGAGTTTTTGTAACGGCCCGTATCTTCCCAGGTCAAATTCAATAGATTAAGTCCGGCTCGAGCCACAAGATTTACGGCATTCACATTACTTACCATTTGAGCCGTTCTTTCAATTACGGTTCGATAATCCGATGATTGACGGCTGTTCAGTCGCGGGATAGGCTCCCAGCCCGTTTGGCTTTGGGACATGACCGAAAGCCCGGTAACGAAGATTGCAGCACCAATTTTTTTGTTCACGTTTTGCTCCTTTGGCAATGAGTGTCCTCAGGAACTTCGAACGTTCATGAACAGAATAGGTTACATCTTGCCACCGGACTTATTGGGCTGAAAGGCCTTGTCTTTGCTCGGCGGAACCTGCCGTTTTGGCCATTTTGGAGGGTCTTTTTTGATTTGTTCCTTCAATAGCTCAATCGCTTTATCCAGTTGTAAATCCCTGCCATTGACAAACGCATTCGGGTCGTCCGTAACAAGAAAATCAGGCGTAAATCCTTCACCGTCCGGCAACCACTTTCCGTCTGGAGAAAAACTCCCTTGTTGAGGGCAAGAAACAAAACCGCCATCAAGCAATTGGAACCCGCCAACTGCGGCATATCCGCCCCAAGTTCTCATTCCAACGCTCGGCCCCAGATTCATTTGCCTCCATCCAGTCGAAAAATATTCGCCATCGCTCGAGGTGCCTTCGTTGCAGATTAAGACTAGTTTGCTCAAGAAACCCGTGCGATGATAAGGCATTGGTGCTGTATATCTTGCTTGATCGTATTCAAAAATAATTCTCCTAAATCGCTCTAAAATCATGCCGGAAATAATGCCGCCTGAGTTATCGCGAACATCAATCACAAAACCATCTTTGTCCAAATTAGCATAGAATTCCTTTGCGAACTCTTTCATTCCGGATTCGCCCATGTCGGGAATGTGAATGTACGCTAAATTGTCCCCGCCATTTTTCTTGACATATTCACGATTTGAAGTAACCCAGTCGAGATACCTTGACCCACCATCACTTCCCATTGCGCGAATCAAAATTTTTCTTGTTGTCTTTGGGCTTGAGTTACTTGCAATTTCCAGTGAAACAATTTTTCCTCCCAATCCAACGAGTGATGCGTTTGGGTCCTCGCTCAGTTTCAATTTTCTCCCGTTAACTGCGATAAGAAAATCTCCGACTTTTACGTTGTTTCCGGGCGTAAGAAGAGGAGAACGCGCCTCCAAATCATAATCATCCCCTTTATAAATTTTTGTAAACTGATATAAACCTGCATCAGAGTTCCATTCCAAAAGTGCACCCAGATGACCCATTAAGGGCTGCTGAGGAGGTCGGCGTGTAATGGTTCCGCCGCCAACAAACTGATGAGACACATTCATCTCTGCAATCATTTCGGCAATCACTCGACTCAAATCTTGTCGCGTTCCAACCGCAGGCAAAAGTTTTTCGTACCGTTTTCCAATTGCATCCCAATCCATTCCATGGTGCATTGGGTCATAAAACGTGTCGCGTTGAATTCTCCATGCCTCATTCAACATTTGTTTCCATTCCATTTCCGGATTTATGGTCGCTATCCAGTCCGCTGTATCTACACTAATTGCACCGGGTCCAATTGGCGAACCTGCTTGTCCAACTTGAACACCTCGAGACGTTCGAATCGCAATCTTTTTTGAATCAGGCGTCAATACATATCCGCTCACGCCTTTTGCCAAACTGGATTCTTCTTTGTCTTCAAATGAAAACTTAAGAAGTTCTCCTTCATTTAAATAAATGACGCCTCCCGATATTGCGCCAATGTTGCGATAATCGGAGCCGTCCAGCGGTAATTCAACCACGCGTTCCTTAATGTCACCGAAATCTATTGCAACCGTTTTGTCATTTTCGTCTTTGGTTACAGTTCCTTCGTCTTCTCCAATCGGCATTGGAGTTCCAACTTTGGATGTAAGGGGTAGCGCATAAATTTTCATCGTTTTACTGATATTGAGTTGGAAATCGAACCCATCCCATTCCGGTGAAATTGCCGTTGCGGCGATGTAATAAAAGTATTTCCCATCGGGGTCCCAAGCGGCTGAATCAACCCTTAAGACATCGGAAGTGACTTTTTCGGACTTGCCGGAAGAAATGTTGTATATCCACACACATGTAGAAAAATTGTTTCTACCGGATGCGTAAGCAATCCATTTACTATCCGGCGAAAATCCCATTCCAAAGATTCCCTGGTAGTAACCGTTTGCAATTTTTGATACTCTCCCTGTATTGACATCAACCCAACTCAATGTTTCCGAGTTATCTTTAAACATGATTTTCGAACTATCTGGAGACCACATCAAATTCGAAATAAACAGTTTTGATTGGTTCGTCAATCTTCTCAGGTCGAACTCAGAATTCAGCGATAACAGCCAAATGTTTTCTTCGCCACCGCTATCAGAAATAAAAGCAACTGATTTTCCATCGGGCGACCAAATCGGTTGCTTAGCGCGTACACCACTTTCTGCAAATAGATTTTGAATGACTCCTTCGCCAACAGGCAACCTATACAGTTGTCCTCTAAACTCACTTACAATGGCTTTTCCATTTGGACTTAAATCAAATTCTCCAATTTGTCCTTTCGTTACGTATGGCCTTGCATGAATTTTGTCGCTCGTAATCGACATGGCAATTTTAAATTCTTTTTGAGTTGTCGGATCAAAAATGAATAAGTCCTGACCCCATTGATAAATGACACGATTGCCATCAGAGCTTGGAAAACGAACGTCATATTCTTCATGAGATGTAATTCGTTTACTTTTATTAGCTAAAGTTTCGTATTGCCACAAATTTGCGCTTCCATCTTTTTCGGATACATAGTAAATGTTTGTGCCCACCCAAATTGGAAACTCTTCATATCCAATTTCTTTATTGATTCGCCTGAAACTGTTTTCTGACAAGTTTGCAATCCAGATTCCTTGTGCTTGCCCACCTTTGTATCGTTTCCATGAGTCGTTTTCTCTGGGAATTTTTGTGTATGCGAGTTTTTTGCCATCAGGCGAAAAAGATCCTCTTGATGCTTTTTCCATTGGCAACGGTTTCGGTAAACCTCCGTTTGCATTAACCAAAAACAGTCGCGTGTAAAAACCGGGTCCTAAACGTGAAGATCGGAAGAGAATAGATTTTCCGTCCGGGGTCCAATCAACCATCTCCGCTCCAGTTGGGTCATACGTAATCCTCTTTGGCATACCACCAGAAACCGGCATTACGTAAACATCATTCCCACCATCATAAGAAGCAGTAAATGCCAAGCGGCTACCGTCGGGAGAAAACTTGGGTGAAGATTCTTCGTTTTCATGCGAAGTCGCTCTATAGGCCTGATGCGTGTTTAAATCTCCAATCCAAATATCTCCTTCCGCAACAAAACAAATCTTGTTTTCGTGAATATCGGGCATTCTCACCATTCGAGGTGGGCTAATTTGCGCTGTTGCAAAAACGCAGATACACGATATGAAGAAAACAGACGAGCACTTCAGATTCATTTCAATTCCTTTCCGTTCCTGCTCAGGTTACCCAAGCAAAAAAAGAGACCAGCCCCGGCCAGGTGCCACGGCCGAGACTGGTAAAGGTAGGCAACCACCCTCGGCATTGTTAAGCCAAGGGCTTCTAATGAGAATGCGCAATCAAGCCCTCCAAAACTACACACAATTTGGACTTTCTTAGATAACAATTTAAGGAATGCCGAGAAATTTGTGGGTTTGCAAACTAAGTTTCCATTGGGGATTTTTCATACAGAACTCCATTGCCAATTTCGTATTGGATTCAACCAAAGGTCCATCCATCGGCTGGAGATAGAAATGTTCGAAATCAAGGTCCTCGAAATGCTCAGGTCGCGCCAAAGGTTGGGGGTACACCAACTTAAGTTCATTCCCCCTCGTTTGAACTAATTGAGACCCTGCTTTAGGGCTGACACAAATCCAGTCAATTCCATCGGGTGCGGCAATTGTCCCGTTAGTCTCGACAGCAATTTCAAAGTCATTACGATGTAATTCATCAATCAACGCTTTGTCAAGTTGAAGCAACGGCTCTCCGCCCGTACAAACCACAAACCGATTGCATTTTCCCAACCAAACGCTGGCTAACTTCTGGACTAAGGCTTCTGCACTTGAATACTTTCCCCCGTTGATTCCATCTGTGCCAACAAAGTCCGTATCACAAAAATTGCAGATCGCTCTCTCTCGGTCTGATTCAATTCCTGACCATAAGTTGCATCCTGAAAATCTCAAAAAAACCGATGGCCTTCCTGTGTTTGCACCTTCTCCTTGAAGTGTATAAAAAATTTCTTTGACAGAATAAACCTTGCTCATGAATAAACATCGCTTCGGTATGGGATTGTATCGCTCACATTTGCGTATCGAAATCCATTTAATCTCAGTTGGCAAGCATCACATTCGCCACAAGATACTCCGTTAACCGGGTCATAACAACTGATTGTCATTGAATAATCAACTCCTAAAAGAATTCCTTTTTGTATAATCTCCGATTTAGTCATTTGAATTAATGGTGTGTGAATATGGATCTCAATTTCACCTAAAACGCTCTTTTTGACTGCAAAGTTGGCCATTTTCTGAAATGCTTCAATATATTCGGGTCTACAATCAGGGTAACCGCTATAATCCAAAGCATTAACTCCAATAAATATATCACCCGTACCCAAAACTTCTGCTAGTCCTAAAGCATAGGAAAGAAAAATCGTGTTTCTTGCCGGCACATAAGTTATGGGAATTTCATTTTCGACATATCCCAAGTTCCGGTTTTTTGGAACATCAATGTTTTCTGTCAGAGCAGAACCACCAAAACTTCCCAGTTCAATCGAAATGATACGATGGGATGCGACATTGAAGTGTTCTGACAATCGCTTAGCACATGCGATTTCGACTGAGTGTCTTTGCCCATATTCAAAAGACAATGCGTGAATTTCAAATCCGTCGTTTTTTGCAATGGCAAGGCAAGTTGCAGAATCCAAACCACCACTTAACAACAAAACGCAAGACTTTGACACGTCAAAAAACCAACAACTGTTTTGGCGATTCAGTTAAAATTTCAATGCCATCTTTGGTAACGGCTACGTCATCTTCAATTCTAACTCCACCAATTCCGGGAACATATGCACCGGGCTCAACGGTCCAAATTTGACCTTCTTCCAAAATTTGTTTTGACGAAGGGCTTAGAGAGCCAAAATCATGGACTGCTTTGCCTAATCCATGGCCCAATCCATGACCGAAAAATTTCGCCAAATCATATTTTTCAAGGACCTCTCTTGATTTTGCGTCAACGTCTTTGCAAGCAACTCCTGGCTTCATTGATTCAAGTGCAGCCAGTTGGCATTCTAAGACTGCATTGTAAATCCTTCGATGCTCTTCATCCGCTTCTCCAATCACCACGGTACGCGTCAGATCGCTGTTCCACCCATCAATATTCGCTCCAAAATCAAGCGTCAAAAAATCTCCGTTTTCTAATTTCTTTTCGCTAGGAGTTCCATGTGGCCGTGCGCTTCGCTCGCCACTTACGGCAATGACGTCAAAAGCCAGTTTTGCTCCATTTCTGCGGATGAAAAACTCTATTTCCAGCGCAATATCATATTCCGTTACACCAATTTGAAATAATCTCTGCACATGCTCAAATGTTTTATCAGCCAATTTGCATGCATCTTTGATTTTGTTGATTTCATTCGCCGATTTGATCATTCTAAGCGAATCAACCAAGTCGGATTCAGGCATCAACTGAGCACTGATTTTGCTCTTCCATTGGTCAAAAGTTGCAAAACTAACATGCTCGGATTCAAACGCAATTGCTTCAATATCTAATTTAGAAAGATTTTCCGACAACACTTCTGTAACCGTTTGTGGAGATTGATAGATAACTACTTCCATATCATTAACTTGTTCGTATGATTGTTCGCGATACCTTGAATCGCTGACAAAAATCGCTCTATCAAAAGTAACGATAATGAATGCGTTGCTTCCGGTAAATCCGGACAACCATTGTGCGTTTCCAATGTTTGAAATCAATACAGCGGAAAGGTTTCTTTCCTTCATTCTTTGACGAAGTTTTTGCAGTCCGTTCAAAGTACCGACTCCATCATATCTACACAAGCTTCTATGCCCAGCACATAACTCATAGCTCCAAAACCGGTAATCACACCAACGCATACGGGGGAAATCACCGAATGTTTTCTAAACTCTTCTCTTGCATAAACGTTACTAACATGGACTTCGACAACCGGAACCCTCATGGCGGCAATTGCATCCCGTAATGCAATTGAATAATGCCCTAAGCCGCCCGGATTAATAATGATTGAATTTGCCCAAGTTCGATGCTCATGCAACGTGTCAATCAATTGACCTTCATGATTGGATTGAAAAATTCGAACATCAACTGCTAATTCTTTGCATTTGTTTGAAATCAATTGGTCAACATCCGCCAATGTCTTTTTCCCATAAACATCTGGCTCACGATAACCCAAAAGGTTCAAATTTGGTCCATGCAATATCAAAATATGTTTCGCTTCAGCCATCGCTTCCCTCCATCTCTTTTTTTCGTTCTTCAGGATTCACTGCAAACTCGGGCAACAGATTCGGAATCCCGTTTTCAATTCGATATCCAAATTGACACTTAGTGCATACTAACCAATCGGATTCCAGTTTCAAAGGTGGCCTTGTTTCACACTTAGGGCACGCCAATATTTTTAGAATCCGTTCGTCAATCAACCCGCAACCTCTCGATAAACGTCAAGGGTAAGTTCTGCTGTCCGTCTCCAACTGAATTCCTTTGAACGCCTCTGCCCCATTTCTGATAATGATTTTAGATTATCCGCGTCTCCAAGCAAACTCTCAATTTGGTTCGCCCAATCCTTTGGTTCAAAACTGTCAACTTTCACGCCCGAGTTTCCAACGACTTCCGGCAATGCCCCACCCGACGAGGCAATGACGGGAGTTCCGCAAGCCATTGCTTCCAAAACAGGTAGTCCGAATCCTTCATGCAAACTTGGCATCAAGAACAAATCCGCTCCTGAATAGAGTGACGCCAACTCCCCCGGTTCGACGTAACCAATGAGTTTCGTTCGCTTACCGGGACTGTTTTCTCCCCATCCATACTTTCCCGCAATCACCAATTGGTGAGGAAACCGACTTGCCAGGAGTTCACACGCCCCTATCGCAAGGTTAAGGTTTTTTCGGGGCCATTGAGTACCCACTGCAAGCAAGTAGGGTCCGCTAATCCCATACTTCGACAGAACCTTTGATGAATCCACAGGGGCAAACCTATCGCTTGCTGCCAATGGAGTTACGGCAACCTTGTCTCCCGGCACTTTTAGGTACTTGACGATTTCGGATTTGCTGGTTTCGCTTACAGTAATCACCTTCTTTGCTCTTTTTGCAGATGCCGGAACCGAACGCCGTAACAAAATTCGGTCCTTGGGCTTAAACCACCCCGGTTCAACAAAGAAACTCACGTCATGGATGGTGGTTACACCCCCTACGGCTAATGGGCTCAGCGAGTATTGGGTATGGAAAACAGATGCCCCTTGCTGTTTGGCATACTGCGGCATAGCAACCAAACTTTGCCACCTCCTCTTCGAATGTAATCGAACCCAAGTGAACCTGTCCCCTAATGCTGGAACTTTTTGACTCGGTTCGTTGTTACTAAGGAGTAAGAAGCGAAATTCGTTAGGCGTGTCGCTGAGTGCCTGAACCAATTCTGTCCAGTAAGTGGAGTCGCCGGTGTTGGTTCCAGCCACCAAAGTAGCGTCTATGGCGACTAGTTTCTCCGGCATAACTTCTTCCTGCTATCCTATTATCCGAGATTCTTGGAGCAAAACGGTGAAAAAGAGTAATCCATTTCTAATCGGTACATTCTTGGTCGTTCTAATCTGCACATTGATTTACATGCAGTCCCAATCGGGAGCACCGGCCATGCCCGACTCGCACGAGGGTCACGGTCACGAAGAAGGCGAAGAAGAAAAAACGGGAATCGTTCAACCGGGACCAAGCACGACGGCAGCAACTCAAGTTCCAAGCATTGACGAAATGAAATCTCGACTCAAGTCGAATGTCCCAAAGGCAGCCCCAGAACAAACCGTACAACCCGACAATTCAGGGACAGACCCAAATTCTTCGGTGATTCCTCGCGGCCGATGGTGGGAAACACAGAAAAAGTAGATTCAACCTCTGTTCGACTTTGCTATACTTGAACAAGAGACACGTGCTCCAAAGCCGACACGGAGGTTGGCATGGGAACCAGTATGAGGCCGACGCGAACTGCAAAAAGGACGCGCCCCGACAACGAACATCGTTTTTTTGATATTTTCGGCATTTCGCTAATTGCCTTCGGTTTGATTTGCCTAATTAGTCTGTTTAGCCCAAATTCCGGCATTCTCGGATCCCTGTTTGGTGGTTTTTTCCGAATGGCGTTTGGATCTGGATCATGGTGTTTTCCGATTTTGTTGATAGGTCTTGGCGGAGCATTGATAGTCGGAAGGAGAAACTTCCAAGTTAACTCTCTGGTTCTGGGCTTAGGAATTCTGTTCTTGGTCATTCTTGGGTTTGTTGCCAGACCGTCAGAAATTGGGGATTATTTTGATTCGTCCGCAACCGCAGCAACCGGCGGTTATGTTGGGGGCATGATTGGCTGGCTTTTTGACAGTTTGCTTGGTGAGGCCAGATGGATCGGGTTAGGTGCAGTAGGAATGATTGGAACAATTCTATGTATCAACGTTCCAATGCAAGCATTAATACAATCGATAAAGGAACGAGCCAATCAAATCCGCGAAAAAAATAGAAAACCGATTGTGAAGCAAGTGAGAAACAGAACCGTCGCAGCGGTTCGAATGGAAGTCGAAAATGAAAAATTGTCAGAACCGGATGAACCAAAAACAAAGCCAATTCCAATTGCAAATCCGGTTTCAAAACCCAACTTAACAACTCAAATTCCGAAAGAAGGGTATGAGTTACCTTCGCTCTCGCTTCTTAGTGCTCCCGAATCCAGACCAAAGAGAACCCAAAGCGAAGTTCAAGCGAACATTGACACACTGGAATCAACGCTTGAAGAATTCGGCATTGAAGCAAATGTGGTCGAAATTGCACACGGTCCAACCATCACACGATACGAAATACAGTTGGGTCCTGGAATTCGAGTTTCTCGAGTCAAAAACCTTGGTGATAACTTGGCAATGAGTTTGGCGGCGGGTCATGTTCGGGTGGAAGCACCTATTCCCGGAAAAGCGGCAATCGGCGTTGAAGTGCCAAATGCAAAACGCTCCATGGTACGAATCAGCGAAGTCGCAAACACAGAAGAATTTCTAAAGCATCCCAGTAAAGTAGCCGTTTGTTTAGGACAAGATGTAAGTGGCAAAAACATGTATGCGGACTTAGCGCAAATGCCGCACTTGTTAATTGGCGGCGCGACTAATTCAGGAAAATCTATCGGACTCGCAACAATTATCACGAGTTTGCTTTTGAGAAACACACCCAAAGATGTTCGACTCATGCTGTTGGACCCAAAAAGAGTGGAACTAACGCTATTTGATGAAATTCCGCATCTGCTTTGTCCGGTTGTTAGAGATATCAAGCAGATGCCAAGTGCATTACGACAAATTTGGCGAGAAATGGACCGCCGATACGATTTGTTCGCCGAAAACAAATCAAGAAATATCGAAGCGTATAATCAGAAAGTTTCATTTGCTGACAAATTGCCATATATTGTTGTTGTCATAGATGAACTTGCAGACCTAATGATTCAAGCCGCAAATGAGGTTGAAACGTCCATTTGTCGTTTGGCCCAACTTGCAAGAGCAACTGGAATTCATTTGGTCATTGCAACTCAACGCCCCAGCGTTGACGTGATAACCGGAACCATAAAAGCAAACATTGCAAGTCGAATTGCTTTTTCGGTTTCAAGTCAAATTGATTCACGAACAATCCTGGATGGACAAGGCGCAGAAAATCTTATTGGACAAGGCGATATGCTCTTCTTGCCGATTGATGCTAACAAGCCGGTAAGAATTCAAGGCTGTTATGTCACCGAAACAGAAATTGCCCAGATTTGTCAGTTTTGGCGAGAACAAGCACCGCCGGAATACACCTTAGACCCGGCAGCAGCTGCCATCGAAAGAGAAGAATCTCGGTTTGAATCCGACGACAGCGATCCATTTTTTGAAGAAGCCGTTCGATGGGTTGCTGACCGAGGACAAGCATCTACTTCCATGCTGCAAAGAAAGTTTTCAATCGGATTCCAACGAGCATCTCGATTACTTGACATCATGGAAGAGCGTGGAATCGTCGCACAACGAGATGGTCCCCGACCGCGAGAAGTTCTAGTCAGCCCAAGTGAAGTTGAAGAAGTTCTGGGGCGCTAATTCGATCTGATTGCCTTCACGTGCGCATCCAAAAACGAAACATGGTTGTTTCCGTTATGCCTACCGGGTTTTGGCAGTTTTGATTCATTACCAATTGAGTTTTTCTTTAAATCATCCGAATCAAAAAGCATATATTGCTTTGCTGGCTCTTCCACTTGCGGCAAGTTTATTCCTAAACAAGAACTCATGAAACTAATTCCATACAATTTCTTGTCACGGTTTGAGATTGTTGGGCATTTAAAAACTTCAAGGTTTTTAATGTAAGGCATAACAACATCTGACCAGTTCACACTTTTGGGCAGATAATCGTCGTAATCTGATGCATATATCATCATCCCTACGGATAACTGCTTTAAATTGCTCATGCAAATTTGCGCTTCACTCTTCTTATTGACTTTTTGTTCAATTTCTCTTGAATCTAACTCGGATTTTTGCAAAGAAACATTGCTCTTGTTTCCAAGTACAAAAAAGGCAAAGTTATCTAATGGAGACAACTCCATTGAAGAAGAAGTACGAGACTTGATTTTGAATGCCATCGTAACCCCGCCTGCTTCCTTATCCATTCGTGATTCAGACACGGGTAAATTTATGAAAAGTTTGTCACCGGATAACACATATTCACCGCTTAACGGCGGCTGAAGTGACGCGGATGAACCTAAGCCAGAAATAATGATTTTCCCATCGGTTTCGAATGAAAAGACCACCGGACTATCCGAGCGATTGATCAT
>CAZJKW010000024.1:18448-21884 GCA_964546835.1 uncultured Fimbriimonadales bacterium
AATTTCCAGACAATTTGTTTTGTCGTGCAGAGCATCCCAAAAGACAAACCCAACTCAAAAAAATAATGCACTTAGCTAACTTCATGATTCAGTTTTCCTTCAATCCAGCAGAAGAAATTGCCCCGGCGCGGGAGGTCGGGATGAGGGGTGCGCCGGGGCGTGCGGTGAGGAGAAAATCGGTTTCAGTCCCTACACAAATCCCTAAGCCATCCCGGACTTCTGAATTCAGTGTACCAAACAGTCTACTAATTTGCAAGAATTTCTATAAATCAGCCAAAAATGTGCCAATTTGAACTCGGTACCCGTTGGCAAATTCCCTGCCAGTCATGCGGTTTCTTCCCGATGGAACTACCATTTTCAACTCCAAAGAACCTCCGACAAACCCAACAATCAGTGCGTCATCACGAATTCCTAACACCTCGGATGGCTTACCTAATTTTTCGCCGCTACCGGCTTCCTTTACAACCACTTTTCCAAACCGTGTCTCCATATAGGCACCCGGTCTTGCACAAAAAGCCCTAAAACGATTGTACGCGTGATTGGCATTTTCATCAAATCTTAACTGACCTTCGGCCTTTTCAACTTTCGATGCATAGGTTGCGTTGTCATGGTCCTGCGCCATTCTCGGATAATCGCCAACGCAAATCCTATCAAGCCATTCAACAATCAAATTTGCTGCAACATCTGATAATCTTTTTTCTAATTCTTGTTCCGTTTCATCACTTCCAATACCCAGCGATTTAACAGCAATAATGTCGCCGGTATCCATCCCTTTGTCCATTTGCATAAGCGTAACACCGGTTTCAGTTTCGCCATTTAAGATTGCCCTTTGAACCGGTGCAGCACCACGATACTTCGGCAAAATGGACGCATGCAAATTAATTCCGCCGAATCTTGCAGCATTCAAAAGTTTTTCAGAAAGGATTTGACCATAACTCGCAACAATCAACGCTTCGGGATGCAATTTTGAAACCAATTCTACAAATCCCTCAGACTTTGCTCTTTCGGGTGTTTCCACGCAGATCCCTAATTCCATTGCTGCTTTCTTTACGGGAGATGGCTTTAACTGGTTTCCACGACCGGAAACCCGATCGGGCTGCGTGACTACCAACTGCACATTTTTATGAATTGAAATCAATGGCGCAACTGCAAATTCACTGGTTCCAAAATAGACGACTCGCACTATTCTGCGTCTCGACTTGCCGGCATCGCCCAATGTAAAGTCGCTAAATCCACTTTGTCAATAAACAAAACTCCTTCCAAATGGTCAATTTCATGCTGCACCACACGCGCACCAAGCCCTTCGAATCTTAACTTAATCGACTTACCCAACTTATCGGTTGCCTTTACTTCCACAATTGCCGCTCGCTTAACTTCCCCATAAAGCCCCGGCAAACTTAAACACCCTTCAATTCCAATCGCCTCCCCTTCTGCATGAGTGATTTCAGGATTTATCAATGGCAGAACGGTCAATTCTGGCGCAACTAAAATCACCCTTTCCGGTACTCCAATTTGGGGAGCGGCGAGCCCTACTCCATTTGCCATCTTCAAAATGGTCTCCATTTTTGAAATTAAAGTCTTTGTTGAATTAGATACTTTTTGAACCGGCTTTGCCTTTGTCCTCAAAACTTCATTCGGGTACTTAACAACAGGCCTTTCTTTGCTAAATTCCCATAAATGGGCGTACTCATCCGGAACAACAATTTCCATCATTCAAAGAATACTCGCAAACATTTATTTCTTGTTAGATAGTCCTTGCAAAAATTGAGCGAATTCAGGACCCACTTCATACGTACGCCCTGGCTCAAGCGACTTTGAATTGACACGCACTCCCAAATACTTTCCGTTATAATCAAACGAGTAAACCGCATAAGGGGCGATGGGTAACTTTCTTCTTACAGAAACTCTCACTTCCTTCTTTTCACCGTCCAAACAAATTACGTCAATTGCCCGAGACCTGGGCAATTCCAAAGAAATGTCATTGCCATTAACTTTTAACTTTGCTGTTCCCGAGTCATCCACCCACGCAACAACATTATTGATTGGGTCATAGTCCCAAGAACCAAATTGCGCGCGCGGAATGTTAATGGAATTTGAATTAACGGTGATTACAATTTCAGATGTCGGTAGTTGAATGGCACTGTTCTTTGAATCGGCATACATTCTCGCTTCCGAGGCACTTTCGATCGGTGTAATTGCTCTTGCGTTGATATTAACCAAAAAACATTTTCTTTCATTCTTTTTCGCTCCCACATTCAAAATAACATACCCCTCGCGAGCAACCAAACAGTCCACCGAAATGTCTTGTGTTCCTTGATAGATAGCGTCAAGTGGTACAGACTCGGGCATTCCACCCGATTCAATAATTCGCATCGCATTGTCATCACGCGAATAGTAAGCAAGATAGTCACGAGCAATTGCAAATTCGGACTTTTCAAGAGCGTCGCCCGCCTCGTTGGGCAAGCCGATCTTTGCCCAACTTTCGCCGCCGTTAATAGAATAATTCAATTCGGTCAAACCCGCAAAAATTGGCTCGCCGGTTCTTACCGTCGCGGAATCCTCCGAAATCACTCCGCTTGAATTAAGAAAAATCCATCCGCCTGCAACTACTGCAAACACAATTCCAAACATTATCATTGTCCGAATCGTTCGTCTTCTCTTTTCCCTCCGAAAGGTCGTTGCGGGTCTTTGAGCCATGTCGGAAAGACGCTTGACAATTTAGCAAGGGTTCTTACATCAAGTTAATCGGGTCAACATCAACTCTTAACATTAGTTTCCAGGACGACGGAATGTCATCCGGCAATTCTGCTATTGCCGGATTTGCCTGCCTTTCCAATCGAAGTAGCAAGTGCATCCGATACTTACCGTGAAGCCGCTCAAATGGACAATCGGCTGGACCAATCACCGATAAACCTCGGTCGGCATAAATCGCTTCCAATGTTTCCATGCACTTTGCCAGTTTCAAGCGGTCATCATGAACTCCTAAAACATTCACAAAGCGATATAACGGAGGATACATCGCCTCTGAACGCTCTTTGATTTCTTTTTCAAAAAACCGCTCATAGTCATGATTTGCAGCAGAGCGAATTGCAAATGCGTCCGGCTGAAACGTTTGAACAATGACAACACCGGGTGAATGACGACCGGCTCTTCCTGACACTTGTGTCAACAATTGAAACACGCGTTCCGAAGATCGAAAGTCCGGCATATTCAATCCCGTATCGGCTGCGATAACTCCGACAACAGACAACTTTGGAAAATCTAATCCTTTTGCAATCATTTGCGTGCCTATCAAAATGTCTGTTTTCCCCGACCTAAAATCATCTAAAATCTCATCCATTTTGCCTTTAATTTGTGCAACATCACGATCCAGTCTTGAAATTGCAGCTCCGGGAAATTCCACTCGCACAACTTCTTCCACTTTTTCTGTCCCGAT
>CAZJKW010000025.1:0-21725 GCA_964546835.1 uncultured Fimbriimonadales bacterium
CATCGCCGCCAAAAAAGATAAATACTTTGCGCCCGAGCCGGAAAAAACCATAACTAACAAGAGCAAACAAATTAAACCAATGGCTGATGTAACCACCATTCGCCTGAACAATGTGTGCGCCATCCATACAACTAATGCCGAAACACCTATTCCAATCAAAAATCGGAATAAAACGGAAACTTTTGGGTCTTCAATCGGCTTTGGAATTTTTGCTGCCGATCCGTTTCTCATCAATCCGTTATTAATTTTTGAAACAAATTCTGAAAAACGTTTTGCAGGGTTTTTGTCCGCGGGTCCATCGGGTCTGACTAATAAAACCCGAATGTTTCTTTCGGTTGCTGCACGAACATATCGGTCTTCAACGGTCAGAATATCACTTTGTGCTATCTCCGCAGCCAATACACTGTGAACTCTCAAAGTTCGATTAAGCATATTGGTTTGAAGTTTTCTATCTCCGGCCTGATTTCCAAATTCCACACTTCCGTACCATATCCCGGCACGTGAAAATTGCTCTGCCGTATATTCAACTGAATCCCGCCAACCCAAAACCTGGTCTCCTAAAAATATAACACCAACCGCTCTAACGCGTTTCAAATCTGCAACAACGCTTCGGATGGTACTTTCCGAACAAGAAGGCGGATTTCCAACTCGGGCAATAACCTCTAAATCGGCTTGTCTCACAGCAGCACAAACCTTTGCATCAAATCCAAAACCAAATGTTTTCAGCTCGTACGGTAACAAAGGAATGTTAATCGTTCCTTCTCGGCTAACAATTCTCGTGTTAACGGCTCCTTTTGGAAATCGCTCTTTGGCAATCACGCGAATCCGTTCCCACAAAACTGGATCATCGCAAGTGTAAGTTGGTGGAGTTAATCCGGTTGCAGAAATCTTGCCTGATGTTTGCAAAGTTTCAAAGGTATCTTCGCTTACCACCACGCCTGTTAAACCGGCTTTTTTCATTTGAATTAAATAATCCGGCATTTTGATTCCCGAAACTGCTGCGGCTGCTCTCAAATCTTCAATCGCTGCTACAACGTGCGTTGCACGAGATTGGTTCTCAACTTTCAATCGTTGCAATGCCACATAAGCCGAAGCAAAAAAGGAAACGATTAGAATTCCAATCAAATAAATCGGCGGCTTGAATTTTTCGCTCATAACGTCGCACCAAACAGGTTCTTATTACTTTTCTTCTTTCCGATAATCATTACAACTAACATTCCCACCAAAAATCCGCCGGCGTGAGCCCAGTTCGCAACTCCCGGTTGCACCACAAAAATCTGCAACAAAAACCAAAATCCAAGCATGATCCATGCTGGCAATGTAAACGTCCAAAAGATAAACGGCGGCACCGTAACTTCCAAAAGCGAAGATGGAAACAGCAGTAAGTACGCTCCCATAACGCCGGCAATGGCTCCACTTGCCCCCAACATTGAACTTCCGCTCATCGGGTCAACGAAAACTTGGGTAACTGCCGCCGCAACACCAAAAAACAGGTAGTAAACCAAGAATCTCCAGGAACCCCATGCTTCCTCAACGCGCGGACCAAACACCCATAAAAAAATAAGGTTGCCAACGATATGAAGCAAACTGCCATGTAAAAACGCGCTGGTAAAAAGGGTTAACAATGGCTCCTTATCGCCTCCTCGAAGAGCAGCATAAACATCAATCGGGCGGGCAGCCAAATCCGCAAAAACCGTTCTCTGACCAAAAACGGTCCAGTTACGGTCCCATAGATAAATCAAAATAAGCAACCCAAGCAGGGTGAACGTAACCCAAGGGGTCGTGCGGACCTCCTCTTCGTCTCGCAAGGGAATCATGCCGGTCCAGCAAATATAGCAGATTAAGAGGTTTGGGGCTTATCTTCTTTAAAAACGAAATCAACTGCCCGACTCAATCGTACCGGGTCTCGGTCAAATAAGCCGATCCAACCGCATGCTTTGCACTTCGGTTCTTTAACCGTAAGTAACCGATTGCAAACCGGACATTTTTTAAGAACGTCTTGCTTTTCTAATTTTGACTTTCCCCTCAATCCCACCCTTATTTATTCGGCAGAATGAATGCACAATTTAAGTGGTTCCACAATTACCGGTGGAATTACTTGCTACCGCTCTTTTCTTACAAAACTCTCAAGCACTCTGCCAACTTTTCCTAAAGACTCGGCACTGCACTTATCCATCGTGTCCTGAAGTGTATGCCAATAAGGATAAGTAAAGTCAATCAAATCCATGGTCGGGATTCCAACATCGTTTAATGGCAAGTGGTCATCGAAAATATATCCTTGCACACGATTTGGAAAGGTCTTTGATTCACCCATTTCTGCTGCATGAGCATAAAACCTCTCCACCAAACTTCCGGCATATTGAATGCTGTACGGCTCTTTTGGAATGGACAAATCTTTGTCTCCAATCATGTCAAGCAAAATGCCCCAAGCATATTGATTCGCCTTTGCATTTAATGCAAAGTGCTTCGCACCCAAAAACATTTCATCCAGCGACGGACCTAAATCTTCGCCATCCGTAAACAAAAACAAAACGTTTACGTTCGGCGGATCCGTTTTGAATCCACGCAAAATCTCAAGCAACACGGCGACCCCGCTGGCTCCGTCATTTGCACCGAGAATCGGCTTGTTTCGGTTCGATTCCTTATCATCCTGGTCGGCACTTGGTCTTGTATCCCAATGCGCCAAAAGAATCACGGTTTTTGTCGAACCGACATTCACTTCGGCAAGAATGTTGGACATTTTAATTTCTGAATCCGTTTTGCTCCAATGGTAAGTAAACGGTTGCAACTTAACTTTGTCGGTGTATTTTTTGCACTCTTCTACAATCCAATCGCGACATTTTGTATGTCCAGCCGAGCCCGGATTTCTGGGTCCAAACTCAACTTGAGTTTTTAGGTACTCCCATGCTTTTGTTTGGTCAAACTTAATTTTTGGGGTTTGACCACAAGTGGTAATCAAAACGCCGGTTGCAAAAATAGCAATTAACGAGCGACGATATATCGTGGTGATCGTACCGACCCCGTTTTGCCTTTCAATACGTCTTCAACCGATTTACCGGAAGTACTGACTATTTGCGACTTTTCCCAGATTTTAAAATATCCTAATGCGCCGCGAGCCAACGACGCCGGCATGGCGACTTGATAAGAGTTTCCTTTGTCCAGAGGCATTTCATTAACTGAAATCTCCTTCACCCGCGAGCCGGACGGCGCAGACGGATTAAAGGTGACGACCATTCCTGACAATTGCAAAAACGCACTGCTTGAATCCGGATAGTTAGATACGGATTTTTCGGCAGCATCAAAAATCTGCTTACCAAGCAACCTCATCACGACGACTTCATCGGATGGGTATTGCAACAGTCCGGCGAGGTCTCCACCCGGGTCTGGCTGTTTCAACAATCCGGCAGCCAAAAAGGCGATGTCGGCTTGGGTGCTTTCCTTCAAAGCATCCGCTGCGGCTTGTGCGCGAGCGTGCGGCCCGGAGTTGACATCCGAGACGACCTGAGCAATCGCCAACGAGGCGACCACCCATAGGATGAAAATGAAACCCTTTCTCATCTGCTTTGTTAGACCCCGTATCATGGAATAAGTTTCGGTCAGATTGCTCAATAACATAGGTCAGTGGACTTTTGCCCTTGTCACTGAGAATCTCTTCTTTCTTAATCTGTCCTTTTGCTTCTAACCGAATCTACGGAAAGACTTGTTCCCGGTAAAACTACTAGGTTTTGAAAAAAATCCTTGACAAATGGCGTTCCCGAGTACTTATGAGTGTAAGTCGCAATCTTTGCCGGCATGAAACGACTTCGGTTCTCCAAGAGAGAAATGCACCTTGAAAACTAAATAACCGCGGCGGGCTCTACCCGCCAAAAGCCCATAATTAAGAAGATGAGTTCAGGCACTGGGATGCTGGGCAAATACCAAATCATTCGGGAAATCGCTCGAAGCAACGATATTGTTTACGAAGCATGGGACCCGGAGATGGGGCGACGCATTGCCTTAAAAGAACTCAACTTCCCGGCTGCAGCAAACGAAAAAGGCAAACAAGACCGTCTGGAACGTTTCAAAAGAGAAGCGCGTGCCGCAGGTTCTTTGGCGCATCCGAACATCGTAACGATTTACGATTACGGTGAGGACAACGGCCGCTACTACATTGCGATGGAATATTTGGAAGGTCAAACCCTTCGCAATCGCGTGGATGCAGAAGGCGCGTTAAAACAGGAAGACGCAATTCACATTATCTGCGAAGTTCTGGATGGATTGGCGTATGCACATGATAAAGGCGTGATTCATCGCGACGTGAAGCCGGACAATATTCAGTTGCTTCCGGATAATCGCGTAAAAATAACGGACTTCGGAATTGCAAGATTAATGTTTGAGCCGAATCTAACGGTTGACGGACAAATTTTTGGAACTCCAAGTTATATGTCACCGGAACAAATTGTAGGAAGAGAAATTGATGCGCGAAGCGATATTTTTTCTTGCGGAATTCTGTTGTATGAAGCATTAAGCGGAAAGAAGCCGTTTTCCGGAGATTCGGTGGTAGCCATTAGTCATTCCATCATGCATTTTGATCCACCGGACCCAAGCGGTGTGAGTTTCCCAATTTGTCAAATAATTCGTCGTGCGTTGGATAAAGCACCGGATAATCGTTATGCAAGCGCAAAACTGATGTCAAAAGAATTGCGCGAGGCGATTGAAAATTTGGCAATGGATCCACGAATTGCCGCTCCGCCACCCATCAATCAACCTGCAAATCCGTATGGTTCGACCTATCTTCCTCCGGTGATTGCGCAACAACCGATGAACCCTTATGGTCAGCCGTATGGACAGACTTATAGCGGGCCAACACCATCGGTTCCGAATGCACCTCCAACTCCTTTTCCGCCGGGATGGGTGGACCCGCCAAAACGCCCCATGTTCAAGCCGGAGACGGTTCAGTTTTTTCAAAAAACTTTTCTGGTGATTTTAGTTTTTGGTTCAATTGTTGCGGGCACTTTTTTGTTGGTTGCGTACCTGAATCGAACAGCGGAAGAAAATAAAGCGAGAAATCTTGATTCCGACCAATATGCCGCCAGAATTCAGCAGGCGGAAAACATTGCATCGGCTGATGTGAACGCTGCCATTCGTCAATTGGAAGAAATTGAATCGGCGTTGCAATCTCAAGACCAAAAGCAACGGGTCGCCAAGTTGCTTTCGCGATATTTTGTGATTCGAGGCGAAAGCGCGCTTGCGGTTGATAATTTGAACAGCGCTATTTCAGATTTTGAGTCGGGAATTCAGCGAGATAACTCTAATGCTGCAGCGCATCATGCTTTGGGAATGGCTATCAAACAAAAAGCGGCGCGCTCGAATGATATTAATGAAAGAATTTTGCTTTTGGAACAAGCAACCGAATCGTTGAAACGCGCCGTTGATTTTGAGTCCGGCTCTTTAAAACAGGCCTATCGGATTGATGCTGCAGACGCTTATTTAAAACTGGGAATTGAGTTAAAGATTATCGGTGATACAGGAAGTGCAGCGATTTCATTTGCAAATGCTGCATCGGTTGCTCCCGGAACTGCCGAAGCATCAAAAGCCCTTGAAGAAATGAGGAATTAGCGATCAGAAATTTCGGGGCGGCAAAGGGATGCAATTCGAGTCGAAATTTGAGATAAAGCCACTGCCATCATTTTCGGGGAAATGGTGTCACTTGGGCCCATAAAAATGGGAGAGTAGTAAGGCAAGAATCCCTCTTTTGCAAGGCGAATCATTGCAGATTTCGAACCATCGGTATCTTTTCCGGAAATCTTTTTTTCATTGATGGTTTTCTTTTCCGGTTGGCGAACAAACGTTTTTCGAATATCGGTGATGAATTTGTCCATCAGAACGGCAAATTCATATCGGGTAACGGGCTGGTCACCTTGAAATTTTGCGCCGGGTTGCGGAGAAAGCATTTTGGTTTCAACCAGGTTGGCAATGGAGTTTGAAGCCCAATGATTTTTGGGGACATCGGTATATCCTGCGGTTTGCAAAATCAGACCTGCAATTGCAACTGAAAAAATGACCATTGTATTCTCCTATTTTCCGACTTTTCTGATGGTTGAAAGACTTTCGAGTGAACGACCAGTTCCAAGCGCGACGCAATGTAAGGCGTTTTCTGCGACTCGAACTGGAATATCGGTTACGGCAGAAAGCAGGTAATCAATTCCTCTCAACAGTCCGCCGCCGCCGGTCACTGTTATTCCTCGCGTGATGATGTCGCTGCTTAATTCGGGAGGTGTGCTTTCAAGAACCGTGCAAACTTTTTCTGTAATTTGCCTCAGAGGGTCCATCATCGCTTCGCGGACTTCTTCGCTGGTGACTTCTACAGTTCTTGGCAATCCTGCCATCAAATCTCGACCGCGAACTTCCAACCGTAATTCTTGTTGGAGTGGATAAGCAGACCCAATTTTCCATTTAATTTCTTCGGCGGTTCGTTCACCGACCATCAAATTAAATGCGGCTCTTAAATGTCGAACAATGGCTTCATCTAATTTGTTGCCGCCAACGCGCATGCTTTCGGAAATGACCAGACCGCCAAGCGAAATAACTGCAATATCGGTTGTGCCTCCACCAATATCTACTACCATGTTTCCGCCGGGAGAATTGATTGGCAAACCTGCGCCGATAGCAGCCGCCATCGGTTCTTCAATCGTAAAACATTCGCCCGCTCCGGCTTCTCTTGCTGCTTGGACGACGGCTCGTTTTTCAACGTTGGTTGCACTACTTGGAACGCATATCATTAATTTCGGACGGAATAATCTGCGTTTGCCACAAACTCTGTCAATTAAGAATTCGAGCATTTTCAGTGTGTGCGTGTAGTCGGCAATTACGCCATCTCTAAGCGGACGAATTGCAACGATGCTTCCGGGAGTCCTGCCAATCATTTCTCGCGCTTCTTCACCAACGGCAAGTACGCGTTTGGTTTCGGTGTTTAATGCAACGACGGTGGGTTCTTCAACAACAATTCCTTCGCCTTTTTTGTAAACAAGGATATTGGAAGTGCCGAGGTCAATTCCTAATTCGACTCCTAATTTGACCATTGAGCCGCCGGAATTCTTTCAATTTTTGCGCCGAGTGATCGCATCGTTTCTTCCAGATTTTCATAACCACGATCGATGTGCCGAATGGATTTAACGATGGTTTCTCCGCGCGCCGCAAGTCCTGCAATTACAAGTGCCGCCCCCGCTCGTAAATCCGATGCTTCTACGACGGTTCCCTGTAAATGGTCTACACCGGTGATGATGCTTGTTCGACCTTCCAGCCGGATTTTTGCACCCATGCGATTCAGTTCGGTTATGTGTCCGATTCGGCTTTCATAAATAGTTTCTTCTACTGTGCTTACGCCGTGCGCTGTTGCAAGCAAGGCTGCCATGGGTTGTTGAATATCAGTTGGGAAACCGGGATAAGGCATCGTTTTTACGTTGATTCCTTGCATGAATCGGTTGCCTCGCACCCGAAGCCAATCGGGACCTTCATCCACGAAGATTCCTGATTCTTTTAGTTTGCTCATGACGGGGCCGTGATGTTCGGGAAGAACCCCGTTAACCGTGACGTCGCCAAAAGTCGCGGCGGCGGCGAGCAAATAAGTGCCTGCCTGAATTCTGTCTGCGGGAATTCGAAATTCTCCGCCTTCTAATTTTGGCCTGCCGGTAATCGTGATGGTGCTTGTACCGGCGCCTTCAATTCGCGCGCCAATTCTCAAAAGAAAATCTGCAAGTTGCACAACTTCTGGTTCCATTGCCGCATTGAGAATAATGGTTTGGCCTTCAGCCAAACATGCAGTCGTCATTAAATGTTGTGTTGCACCTGCGCTTGGAAAATCGAGATAGATTTCGGCACCTTTTAATTGGCCGCATCGCGCATCGTAATATCCATTTTCTTGAATTATTTCTGCGCCAAATTGCGACAAACCTTTCAAGTGAAAATCAACGGGTCTTGCTCCAATTCGGCAACCACCGGGTTGTGGAATTCTTGCGCGACCCAAACGCGCAATCATCGGACCAAGAATATAAAAAGAAGTTCGAATCGCACGAACCATTTCCGGATCGGGTTCTGAAAAACCTAAATCACTGCAATCAATGGTTACCGCATCTCCATTTTTGGAGACTAATGCGCCCAATTGTTCAAGCAGTTTTAATTTTATTTTTATGTCGGCAACTTCAGGCAAGCCATGAAGTGTTACGGGTTCTGATGCAAGCAGAACGCCTGAAAGAATCGCTAATGATGCGTTCTTACTGCCTTTTACTTGAACAGTCCCGGATAACTCACGGCCACCTTCTATCCTTAGCACGCTCACTTTGAGCCTCCTTCCATGGAGATTGCGTTGGAACGGCGATTTCGCATGTTCTCGAGAACCAACAGTCTACCGTATCGCCCTAAACCTGCATAATTCCGAAGTGCGCCGCTTCAACAGTGAGGGAATTGACCGAGCCGACCTGGCCTATGTTTTGGCTGAAGGTTCACGCGTGAGGCGAGCCATAAAAGATGACCGCTGCTTGGTATGCCGATCACCGAAAGTGAACTCTGCCGGCCTATGCGATGGCTGTTCTGCTAATTTGACCGAACATGAACATTCTGAAGCCGTAAAGTGGATTGAAGGCAGGCGAACTTGATTTGGGCAATTATGGGACTGTTCATCGTTGCCATGTTGGCCGCGATTTTTGTTTTGAGCCGTCGCAAGCAGAAACAGTCTGCACCTCCCACAACAAGAGTTGAATTTTGGATTTACTCCGACAAAAAGGGCCGACCCACCGACACGGAATTGTTGAAGCGAATGACTGCAGAAAATCCACTCAACCGCTCAGGCAACTTCCCCATTGGACCCAAGGAGGGGTTGACTTTAAGCGACATCCGATTTCATGTCGGTGTTGCATTGAAAGAATCGAATCGAACCCTTTTTCGGCCAGATATGCTTTGCGAGTCTGATGCGAACCCGTCAGAAAAAGTGCTTGAGGGCCTGGCAAAAGCGGACTGTTTGATTCGGATTCAGTATTTAAGCGAAGAGCCGCTTAGCCATCGCGCCTACTTGACGTTTGTTAATCACTGCTGCTCGGCATTGGCTGCTATCCAGGAAGCGACGTGCATTTTTGACCTTGAAAGTCAAAGATTTTGGACTCAACTTGAATTTTTCAAAAACCTTGAATCGCAGCCAGATGGATTGGGATTCGCACAAAATGTGACCGTGCGCTGGGTGGAAACGGTGGATTCGGGCACTGCGATGACACGCGGGATGGCAAAAATTGGTTTGCCCGATTTGGTCTTTGGCCCGGTGCCTTTAGATTTAAAGACGCTTGCAACACACTTGGTTTCAGAAGCAGGTCAATTGGCGTGGGAAAACGGCAATCTTGCTGAGCAAAGAATCGAAGCGTTTGGCGAACAGTTTAAGGTCGTTTTTGATGAACCAAGAAATTCAAAATTGCATCGGGGACAAGTTTGTGATTTGAATCCCGGCAGAGTTCTGACGGCGGGTTCGTGAATCATAATAAGTTAATGCCTTCAAATATTGCCGAAACGCCTTCATATCGAGAAATGGGGCTTTCTGATTTGGAATTCGATGCCATCCAAGCGGAACTGGGCCGGGAGCCGAACTTAACCGAATTGGGCATGTTTGCCGTTTTATGGAGCGAACATTGCAGTTACAAATCCAGTCAGGAAGTGCTGAAGTTTTTTTCCAATTATAAAAAAGCAATTGAAGGAGATGGACTTGAAAATGCAGGAATCGTTGATATAGGCGATGGGCTAGGCATTACGTTTAAAGTTGAAAGCCATAACCACCCTTCTGCGGTTGAACCATATGAAGGTGCGGCCACCGGAGTTGGGGGAATTATTCGAGATATTTTGACGATGGGCGCCCGACCGATTGCTTCTTTAAATTCTTTACGGTTTGGCGACATTCGTTCGGAAGATGGCAAAGAGGACCGAAGATTGTTTGCACGTGTTGTTCAAGGAATCGGTGGATACGGGAATTGTATTGGCGTGCCGACTGTTGGTGGCGAAGTTCGATTTCACGAACGATATAAACAAAGCCCATTGGTCAATGCGATGTGTGTTGGTTTGTTGGAAACCAAAAAAATCGCAAGTGCTGCAGCAAAAGGAATTGGAAATTCAGTTTTGTATTTAGGTAGTGCAACGGGCCGAGATGGAATTCATGGAGCAACCTTTGCGAGCGAAGTTTTGGATGAAGACAACGACGCTAAAAGACCCAACGTACAGATAGGAGACCCATTCGCCGGAAAATTGTTGATTGAAGCGACGCTGGAAGCATTGGAAACGGGTGCGATTGTGGCCATCCAAGACATGGGAGCCGCGGGATTAACTTGCAGTACTTGCGAAATGTCTGAAAAGGGCGGCGTTGGAATGGAAATCAATTTAGATCACGTTCCTATTAGGGAACCGGATATGAACTCTTACGAAATTATGTTAAGCGAGAGTCAAGAACGAATGCTTGCTGTTGTCGAAATGGATCGCGAACAAGAAGTTTTGTCCATATTTGAAAAATGGGGCTTACCTGCTGCCAAAATTGGATTTGTCATTAAAGACAAAAAAGTTGTTGTTAAACATCATGGAGAGATTGTTGCAGCCGTTCCTACCGAATTCATTTGCAATGGTTGTCCAACGTTGACATTGGATGCAACCGAACCAAAATATATTGCCGAACGAATGTCATTCAAAGCATCTGAGATTATTGATAACAAAAAATATGGTGATTATCTGATTGCACTTTTGAAGTCTCCAAACATCGCTTCTAAATCCTGGGTCTACACTCAATATGACCAAACGGTTCAGACACAAACAGCAGTTAAGCCGGGCAAAGGTGATGCAGCCGTACTTGCAATCAGAGGATCGAAAAAAGGAATTTCAGTTTCTATTGACTGTAACGAACGATTTGTTTATGCTGACCCTTATTGGGGTGGCGTTGCTACGGTTTGCGAAGCAGCACGGAACGTCGCATGCACCGGAGCAAAACCCATTGCCGCAACCGATTGTTTGAATTATGGTGACCCAAACGACCCAGCAGTTTATTATCAGTTTCGAGAATCGGTAAGAGGACTGGCAGACGCAACTGAAGCGCTTGCGATTCCGGTTTTGAGTGGAAATGTAAGTTTTTACAATCAGACCGATTTAGGCGAAGTATTGCCCACGCCGACTGTTGGAATTGTAGGCGTTTTGGAGTCGGCAGAAAATAGAGTCGGTATGGGATTTCCAAAAGGAATGGGTTACATTTATTTGTTACACGCTGAAATTGAGCAAGCAAAGCAGCATGGATTAGGCGGTAGTGAATATGCGATGGTTGTGCATGGAATTGATGACGGAGTTCCGGAGCGACCCAACATAGAAATCGAAAAGTCAATTATCCAATCGCTGGTTGAAATTGCAAAAAGAGAATTGATTGAATGCGCCCATGATTGTAGTGACGGAGGCATCGGAGTTGCGCTGGCAGAAATGTGTTTGACCGGAGAATCGGGTTGTTTCGCATTAGTTGATGCAGAAGAACATTTTCAGCGCCACATTTTGAATCCGGCATTAGAGCGAATGGTCGAAAACCCGTCCGGACCGGGCGAGGCCATTTGGCAAGCGATTGTTGATGCGGAAACCACATCGGACCCGTGGACTTTTTCAAATCGAAACGACGCAAGACTTTTTGGTGAAATGCCGGGTCGAGTCTTAATTGGAGTATCCAACGAAACTCAAAAATCCGGAAAAATTGAGGAAATTTTTGAAATTGTCGCTAAAAATCAACTCGCCATTCATTGTCTTGGAACCTATGACAGCTCGAGTCGTCGATTTAATGTGGTCACACCATCGGCTTCTTTGATTGATTTGACATTAGACGAGATGCGAAAAGCTTATTTTGAATCAATTGGCGATTTAATGGAGAAAATATAATGTACACTTTTTCAATTCAAGTTGATGTTTTAACTACAGCCGAAGACTCCTTTCAAGCAATTGCAAACTTAATGAATCGAGGACATTATATGCCTGACGGTGTTACAAATTTGAGACAAACAATGCCCAGGCCACCCAGTGAAACCGACAAGTTTTTGCCGGGAGAAAGAGCCGCTTATAGTTTTGGCGGCTCAATTATTGAAACGGAAATTACGGAAGTTGAAGAGTTTGACCAAGCAGAATCTAACGTTTACGAATCCGTTGTTCGATCGCCAAAAGCGGAAAAACTTCATTGGCGAATTTCGGAGTTAATGCCGGGCACAATGAGAGTCACGCTGACGTTTTTAGCGGAATACGGAGGGCTTGAAAAAGTTTCGAAAGGAGGGACTGCAAAAAAGTTTTGGCAAGAAACCTTAGACCGATTGGTTAAACATTTGGAAGACAAAAGATCTTTTGCAGGTGCTCGAACCTTTGCGCCAACGACACAAACAAAAGGATGGGACGACCCTTTAGCCAATTTCTAACACTTCATCGGCATCCTTGATTTTAATTTTGTCTCCCTTTGCCAATTTTTTTGAACGTCTTGTTTCTGTTACTCCATTGACTGAAACGTAGCCATCTTGAATCAATTGTTTTGCTTCGCTTCCGGACGAAACTATGTCGGCGAGTTTAAGAACTTGCTGTAACTCAATGAATTGTGAATTAATGATGATTTTCATGCAGGTCTTCCAAATTCTCCCGGTGCCGGTTCCCAATGTACAAATTTGACATCTGTCAGTTTTTTGTTTAACACCCTCGCCAGTTCTCTCATTCCCGGGTTTTCTGTATGAAAATGACCCGCTTCAATCAGAACAAATCCTTCGTTTGTTGCATCAAGGGCCTGATGTTGCTTTACTTCTCCGGTCAGTAATGCGTCGCAACCTGACTTTTGAATGGTTTGCCACCAATCACTACCCGAACCTCCAATAATTCCGATTGTTTTTAACTTCTTTTTTGGATTTCCAAAGAGTCGCGCCTTTGTCTTGAGAATATTTTCGACGTGCTTCGCAAATTGTGCAGAAGATTGGACGGACGACAAATCCGCCATTCGTGAAAGCGATTTTGATACGTGCTGAACTGCAAAAACATCAAAAGCGGGCTCTTCGTATGGATGAACTTTTTTGATCACGCTCACTGCAGCTTCTAATTTGGAGGTTGGAACCACCATTTCTAATTTGAATTCCTCGACTTTCTCAAAAATTCCTTTCTTGCCGACTTTTGGATTAGCGACACTTGATGGCCGAAATGTTCCAATTCCATTTGAAATAAATGCACATTCTGAGTACTCTCCAATCAAGCCACATCCGGCCTTTGATAACTCAGAAATTAACAATTCGGTTGAGGTTGGCGGTGTAAAGACGACCAGTTTCGACATTGGAATGGTTACTTCCGCATCGCATTGTCTTGAGTTTATGAGACCTAACAATTTTGCTAACGTGTCGTTGATACCACCTTGGGCCGCATCCCAATTTGTATGTGCGCTCATAACTGCAATGTTGTTCTTGATTGCACTTGTGGTGAATTCTGTTTTTGATGAATTGCCCACGAGATTTGGACATTCATTGTAAAAAAGAGGATGGTGCAAGACAATTGCATTTGCTTTCGCTTTAATTGCGGCATTAATTAATCCTATTGAAGGATCTAATGCAACCATTACGGTTTTGACTTGAGAATTTTTGTTGCCAATTTGCAATCCAATCGGATCGCCTTGCAGCGCAAGTTCAGCTGGTGCAATCTCTTCAATACATTCTAACAAGTTTTGGACTGTTTTCATTTTGATGGGAGACAAAATACCTCATAACAACTTACGTTCCAAAGGGGCGAACCTGCAGTCGGGTCAATGGTGATAACTATTTGGGCCTTGTTTTTTGTGAAAACTTTTGGAATCACAAAGTCGGACTGTGCCCAGCGCACGTTTCGGTCTTCTTTTGGTAGATACCAATAACCGACTTCTTTTCTTTCTGCAAGCACTCTTGCCCGTTGGCGTCCATGAAATCGGTCATAAGTTTTTCTAATCACAATTCCATTGTTTTGTTTTGACAGGAAGAGGGTAAAGGACATTCTGTTTAGATGAGATCGATGTTTTCCCGAGGCGCTTTCTTGATCGAATTGCGAGTTAAGTTCATAAACATCACTTTCATTTTGAACTTTTAGATTATGAATTTGACGAGATTTATCGCAACAAACATCTATCGTATCCGTGCTTGCCCATGTTTTTTCGGAATAATTTGCCAATGTTACTTTTTCGGCTCCCACAACGTTCAGACTTGAATGAAATTGAAATCTAAGGTTTTTTTGATTTCCAATCAATCTGCCAAAATTGCATTTGTTATCATCTATCCAGATTTCTGTGATGCCGGTTGACTCGATTTCGGTCAAAACTCCAGAGCCCTTAATGCGATTCTCTTTAAAGACTGTCTGATCTTCAATTTTGTCAAAGCAATCGTTTATGACGACAGAACGAATGGTTTTTGGCGGATTGAAAACGAGGCAATAATCAGAAAAAAGCCCGTTCCGGATTCCCGGTGAATCTACGTTTTGCAATAACTGCTTCCACTCACGCAAGGAACCCTTTCCTTCAAAATCGGCATAAATCTCTCTTCCCAAGTGATCCAAATAGAGGGGTTTTTCGTCACAGGCAAATATTGGCATTGGAAGTTAATCAAGGACTTTGAAAGATTCAAGAAAATATTGCATCATCACTTCTCCGCTGATTCCCGAGTGTCCTAAATCGGGGCCTAATTGCAGATCATAAGATTTTCCTGCTCTTTGCAATGCTCGAATCAACTGATAACTGTTTGACGGATGCACGTTGTTGTCCGCGGTTCCAAAAAACAACAACAATTTGCCGGATAAATTCGAAGCATAGGTCATGCAAGAACCGGCTTCGTACCCTTTTTGATTTTCTTGCGGCGTCCACATATAACGTTCTGTGTAAATCGTGTCGTAATTTCGCCAATCCGTAACACTGCTTGAAGCGACAGCTGCAGTAAACGTTTTCGGATGTCTTAAAATGGCCATAGCACTTGCATATCCACCGTAAGAAGAACCATAAATTCCAATTTTTGACGCATCTACATAAGGTCGCTTTTTCAAGAATTCTACTCCTGCGGCCTGATCGTCAATTTCGACAACCCCCAACTTTTGATAGATAGCGTCCTTAAACAGTTTTCCTCTTCCGTTGGTTCCTCTTCCGTCAAACTCGGCAACCAGAACACCGTATTCTACGAGCGAATTTGAAACTGAGTATCTTTCGGATATTGTTCCCGATTCAGGCCCCCCGTAAACATCAACAATTAGCGGATAAGATTTGTATGGATTAAAGTTTGATGGCTTATGAAGTAGCCCATACAAAACAGTTTTTCCATCAGCAGCGACAAAAGTAAAGAGTTCGACCGTTTCCAATTTTCGGTCTTTAACGTTTTTAACATCGGATTCTGACAACTTCGCAACTAAGTCACCTTTGACGCTTCTGAAAACTGACGTTGGGGGTGTATTGTGGTTTTCAAATGTGTCAACAAACCATTTTCCATCCGGTGAAGCATTTAAGGAGTGAGTAAATGATGAATCGGTTAATTTTTTGTCATCTTTTCCGTCTATCGAGACTTTGTGAAATTGCACTAGATAAGGATTATCGCCGGTTCTGGAAGAATAGAAGATGTTTTTTTCATCGTTAGTAATTCTAGCGATTTGGTTGCAGTCAGAATTTTGGCGAGTTAATGGGTTAAGTAGTTTTCCGGACAAATCGTACAAATAGTAGTTTCTAAAACCGGTACGTTCCGAAGCCCAGATAAACCTGTTCTTGTCCTTTAAGAACCTGATTTCGGGGGAATTTTCTACCCAACTGTTTTGCCATTCTTCTGTGATTATGACTCTGACCGAACCATTGTTTGGATTTGCTGCACAAAACTCCATCACATTTTGCTTTCGGTTTGTACGATTAAATAGCAACTCATCACCATTTGGAGACCAACGCACAGAATAAACATAATGCCCAACGCCATTGTCGAATTCTCTACCGTTCCGTACATCAATTTTTTTGACCGACTTCGAATTTATGTCGTAAACAAACAGCTCAACTTGTGGATTTGGAGTTCCCGCTTTCGGATATGCTTCGACGTCTAACTCATTTTGAATTTGGAGCGAATTTGGCGTTAGAAAGTAGTCTGATACTTTGCTTTCGTCAAATTTATAGTAAGCGATTTTCGTGCTATCTGGCGAGAACCAAAATGCTTCCCTGACTCCAAGTTCTTCTCCATAAACCCAGGATGCATTTCCGCACTTGGTTCGGGCTAACTCATTGCCATCAAACGTAATCTGAGCGATTTCATTTGATTTTGTGTTTGTCAAAAAGAGATTTCGGTCCCGATAGTTTATTTTCCAAATTCCGTTTGGTGAAATTGCTTCGACAAACTGCCTTCCTCTTGCCGGTGAACCAATGGGCCGACCGGCTTGATTTGTTGTTGAATTTGTAGCTGGAGGTTCGCCGGGTGCGGAACTCCTTTTTTGAAAATCGAAGCGGTAACCGGTGTTTCCAATTCTATAAAAAACAAATTTTCCGGATTCATCCCAAGCAACTCCTGAAATGTCATTTCGCTTGACTGCCGAACCGTATTCGATGCGCATTTTTGAATAATTTTCATACTGCTTAGATTGCCTTAATCTGTCTTGCCCGAAGTTGATTGACGGCAGAATTAGTATTAAAGAACAGATGAAGAACTTTTTCATGACTTTTTGGTTTCAGTGACGGTTATTTCGGAAAGTTGATTCGCTACAAAGGTATACACGGCTTGATGCTCATAAGGTTTCCCATTAATATCTATGATTGCAAAATAGATAAGTTGCTTCTTGTTTTGCAGACTCTTTGATCGATTTGGGCGACCCAATATCTTGACAACTCTTTCTGTTGAATCATCTATTTTTATTCCCTTGCCCGGCATAGCGTCAAAGGTTGCCAAAATTGGCGTTTCTAACTGTGATACGTTTAGCGCGCTCAACCTATTTGGAGTTAAAACCAATGTCCGAATCGGACTTGGGCTGAATGCCAGATAATAGTGAGATTCCGCATCAAGAAAACAGACTGGGGTTTCGCTTCTAATATTTACGCCACCAAAATTGAAAGTCATGAATTGTGACAAGAGTGTCAATATTTTCAAGTCCATCAATTTTGTTTCTTTCCTTGATCCAACGAAATGACAGTTCCAATCAGCGTTTTTTCCACTTGGCCGGTTTTGCCTTGCTGAAGGTCTTTTACGGCCGCTGCAACTTGTGACGCTTCTGCAGTTCTTCCATCTTGTTGCAATAACATTTGCGTTTTTTGCAAATCTGCGATTGCCATTGCTGCCGTTAATTCTCCACTCTTTAAGCCCATCATTGTCTTTTCAACGACCCGAGTTGCGAGCGAGATTTCGACTGATTTTGCTACACGTGGATTTTGTGGTTTTGATACTTTTAAACTATCAGAAACAAATTCAATAATGAAATCAATTTCACTTCTTTCGGTTTTTCCGGTTGCAGAGTCTTCCCAAGTAATCGTTCCGTTTGCGATTCGGTAGTGTCCCAATGGATGATTTTGAAAGTCAAAATCAAATGCAATTTCCATTGTTGAACCCTTTTCTATGTCTGCGAGCGACAAATCGGTTACAGGTTGACCAAAAGGAACAGAATGACCATAAATCTGTCTCAGTTGAACCCATCTTGATGGACGTAATGAAAGTTTCACATTTCTGCCGGCAAGGGTAAACAGTTTATCAAGTTCGGTTCGAAACACTTCCGGAATCAAGTCAGGTCGTTCGATGAAATAATAATTGCCGCCCGAACGTTTTGCCATTCCTGCTAACAATTCTTCGTTATATTCGTATCCAAAACCTAAAAAAGTAGTTGTAATGCCAGTCCTCTTTAGGTCTTCGACATGCCTGATTAGGGATTGAAAATCTTTAATACCGGTTGTCGGGTCTCCGTCAGTCAAAACAATCATACGTGTTGCTTTTCCACTGCCCATCGAAATCCCAAGTTGTTGCGATGATACCGATAATCCGTCAAAGAGATTTGTTGTGTTTCCCGGAACAATTCTTGAAATATGTTGTTTGATTAGGTCCTTGTTGATAACGGGTCTGGGAGGCATTAATATTTCAACCGTTTCTTCAAAAGTGACAATGCTTAAAATATCATCGGGGGTTAACAAATCAACAACGTATTCGCAAGCGCGTTTAACATATTCAAGTGGCTCGCCTTCCATTGAACCCGAACGATCAATCGTTAAACATAAATTCAGGGGTGTTCGCCCACCAACAAAATGCATTGCATCGGCTTTCAGTTCTACCAAGAACTGTTCGCGGCTGGGTGCATTTGCAAGCGAACACTCGCGACCGTTTACGACACTGACTTGAATTGCCGGGCCTAAATTGTTAGGCACCATTTGTGTGCGATTTGCATCAGTCCCCAACATTTGGGTTCGATTTGGATCACTTTGCGGAACCATTTGAGTTTTGTTTGGGTCCATTTTTACTCCAGCCGAAACATCGTGCTTCCAACGCCGATAATGTCACCCGGCCTCAGTGACATTTCTTGTATTTTGACTCCATTAACGGTGGTTCCGTTAGTGCTTCCCAAATCTTGGACGATTACCCCTGCATCACTGACCAAGAATTTTGCGTGTTTGCGACTCACCTGGGGATCGTTTGCAATGGAAACTTGGTTTGATTCTCTGCCAACTTCCATGCTCGGTGGACGCAGCACAAATCGTTGCCCAGAAATCGGACCTGAGATTGCGATTAATTCCGGTGCTTTGGTGGCACTTTGGCCCACAAGAGGATTGTTGGGAGGCAACGTGGGTTGCGGATGAGAGGAAACTGCAACCGCACTATTATTTTTTGTTAGAAAACGCAAATTAAAACTTCCGACATTAATGATGTCACCGTGGCTTAGAACTGCAGTTGCAACTCGAATCCCATTAACTCCTACGCCGATTGATGCACCACTTTCAGCCAACATATAGGATCCACCTTTACGATAAATACATGCATGCATCGGCGAAATATTCGGGTCTCCAAATAGCGGAATGTGCGCCGATTCGCTTCTTCCAATAAATGTTTGATTGGCATCAACAATCCATTCTTTTCCTTCATTTCTTCCGAGTTCTAACCGAATCCATGCCCTTTTTGCAATATTTTCAACAACTCCAACAAACAATCCAATTGCGGAGCCCACGATTGTCATGGAAATTCCACGTGCAAAAGTTCCGATTTCACCTGCAAACTCTCCGCGTGCCGCCAAGATTGCCGGAGCCGTAATATTTCCGATAATATCGAAAAGCCCTCCACCCAACGCACCGCCAATCGCCCCACCAATTGCACCGGTCATGGCGCGTTTTAACGACCTTGCAGGCAACCCCTGAATCAGTCCCAATAAGGCACCAAACGGAACAAAAACAAGAGTCCTTGCCATGATTTTTGTAGCAAAAGAGGAGGAAATTCCAAACGGTTCGGGACCAAACAAACCCATTGCCAATACACCACCTAATTGAAGTCCTAAATATCCGCCAATCGAACCCAAAATAATCCCGCCAAAAATGCCCCTATAAAAATGAGTCTTGCTACCTTGACTATAACCACCAAAAGCCCCAATCAACCCGCCAATTCCTGCGCCTGTAACCAGCGAAAAAAAAACTTCCCAGCGTGACCAATCCATGGAACTCGCATCACGGGGTGCAAACGGTTCGGCAACAGCCCAACCAACCAATCCACCGATTCCGCCGGCAAAGCAAAGTGCAAAAATTCGGCCCATCAGGATTCACACCTGATAACAAAATTACCCAATTGAATCGTATCGCCTACTTTGATTTCAATTTCTGAATCTATTTTCTTTCCGTTAACAAAAGTTCCGTTTGCGCTTCCCAAATCCTCCACAAAAAATTGTCCATTTGCAATACGAACTTTTAGATGTTTTCGACTTACAGTTGGTTCTGAAATTTGTAAGTCTCCCTCTCGACCAATAATAAATTCCTCACTTTCAAGTTGCTTATTAATTCCTTGACCAACCAGTCGGATAATTGAAATTGCTTTTGTTGCAACGTGAGTGCATTTGCAGTTTCCACTTGAATCAAATGGTTCACCACAAAACGGGCAAGTTCCCTCCGGAACGATTGGCGGTTGTATTGGCTCCGAATTAATTTCAGGTTGAAGATTCGGGTTATCCGATTGATGATCATCGGGAATTGGAACCCCCATGCTCCTTAACTTGTCTGAAACTTTGTCCGGACTTGCCTTAAGCATTTTGATAATCCAAAAAAGAATCACGGCTGCCAATACAAGTGCCAAAAACCAGACAAAAAATCCAACAATCGGATTCCGTTTTGACTCAGCGGGAAGCGCAGCCGCGGGCGCGACCGATTTTCCAGGAACTGCAATCGCAATCGGATTTCGTGATGTTTGCCGGTCTAAAACAAGTTTTTGGACTGGCGTCGCCTCCATTCCGGTCGGACTTTTGTAATTGACTTGAATCGAAACTTCGCCATATGAAAGTCCAAAAAAAGTTGCTTTGCCATTTTTGACCTGTCTCTTAAAAGCACCTTCTTTGTTTGTCACAACGGCTTCGCCGTCGTTTAGCGGCTGACCGCCTTGAGTGACTTCTACCACAAGACTCAAGATTCGCCACTCTGATTCTTTTACATTCCAGGTGTTGCTTTTAATCGCGCTAATTTTCGACCATGCAACTTCGTTGCTTTTTTTATTTATCAAAATTACATATGACTGGGTTGCCAGTTCACTGACCGAAAAACTGATTTGATTTGAATCGAATTCTCTTTCCCCAACCGGCTGTTCTGTTGGCAAGGAACTCGCAACCACCATTTCATAAATCGAACTTGTTGGTAATTTGATATTCAGGTCAAGCGCAAACAATACGCTGCACATTGAAAGCACACTAAAAATTGAAAAAAATCTAAATTTCCCGCTCTTCATATTCTAAGTTAGACTCGTTTTCGTTCCAGCTTTGTTCATCATCGACTAACTCGTTCAAAAAGTTCGACAAGTTTTCACGTCGCGCGTAGGGTAATGCGTCTGCGATATCCCAAGCCGTTGCGCCCACATATCCGTCAAATTTTTTGGAAAGTGCATCGGCAGAAACCCCATGGCAAAATGCACCGACGGCCGCAGCATCAAATGGGTCCTCTCCCATCGCAAGCATTGCGCCTATAACTCCTGATAACACGTCCCCGCTGCCCGCGGTTGCCAACAATGGGTTGCCGGTTGTATTTACTAAAACGTCTTGTTCCGGCGCAGAAATTAACGTAAAAGCTCCTTTTAACAATGTCGCATAACCAAATTTTTCTACGATTTCTCTAACCGTATGAAACCGATCGCGCGCAACTTCTTCGGTGGCTGTGTCTAAAAGTCTTGCGGCTTCTCCGACATGTGGTGTCAACACAACTTGCCCTCTCGGTAAGTGATTCAATTTCGGCATCGCATAAATTGCATCAGCATCAACAACCCATTTACACTCCACCACCGAAAACAGTTCGTCAAGAAATTCCGCGATTTGTTCGGACCGCCCAAGACCGGGCCCAATAACAATTGCATCACATCGCTGGCTGTATTCTTGGATTGTTTTCACCGCACCGGAGTTAATTTCGCCATTGGCCTCAGGCAAATGAACTAAAGGACATTCCGGCAAGTGATTTCTCACACCTTCCAATGCAAACCGAGTTGATGCAACCGAAACTAATCCAGCACCCTGGCGAATTGCACCAAATGCAGCCAAAGTCGGTGCACCCGGATACA
>CAZJKW010000026.1:0-14866 GCA_964546835.1 uncultured Fimbriimonadales bacterium
AAATCGAAATTAGTCCTTTTATTTCTTCGTCATGAATCATGTTCATGATTTCTTGTGCCGTGTGTCCTTTTCTTGGGAGTTCAGTTTCAGGAATCCCCCATACGGAAGCAATGTAATCGCGATGTTCTTGGTTTTCTATGTCTCGATTGCCGGGGAGTTGATCGCATTTGTGTCCGTGTTCACGTCCTCCTTGACCATTTCCTTGTCCAGTAATTGTCCCGTACCCGCACCCGGGTTTTCCGATTCTGCCAGTTGCTAAAACAATGTTGATACATGAAAGAACATTGTCAACCCCTTTTGTATGGTGTTCAATTCCCCGCGCATGAAGCAAGAAACTTGTTTTTGCCTCACCCCATAATTTGGCCGCTTGTTCAATATCAGCAACCTGAACTCCGCAAATTTCAGAATATTCTTCAACGGATTTCGAAAGTGCAGATTTCTTTGTATCTTCCCAGCCTGAAGTGAAATTTTCGATAAAATCTAAGTTGATCAAATTTGTTTCGATCATGACACTTAGGATTGCAGAAAACAGTGCGCTGTCCGTGCCTGGTCTTACAGGTAAATGAAGATCACATGTTCTTGCAAGTGGAGTTATGCGTGGATCTACCATAATAAGTTTTGCGCCGCGATCTCGCGCTCTCCAAATGTAGTCAGTCGTAATCGGTGAACACTCAGCAACATTTGTTCCCGCACACAAAATAACATCCGCCAAAAGAATGTCGTCCCAATAATTCGCGGCCCTGTCAATACCAAACGCTTTTTTGTTCCCAGTTCCAGCACTAACCATACATAGTCTGCCGTTATAATCCAATTCTGCCGTTTGTAAAGCAACTCTAGCAAACTTTCCGATTAAGTATGATTTTTCGTTAGTAAGCGACACTCCAGAAAGCATTGCAAATGAGTTTTTGCCATATCGGTTTTGAATTCTTTTTATTTCAGATACGGTTTTTGAAAGGGCCATTTCCCAATTGGATTGAGAAAATCCTTTGCCTTCTTCCCGCATCAAAGGAGACTTAAGTCGATCGGGGTGATTACCCTGCATGTAACGTTTGACACCTTTTGGACAAAGTTTTCCTTTATTAAAGGGAAACTCCTCCCAGGGCTCAAAACCAATAACTTTGTTGTTGGTGACCTTTAACTGGATGCCACATTGTTGTCCGCAAAAACAGCAATGTGTTTTGACCAATTTTTCAGCATCGCCTCTACGGTTCCATCCTCCTGGTGGCTCGTAATTCAGCTTCGGTCCAAATTCTTTCTCCAACTGATCTAGCGGAATCGGGGGTTTTGCCATATTCGACTAGGTTACTCGGTATGACCCTAATCCTATGATAGGCGTCATGGATTGCATGAGGTGAAAACGAATATTCTTTGCGATATGAGCAGTAAAGGAAATGCAAACCGAATTTTGTTAATGAACACGTTAGCGTTCACTGTATGTTTTGCGATTTGGACCATGTATGGTGTGCTGATTACTTTTCTAGTCGACAACCGGTATCTAATTATTGACAAAGCGCAGATAGGTTGGCTCATCGGTATTCCGATTCTCACAGGCTCGATCATGAGACTTCCCGTTGGTCTCCTGACAGATCGGTTCGGGGGTAAGCCTGTCTACTTTGGGGTCATGGTGTTTACCGGGTTGTCCCTGTTTATCACCAGTCAAGTTTCTAACTTCGCAGGATTCATGGTTGCCGGACTGCTTTTTGGAATTAGCGGTGCCTCCTTTGCAGTTGGGATTGCCTATTCCTCTTTGTTTTTTCCGAAAGAAAAACAAGGCACAGCACTTGGGATTTTTGGAATGGGCAATGCGGGTTCAGCGATTACTACTTTAGCGGCCCCTACATTACTGAAGAACTTTACAAACAGTGGCCAGAACATTGAAGGCTGGCGGCAACTTCCGATGTTCTACGGAGTTGCAGTCTTAATAATGGCCATCCTGTTTTGGATTACGACAATAAACAAAAAAGCCGATGACGCAGGTCAAAAGAGTTTGTCCCAAATGCTAGCTCCATTAAAAGATGTTCGGGTTTGGCGATTTGGAATGTACTACTTCTTGGTATTTGGAGCATTTGTAGCATTGGCCCAATGGCTGGTTCCTTACTACCTAAATGTGTACGGGATGACATTGGCAATGGCCGGGTTGTTGGCATCTGTTTTTTCTCTTCCTTCAGGCGTAATTCGAGCATTAGGAGGGTGGGCGAGCGACAAATTTGGTGCCAGAACTACCATGTATTGGGTGCTCACATCTTGTGCACTCTTCTTTTTGCTTTTGGTAGCGCCGCGAATGGACATTCGATCTCCTGGAGAAGGGATCATGGCGGAAAGGGCAGGCAAAGTCGAGGCGGTAACTTCCGACTCCATAACTGTTAACTCAAACGGTGAAATCAAAAAGTACGCACTCAAGAAAGAAGTTGAGCTTGACCCCAAGAAAATGGAAGAGGGCGTGCTTGCTCTACCGACATTCAGAAGTTGGCAAGTACCATCGGTCGAGGTCGGTCAGGAAGTAAAGAAAAAAGAACTTGTTGCTAAAGGGGTTACACACGTATATTTCCAAGCGAACGTGTGGGTGTTTACTGCAATCGTGTTTCTAGCCGGCATCATGATGGGTATTGGCAAAGCGGCAGTTTATAAGCACATTCCTGAGTATTTCCCGAAAGACGTGGGAGTCGTAGGTGGAATTGTAGGCGTGATTGGCGGCCTGGGAGGGTTCTTCTGCCCAATATTGTTCGGCTATTTGCTGAAATTAACGGGACTATGGACATCCTGCTGGTTGTTCCTCGCCATTATCAGCATTCTCTGCTTGGTATGGATGCATTTAGTAATTCTTAGGATGACTAAGGGAATGACTTCCAGCCATTAAGTCGGGTCTCTTGCAATATGACTCTCGTCATGGATTTACATAGAAAGTGGCGCAAAAATGAGAATTGAGGAGCAATTGAATTGAAACCCGGTCAAAAATCTTCTACATTATCTGAATGGCAACCAAACGAACCTGAATTTTGGGAAAACACGGCAAAACCGATTGCTTGGAAGACTTTGTGGATAACCACTTTCTGCTTGATCCTCAGTTTCAGTACCTGGTTCATGGTCAGTGCTATCGTTGTCAAACTGAGTGGAATTGGATTTAAGTTTGATAAGAGTCAGTTGTTTTGGCTTAATGCAATGCCTGGGTTAGCTGCTGGCACGTTGCGAATTGTTCACACTTTCTTAATTCCGATATTTGGAACGCGAACTACCATCGCTGTCAGTACATTGTTGCTGCTAATTCCTGCAATTGGTTGGGGGATGGCGGTATCGAATCCCGAAACGAGCTACTCGACCTTTATGGTTCTTGCTTTTCTTGCAGGCCTTGGGGGTGGAAATTTCAGTTCCTTCATGCCAAGCACTTCTTTGTTCTTTCCAAAAAAACTGCAAGGGACTGCGCTAGGGATTCAAGCAGGCATTGGAAATTTTGGCGTTTCGGTTGTTCAGTTCTTGGTTCCGGTTGTAATTGGATTGGCCCTGGTAGGAAGCAGTCAACATTTTTCAGATAAAAAAACAAACGCCGATATTTATCTTCAAAATGCAGCATTTGTATGGATTCCCTTCATTATTATTGGTGCAATTTTGGCTTGGTTTGGATTGAAGCGCGTTCCGGTAACTGCAAATTTTAGAGAACAGCTTGACATATTCAAGGACAAACACACTTGGTTTATGACAAGTTTGTATATTATGACATTTGGTTCTTTTAGCGGATTTGCCGCAGTTTTTCCGCTGCTTATCAAGGAAACATATGGCAAATTCCCAGATGGGCCGGAACCTTTAAAGTATGCGTTTTTGGGACCGTTGATCGGTGCAACTATTCGCGCACTTTGCGGACCGGTTGCGGACAAATTTGGTGGCGCAAGAGTCACAATGGTTAGCGGATTGGGATTACTTGCCTGTGCAATTGGAATCACACAATTCACGCATCCAACGGACATGTCTACATGGGGCGGGTTCTTGTGGTGCATGTTAGGGTTGTTCTTTTTTAGCGGAATTGGAAATGCATCCACCTTTAAGCAAATGCCGATGATATTCCCACCACGCCAAGCAGGCGGGGTCATCGGGTGGACGTCTGCCATTGCGGCGTACGGTCCATTTCTATTTTCTGTATCATTCGGAGCAATCATCGCGAAAACCGGTAACGGCACAATGTTCTTCTACTATGCTTCTGCATTTTATGCGGCGAATATCTTGCTTAACTGGTGGTTTTATTCACGCAAGAACGCAGAAAAACGTTGCTAACCGTTTGCCTCTTGATTAGCAATTGTTTCATCTGCTACTCGGAAGAGCTCTTCGACAAGTTCTCCCAAGAAGTAACGGTTCTTTTGTTTTGAAAGTTCGTACCACGGGTTCATCAATACACAGCGCAAAAGAAAGACACCTTCAACCTCGTAATCTTCATAAGTGGAACCCATTCTAGTCAAAAAATCAGATACTGCGTCACGACCATATTGGCTTGAATTAAGTTTAGTTCTGCTGACAAAGAATTTTTGGCCATACATTCGATTGTTCGACTCATCAATAACTGTGAACCGATCATATATATTTTGATTAATCTGATTGATATGTTTGAGCGAAATCTTGTTGTTCGTTGGCCTAAACGCGAAACAAACAACATTTGATCCCGGTGAAGCCAGTGGAACTGCAATTGACTTCAGTTTCGGGTTCATTTCCGGCGCAATCAAGAGCAAGGAGTGAAGTTCACATGCATTTCGAATTGTTTGCTTTACGAGTTGCCCATGGCCCTCATTGTCAAGAGGAATTAGAGTGTGACTAAGCCAAACTGCTGCTGCTGCTGCTCCGGGCTTGCTTCCTTCAAAAACGTAAACACCAATTGCTTGGTTGTCTCTTTCTTCTTCCAGGCTTCTGACATTTGTTTCAATGTATGCTGCCTCTTGTCGCAAAAGAGGTTTAACTAAATTGGTCTTGAAACAGATCGCTCCTGCAGGATAGGGCACATATCCCAATTTGTGCGGATCAATCGTTACTGAATCAACTTGACCCATTGTTTCAAGTGCATCACAAGCGTGATTCTCGGGCAAAGATATGTCCAAATCCAAGTCCTTGTCAAACAGACGAGTTCGTGTTTTTCGTTCACCCAATCCAATTTTTGATGGAACAGTGAGAGTGCGAAGGTATCCGCCAAAAGCACCATCCACGTGAAGCCAAAAACCATTTTCACCCGATTCAGTCATCCTATTCCGTAATTGGAGGACTTCATTAATCGGATCAATAGCACCTTCTTCGGTTGAACCAACCACTGAAACTACAGCAATGATTCTTGATTCAGATTTTGTTTTATCGAGTATTTCTGAAAGTGCATCCATCCTCATTCGAAAGTCTTTATCAACTGGCACAGACATCAAGTTTTTTCTGCCGATTCCAAGGACATCCAAAATCTTCTCGAAACTGTAGTGATGACTCTCCGGAACCAAAATTACTGGGCGAAGACTGTCTTTCTTTGAAACTTCGTGAAGTCCATTTTCAACAATGCAGTAATCTGAAGACTTATAACTCTCAATTACTTCAAGCATATTGATTCCTCTTTCTCTTGCTTCACAAAAAATATCTGCAAATTCCTGCAAATGGTGCTGAGGCAATGTGCAAATGCGGCCAGATGATAAACCGAGGTTTTGTCGCATTTGAATATTCACTTTTGGCAAATATGCAACTGTTCTTGCAACCCAAAGTGCTTCCAAATTTGCGACGGTTCCACCACCAGTCAAGTGCGTCCATGAAGACTTGTCGAATCCAATCATATTTGAAATAAGTCGACAGGCTTCGAGTTCAAGTCGCACTGTTACAGGAGCGGCTTCACGAGAAACGTTGTTTGGATTGTAAAGCATTGCGGCAATGTATCCTGCAATGCTAGGCAACGTCTGTTCTGAAATCATATGCGCCGCATAGCGAGGACTGTGAAACGGAAAGTCTGCTTTTAGTTTGGCAAGCAACTCGGTAAGTTTGTCTTCAAAGGAGTCCTGAAACGGCAAAGTAGATTTGCGTAATGAGGCATCAATAACCATTCCGTCATCAGGAAAATAGTTTCTTCGCCAAGAATAATAATCCTGAAAAATCCGATGGATTAGCGATTCAAACCAATCGCCATTTTCTGCTTTTGGTCCTGCAAACCAGCCCTGATATTCGCTGTTCATTCCGCTGCAAGTGAAGAGCCCACATGTGGTTTTGCATGAACCGGTGTTTCAATTATTCCTTTTAATGTCATGAGCCCTATAAACAAAATGATCGCAACTCCGGAGATCATCACCCAACCTCGCTTTGCGGGATGACGGGAATTGGACCGATCCAACCATGGAAGTAATACCATGCCGATTGAAATGAGACCAGGAATTCCGATTGTTGCTACGGTTTCATATCCGGGCGGCATAATTTTCAGGAGCTCATATAATCCAAGAAAATACCATTCAGGGCGTGGTGCAAAGTCAGTACCGGTAGGGTCTGCTATTGCCTCCAATGCCGGCGGAAATCCAATTGCCAGATAGAACAAAATACCAAGTCCTGCTACAACAACTATCGCATCTTTAAACAACTGGTTTGGAAAGAAAGGTTGTGGCTTCCCTTTTTGCGGAATTACTGGACCTGCTATGTGATGTCTTCTGACCAAATACAAGTGAATGCCAATCAAGGCGATTAGCGTTGCCGGCAAAATCATTACGTGTATCGCATAGAAGCGTGTGAGAGTTAATGCACCAACTTCTTCTCCTCCACGAATCAACACCATTAAGTCGTGCCCAATTACCGGAACTGTCGCGGCAATTCGAGTTCCGACAACTGTAGCCCAATATGCCTTTTGGTCCCAAGGCAGCAAGTATCCGGTAAAAGAAAATCCTAAAATCACTTGAAAAATCAGTACACCTGCAACCCATGTTAACTCTCTTGGTTTTTTGTAAGAACCCCAAAAGAAAACTCTCAAAGTATGCAAAACCATTGCAACAACTATGCAAGACGAGCCCCAAACATGTAGTCCCCTAATAAGAGACCCTGCAGTTACTTCGTACGTGATGTGTTTGACAGAATCAAAGGAAGTTTGTGGTGATGGACTGTAATACATTGCCAAAAGAATTCCTGTAAAAAACTGAAATGCAAGAAGTGTCAACAACAGGTTTCCTAATGTTTGCCACCAACCGACCCCAGGTGGCATCGGTTCATCTAGATTCTTTCGTACGAAGCCCCACCATCCAAGTCTTAACTCAAGCCAATCTTTGATTCCGGGACGGTCTCGTGACAACTTGTCAGCAGGATCAACAACGGGAGTTGAATTTACAGATGGTCGCTCTTCGGTTTCAAATGATTTGTTGCCCGGTGGTCCCTTTATCATTGATTTACACCTGCTTACTGATAAGAATTCGTCCGTTTTCTTGCTTAACTTTGTGTTGTACTAATCCGGAAGGAGGCGGTCCTGATACAACGTCACCGTCTTCACCAAAAACTCCGCCATGACAAGGACAAAAATACCGTCGTTTATCATTTTGGAATTTGACTCTGCATCCCAAATGTGTGCATGCGGGATCAAAGCACATCAATCCGGACTCACTGCGAAACAGAAAAACAGAGTATCTGCGATCGACCATTTGGTATCCATCGTAAACTTTAAGCACATAATTGACTTCTCTTGTTTCTCCAATTGCAATTTCGTCGGCACCAATAATATCTATCCATGATTCATTAGTTTTACGACTAAGCGGAGCAAGCACAAATCTGGCACCTGGAACAAGCAACGCAAAGGCAACTGCTCCATTAATGATTGTTACCAACCAACCGAGCATTTTCCTTCTACTTATTTCAACCGGTTCTTCACTCATATCTATGTCCTTTCTTATGGGAAATATCTCAAGACGACGTTTTCTCCTGGCTCCTTAAGTGCTTTCTTCATAACATCATTTGCGATTCGCAATGATTTGTGATGTCTTCCCGGAGAAGGCTCTCTTTGCAAACCGATGTCAACCTGCCCCTTGGTGATGGCCTCTGTCACTTTTGTCAATGCAACCATCATTGGGACAATCCATGCGTGCTGAAACCGAGTAAATGGTGCCGAAATGATTAGTGCCGAAATAGATACTAAATGATACAAGTAAATTGGCATGACCCAGCCATGTGAAGTTGATCGATTTATTGCTAGGGTAAAAATTCCGCTAATCACTGTATGGAAGAGCAAAGTAACAAAGAGATAGTCCCTTCCAAGTGTTAAGCCGTTATCAATAAATTCATCTTTTTTGTATCGAATCATCACAAAAATAACTCCGACTAAGACCATAATTCCAGCGGTTATTGGAAGAATTTTCAAAGGGTCTGACAGTTCAGAATGTGCCCGGGTTGGATTGTAAATTTGAATTAGGATATCAGCCAAGGCAAGCCCTATCATCCCATATAGCATTAAACCATGCATAAACCATCGATGCTTTGACTTCTTCCACAAAGAACGTACAAACAATCCGTCAAACAAAAGAGATGTTATCGCAATTTTGAAAGCCCTGAAGATACCAAACTTCATGATTGCAGGCTTCAGATACTTGAAACCGGCCAATCTGAACCAACAAATCATCCCATAGATTGCAAATACAAAACTAAATGCAAACACAGCCAGAAAGATGCGACCAACATTTTTCGTAGTTAATAATGCTCCAACTTTGTATGAAATAGGAATCTCTTCCGAAATCCACGGCTTTTGTTTGAGCTCTAGATAGATTGACTTCAAGTCCTTATCAGATAGTTCTTCGATATGCGTCGGCGGCATCATCCCTTTGCCTTTTCTTACTACATCATAAAATCTTAACTCCGGAATTTGTGTTGCCGCAATCGGCGGACCCAATCCACCCATTCCATTCGTTCCATGACAACCCACGCAACTTGACGTGTCGAATTTGTCTGCATGTTGTTCCTGACCAAATGCCAATGACACCATAACAGTCAATATTCCAACTATCATGGCTTTGGAATATTTCACGCTGGTGTCTCCTCAAACACGGTTACAGGAGCAGGCTCACCTAACGTAGAACTTTGCTGTTCGGCCATTAATCCCAAATACATTCCAGATGGTTTTGTCCCAGCATCTTCTAACAACTTGAATGGAGTGCGATTTGTTTCAGATTTTTGTTCATTAACGTATTTACTGATAGTACTTTCGGGATCGTCCAAGTCCCCAAAAATTCTTGCTGTTGTTGGGCATGCAACTACGCATGCTGGATTGAGTCCCTCATCAATTCGATGTGCACAATACGTGCACTTTCTTGCTACTCCTGTTTTCAATCTGGGTTTTACGTGTTCAGACTCGTAGGGCTCATCCGCATTTAGATACCAACTATCGGAATCTGTTAGATAGACATTTCCGTAGGGACAGGCCGCAACACATGCTCCTGTTCCTCGGCACCTATCTTGGTCAATCAACACAATTCCGTCCTGTCGCCTTACAATTGCCTTGTTTGGACACGCTTTCAAACACGCTGGATTTTCACAGTGATTGCAAAGAACCGGAATGTAAACACGCTTTACATTTGGATAGGTCCCGGATTCAACGTTAAGAACACGTGCAAAAAATACGTCAAATGGCGTTCCGTTCTCCTGCTTACAAGCAACCGTACACGCATCGCAGCCAATGCATCGAGTCAAGTCAATAAGCATCGAAAGCCTTGCCATTACGTTAAATTCTCACTCTTTCGGTGAGTTGATTCTATGATTTTTGTCATATTTTTCGAATGTCAACCCTTGTGTCTTTCCAATGTTGTCCAGGTGCATAAACAGCCGGCAAATAGTAGTTCTCATGAGTCGGCTTGACTTTCTGATGTGTATGAACTGAATGGTATTTGCCGCCGCCTAAATATCTGTCCCACCAACCGTGATCCACACAGAGAACCCCCGGCTTAATCGTCTCAGTCACCAAAGCCCACAATTGATATGCTCCATTGTTGTTAAAAATTTCGACCTTGTCTCCGTCACAAATCTGCCTCTTTCTTGCATCAATTGGATTGATTTCAACTACCGGGCCACGATTCAAATTAAGCAACACTCTGTTATTCGAATGTGTTGAGTGAACTCGCCACTTACTGTGTGGCGTCACGATACTTAGAGGAAATTTTTGATCATCAACTGGTAAGTGTGAAAATGCAGGTTTAAAAATTGGAATTTCTTCACCTAACTTTTTGAAGACATCTTCTTCCTTGTAGAACTCCATCCGTCCGGTCTTAAGGAACTCTTTTTGAGCACCTTCGGGAAATGGATAGGCACGTGGCGGAAACGGTTTGTCTTCCAGAAATTGCTCGTCACAACCTACTTCGGGGTCATGTACATTTAAACGCACAGGTCCTTTTACAAGTTGTTCATAGGTAATTCCCTTTGTCTCTTTGCCTCCGTTTTCTAAAAGCATTTCAATTATTTCTTCTTCGGAGAAGTCAAGTTTCTTATGCAATGTCGGGTCAACTCGCTTAATTATTTCTTGGACCATCCATAACTCGGTACGGCTGTCATATTGTGGCGGAACCACTTCTTGTTGAATTTGAAGGTAAGGGTGACAAGAAGTACCTACTAACTCTTGTTTTTCCCAAAAAGTCGGTGCCGGCAAAACAACGTCGCTGTATTCACAAGTTGGAGTCATCGAAAAGTCAATCGTAACAAATAGTTCCAAATCATCAATTGCTTTGCGAAGCGGATCTGAAAACTCTGTAACAAGAGGATTCCCGTGAGAAACGAATAGTGCCTTAAATCCGTTTTTCGGAAACTTAATTTTGGGATTGATTGTATCTGTGGGTTTCCCGAGTACGAAATAGTGCATCGGCACCCCGTTAGGTCTTTTCCCATCGGGGAACCACCAGGAACTAACGTCCAACCTAAAGTGATGTTGACCAGAGTATATTGAAATCGATTCGCCCGGTTTTCCGTGTGCGCCGACCAATGCGGAAAGCAATAAAACGGATCGAATTGTCAGGTCACCGTGCAAACGGTGATTAAGCCCCATTCCAATAATGATTGAACTGGGCCTGCTTAGTGCATATTCTCTAGCAATTTTGCGAATTGTCTCAGCGGGAATATCTGTTAAGGATGCTACGTTTTCTGGCTTGTACTCATCCCGCATGATAGAGTCTTCAATGAGTTGAAAGACAGGTGTGGCAACAACCACCTCATGTCCAATCTTTATCTGTCTTTTGCCTCTAAACGCGGGTTTAAGGTCGCTTGGCAATGCCAGAGTTTCTGTTGGCAGTCTAAAAAAGTCATCCGTGTTTTCATCCCAAACCAAAAACTCATTTTCACTTCCAATCCCTATGTCACTTGCTCTCAGTCTTTGACCGTTATCTTCGCGAATGAGAGTGTTTAAGTCTGTGAATTTCTTCAAAAACTCCCAATCGACCCAGTTGTTTTCAATTGTTGTATAACACATTGCCAACGCAAGGAGGCCGTCAGTACCTGGATGGATCGGAACCCATAAATCCGCTCCCTTTGCTGTTTGACTGCAACGCGGATCAATAACGATGATCTGACAATTGTTTTTTTGTTTTGCGACACGTGTCAGAAATTGCGCATCCGGAATTCTGGTTTGAAAGACATTGCTTGACCACAATATCGCGGTTTTTGCATGTCCCCAACTTTTGGTTTCACACTCAACGCAGTCAATTCCCATCGTGTGTGTAAAACCCATGGAGATGTCGCCATTGAAATCATATGCAGTAGCGAACGACATCCCTAACAGAGCCGCCATTCGGACTTGAGCACCTTTTTGTACATAGCCGGTACCCACAACTTGATTGAAAAGCAACATGCTTTCCGGACCGTAATTGTCTCGAATGCTAATCATTTTGGAGGCAACATAATCCAGCGCCTCGTCCCAGCTGGCTTCACGCCACTTCCCTTCGCCTCGTTCTCCAATTCTAATCAAAGGTTTTTTGATCCTATCAGGACCATAAATCATATGGGTCATCGACATGCCTCGTAAGCATCCGCGCGGATTGTATTCTTCGCAGGGATAATCCGCTGCCGGCTTCAAATCTACAATTACATCGTCGACTACCGTTGCTAACCAACCGCAAGCCCCAGTGCAGTTAGGACTGTCCGTCGTCCTAACAACCCTTGTTTCCCCTTTCGCTTTTACTGACCCATGTCTTCCCGGTACCGAAAATCTCGTTGCCAAATCTGCTTCTCCTCAGATTGAATCTACAAGCCATTTTTGAGGTTATTGGAAAGAAAGTGTATGACGTGAATCATAGAAGTTGACCATTTTGCTAGTTAGATTGAGTTTTGTGATTCATCCAACAGCAGGCAGGCTCAGAGTCATTAATGTCGAAACGTCTAATGCCGGAAAGGTTGCAATTTACCGTCCGTTTTTTGTAGCAGGACTGATTACCGTTTTGACAGCCGGGTGTTTGCTCGGTGCGTTCGCTTTATTTGGAATATCTTTAGCAGGATCGTTTACACAAAACGAAATGGCGCCTTATGTTTGGGCTCATGCGAACTCGCAATTGTTTGGTTGGGTTAGCTTTTTCGTTATTGGCTTCACATATCAGCAGCACCACTTGAGCGAACAAAATCGAGAATCTTTTAACTCCCTCGCTTGGGCAACCCTGGGACTCATGTCGGTCGGAATATCTCTTCGGTTCGCCGCTGAGCCCTTGTTCCCAATTTTTCACTCCTTTGGAATGGCAATTGGGATACTTGCATCGAGTTGTCAAATCGCCGCAGTTCTACTGTTTGTTTATTTGACTTCCAAAAATGCTAAAGAAAACAACAGACCCTTGTCGTGGCAAACATTATTTATTTTTGCGTCTTCATTTTGGTTTGTGATTTCCTCCTTTAGCGAACTACTTGCATTTTTGGGATCACATCAATCTTCTGCAACATGCTCACTTATGTTTGTTGCAAAGTGGTTCGTTCCACTGCGAGATGTGCAGTTTCTGGGATTCGTTGCATGCATGGTTTTTGGAGTCAGTTTGATTAAGTTCTCATCTTGCTTCTATTTTAAGGAACCGAAGAAGATTGTTGGAATGATTGGTTTCATTGTATGGAACTGCGGGATCATTTTGAGGACAATTGGATGGTTAAGTCAATTTGATAAGTTGGATTCTCAGAATCAAAGTTGGATAGTGATCTTAGGAAACCTATGTCTTGCACTAGGAGCAATCTGTGTGGCGCTTTCTTCTCGTGTTTTTGCAGAAATCTTGCACAAACTACCTTCCCATAAGTTCATTCGTAGTGCTTACTTTTGTCTATGTACCGCCGGCATTCTTTTTTTGGTAGAGCCGTTGTATTTGAATCAAATGGGAATTGGCTTTTCTCACGCTTACTCCGGCGCAATCCGACATGCCATAACAGTGGGGTTCATTTCACAAATGATCGTAGGAGTCGGTACGCACGTAGTTTGCCGAATGAACAGTTTGCCGGAGACAAAGACACCCGCATTTCACACCACATTTTGGCTACTCAATGTCGGCAATGCGGTTCGCGTTTTCTCGGAAATTCTTACGGAACAAAGTGTAGTGGCCTTCAAACTGATGGGGATAACCGGCTTCGTTGAATTCACTGGCCTTCTGGTTTGGGGAATCTGGATGTACAAGGCGATGAATGGGAAGCCGCTTTGTCAGACTAACTTCGTACCAAGAATTGGGTCATGATTCAGGAACTCATGCCAGATGTCCCAGAAAAACCGGCTTCGTTGGCCGTTATCCAATCTTGCTCGGTCCTCAACGCACTAAATGAAGACGAAAGATTGCAACTGGCAAGTAAAAGCTTTGTTGCATATGCGGAACGTGGCGAGTTCATTTGGTTAGCAGGTTCAAATTGTGATTTTTTTGGTGTCGTTGGGACAGGATTTGTTAAAATGACCCGGACAACTCCGCAAGGTGCCGAAATGGCAGTAGAACTCCTTGGACCTGGACAATGTTTTGGATTATTGGCGGCACTGGAAGGTCGCGATTACCCACTGTCTTCTGTTGGTGTCACGAATTGCTGGTATTTGAAAGTCCCGATTCGTGTTCTTCAAGAACTCTATAAGCACAATTTGCAATTGCGTGATTACATTTTGAGAACATTGTCTCCTCGACTCGTAAGGGCACATGAAATGATGGCGAGAATGAGCAGTGGTCGTGTGGAGCAAAGAGTCGCCGCAGTTTTGTTGCTGCTAAGTGAATCCTACGGAGTCGAATCAAACGGTTTTGTCAAACTTTCGGTTCCCTTAACAAGACAAGATATTGCGGAAATGGCAGGCACAACGGTCGAAACTTGCATAAGAATCATGAGCAAGTGGCAAAAGTCTGAAATCGTTTCCACGGACCATCAAGTTATCACTATCAACAAAATTGACGCATTGAGTCTCGCCCTGGTAGAGTAATCAAGATCATGAGTCAAGTACCGCAAAGATTTAAGAAATTTTTTGAGGACTTTCCAGCGATTGGTGATGCCTACAAAAAACTCAGCCATACCGTATCAGATGCAGGCCCTTTAGATGAAAAATCGCAGAAGTTAATTAAATTGGGAATTGCGGTGGGTGCACGGATGGAAGGTGCCGTCCACAGCCATGTACGAAAGTGCCTTGAATTCGGTATATCTAAGAATGAAATTCGTCATGCGGTTCTGCAAGCAACAACAACAATTGGATTTCCGAATATGATGGCCGCAATGTCTTGGGTTGATGACATCTTATCAAAAGAAAATGAAAGTTAGCCGCTCGCAAACAATCGCATTCGCTTGTGGATTGATCGGGGCAATCAGCGTCTTTCTAGGAATTTACTTTGGCTCCGGCAAATTTGAACGATTTGATCCACCTCTCGCCACATATGCGGCCGCAACCATATTCGCGGCTTTTGCGATTTTGTTCCGTTATACAATGTGGATTCAGCGACCTGCCACT
>CAZJKW010000026.1:14876-21276 GCA_964546835.1 uncultured Fimbriimonadales bacterium
AATCCGGATGGAAACTTTTTTTGAAACCAACTCGATTGGCAGGAAATATCATACTGCTCATCAAATTGCTCTGGAACCAAATTATTGCACAGAGATTTATTGAAAAAAGAAGCAAGAATCGCTGGGCTGCTCATATGTGTATCGCTTGGGGATGTATGATTGCATTTGCCATTACATTCCCTCTAAGCTGGGGCTGGATTCAATTCAGTGCGGTCGAGAATGGTAGCAAATATATGGTCGAATTTATGGGAATTCCACAATTCTCATTCGTTCCAAATTCATTTCTTGGTTTCTTTATTTTCAACGGACTAAACATTAGCGCCGTACTCGTTCTTTTGGGGGTGGCATTAGCAATGCATAGGAGAATGTTTGACAAAGGTGCAATTGCAGTCCAGTCTATTGCAAACGATTTGATTCCACTTTTTTTACTTTTTTCGGTATCAATAACAGGTCTCATGATAACCGCAAGTTACAAATTGATGGGTGGTGCAAGTTTCCAGTTTATTTCCTTACTTCATGCTTTCACAGTAGTTTTGCTCCTCTTATGGTTGCCGTTTGGAAAACTCTTCCATGTCATCCAGCGTCCTGCTCAATTGGGAGTTGCATTTTACAAAGAAGAATGTAAATGCCATTCATACTCGAAATCGCCAATGAGTGGAGAAGAGTTTCAAAGCGAGCTGCACTTAAGGGATTTAGTTAAAGTAATGCAAGAAGTTGAAATGGATTTTGGTGATCATCAATTAATCTCTCCACAAGATAAACGAAAACTTATTGCAATTAATCAAGCATCTTTGATGACGGGCCAACCGTTTGTTGGCTGATTATGTTCGATGTCGATGTTGAAGCCGTTTTGTTGACAGGAGGGCGAAGCCAACGAATGGGTTCGCGAAAAGCCGAGATTAATATTGGTGGCGAACCAATTGCATTAAGAATCAAGAAGCAGATTTTGGGTCAAGGGTTTCCGGTTTCAATCCTCGGTCCAGAAGAAATCAATGACGTCGAGGTCGGAGCAGGGCCGCTATCGGCTATTTCCAGATTCTCTCCCAATCAGAATTATCTTTTTGTTTGCGCCTGTGACATTCCACTGTTCGACCCAAGAATCATAAGAGTTTTTTTGAGCAAAATTGATGATTACGACGCAATATTGCCAACCATTAACGGCAATATTCAGCCACTGTGCGGCTTGTTCAAATCGTCAACAATCGAAACTGCAAAAAAAATGATTGATACCGGAGAAAAGCGTCTAATGACCTGGGTGAAATCATTGAATGCTAAATTCATAGAGGATACGTTATTGCAAGAGTACGGACTGAATCCTTTATGTGTTCACAACGCAAATACCCCTGATGAGTGGGCCCGATTGTTGATTCAGGAAGATTTCAGTTGAATGAGGCGCTCAAATTCGTCTATGTCTCGTTGGATTATAGAAAGACTGTTAAACCAAAACTCTTCATCACAAATATCAATTGAAAATTCTTGACCGAGTGATGCTGCGTCGGCCAATCCGGTCCGACTCAAAAAATCATCATATTCCGATTTGAATTTTTCAGGATCCTTCTCATAATTCGCATATAGCCCAAGCCCAAACAACATACCAAACATATACGGATAATTGTAAAATGACTCGTATGCATAATAGTGTGGTTTAGCCGCCCACATGTACGGATGAAGTTCACTTTCATTAAGGCCATCTCCGTACGTATCCACCTGCGCTTGAATCATCGTTTCGCAAAATTCCGAGGGTGACAACTCTTCGATTTCTCTTTTTTCAAAAACTTTCGACTCAAACTGAAACCGACTAGAAATGTCCACGACAACTTGACAAGCACCTTGCAGTCGAGATTCCAATATAGGTAATTTTTCTTCGTCGTCCAGAGTTGCAAGCGTAGCACGACCGACAATCGTTTCACAAAAAATACTTGCTGTTTCAGCAAGCGTCATTGGCAATTCTTTCTGAATTTCCGTACGACTTCCGAGACAATAGTTGTGATAAGCATGACCCAACTCATGTGCAACTGTAGAAACGCTTTCGAAGTCTGAACTGAAATTCAACAGAATTCTTGATTCATCGTTAATGAATGGCATACAAAAAGCGCCGCCTACTTTGCCGGATCTTGGCCCAACGTCGTGCCAGTTATTTTGAAATGCACGCCGTGCAAATTCGCCCATTCTTGTTGAATAAGAAGTGAATTTTTCGATGATAAACTCTTGAGTTTGCTCCCAAGTCCATTGAGTTTTTGAATCTCCTAATGGAGCAAAAATGTCATAAAAAGAACATTTACCAATTCCTAAACCTTTTGCCTTTAAATGCAAATATTTTCGAAACATTGGAAAACTTTTCTTAGCAGCATTAAGCATTGCATTAAGCGTTTCTCGGTCAATTGACGCAGCAAACAATGACTCATCCAAGGGCGAATTCCATCCGCGCCTCTTACTCAAAGTAAGAGTGGTGCCCTTGACACTATTAAGTGAAGCCGCGCTAACTGTTTCTACTTTCCTGAATGCAGTTAGTTCCTTTTCATATGCTTTTTTTCTTATTTCCCGGTTCGAATGATGGGCAAGAATACGAATTTCACTCATTGTTTTGATTTCGCCATCCCAATCAATTTCAATTTGTGAACTGGTTTGATCTTGCAACCTAACAAACGCATTGATTCCACTTGGATTTAAGTCTGCGGCAAGTGCTTCCTCTGCGTCGGACATTGAGTGCTTTGCCTTCATCTTTGCTCGCTGCAAAAAATAGCCGTACTCATTAAGCGAAGACTTTTCTGAATCGTCTAACTTGCCAAGTCGCTTGTAAATTCTTGGCAAGAGTGCGTGCAAATTTGACAAAACTTTTTCGAGTCGGCTGTTTGCCCGTAATGCAATATCGTCCTTTGTGTTTACCGCGATGCTCCCTCCCGTGAACGACTGCAAAATTGATGAAGAGTAAAGAATTGAATCCAACCTTTCAATCAAATCTTTTGTTGAGATACCTGAATCAAAATTATTTTCAAGTTCTGCTATGGCCCTCGATAAATTGTCAACCGAACTCAGGTATTCAGGCGATTCAAATGAACTGTAGGCAGAAGACAAATCCCATACGGGTAACGATACGGCTCGCATTTCTTATCGTGGCACAATTTTTGGTTTTGTTCTTTGAATCGTTTGGAAAACGGTTGAGTACAAGTCCGATTGAGGCGGATGTCCCGTGGTTCCATAACGGGGCTTTTCTTTCATTGCCATCTTCCATAAATCCCATGAATAACAAGCCAGCCAGAACGCATTGGGATGTCCGCGCACAATCGCAACGCAAGATAACTCGTGCGCTAATAGTAATTCGCTGGGAACTGTGGAACCACACAAAACAAAAGCAGCATGATAAAAGTCCTCTTTGGTTCCTAGTTTGTCTTCCAAATACACTTCAATAACACGTTTTCTTGACTTCGCTGAATCATTTGTCAAATACAATGCTTTCAGTTCTTTACTTTCCTTCGACTTGTTTTTTTGTAATTGCCAGTCTTTGTCTGCTACTTTTTTGATGCGCGCAAAAATCAACTCAAAAGCAACCGGCGAACCCGGGCCATCTTTTTTTGCTAACCACAAAGGGGGGCAAAATGAATCTAATCGCAGCGCATCAGTTACACCAAAAGGCTTTGTCTCATCTATGAATTTCAATTTTGAGTCCCAATTGAATTGAGTTCCGAAACGTTGTCGTTGGTTGATTGAATTCAAATGTCGGTCTTCTGAAATTGCAGGACCATTTCCATATTTTTTCAATTGAGATGCCATAAGATAAAGTTCGTGTGCAATGACAAAATCGATTGGCTTGGAGCCATGTTGAAAAATTAATGCAGCACGATCAAAGTCATCTCCGGTGATTAATTCGTCTCTCCTGATGAAATCCTTTACTCGCAATCTCCTGTTTTCATCACGCTTTGATACTTCGCTCCAATTGATTTCGCTTGGGTTCGCGGCCATTCTGTCTGCCTGGTCCGCTTTGCAAATTTCAATTAATTCTAACTGTGCTGGGGTTAAATTGGGTTGTTGGGCAAGAAATAATGCGCACGCAATACCGGCATACATTTTCTATTACGCCTTTTCACCTTGGACAGCGATTCCGGCACGTGCTGCTAAGTACATTCGAATTCCTTTACTGCTGATAACAGAACCGACTAAAGACATTACCAATAATAGACCGATTCGCAACAATACGGTTCCAAAATTGACTCCAATTTGTGTAACGTCACCTGATTGGTCTTTAATCATTTGGCTGGGAGGGACCGAAAACATATCTCTTGCTTGCAAAAAAGTTACAACAAGCATTCCAATTCCGGCCAAAAAAACCATTGCGCCTAAAATTACTCCGAACCAGTCGGTTTTTTTGCCTTCACTCACTCGCGACCAACTCCACAACGTCTCCGATTCTGACTGTCCCACTTTTCACAATCCTGCCTAACATGCCTCGCTTCCCTATCATTTTTTCGACAAATTCTTTGGGGTCTTCGCCCAACGATTCAGCCATGTGACGACAAGGCGCACAATCCATCATGATTTCAACTTGGCTGTTTCCAATTCGCAAAGTAGTGCCAATCGGCAATTTTTGCAATTCAGGAAAACTGACAAGGATCTGTTCTCTTAATTCTCCGTCTTCGTATCCAAATTCTTCCAATGTGGATTCGTCCAAAATCAAGACTTGTCTTTTGCCAGTTGGGTCGTTTTCATAATAGAAATCGCCAACAATACCTTTGCCTGCTTCTAAAATAAGTTCGGGTTTGTCTTCCATTTGGCCTTTTTGAAATTTCAATCTAAGCGATTGTACGTTCCCGGTCATGAGTTAGAGTCTACCTTTCGGGCAACAGGTCGCGGTTAGAGTCTCCGCTGTCATCCCTACGGTCTTTTCCAATACTGTAAACAACAAAATCTCTGCCTTGTGGCAAGTATCGAAAAGTTTGGCCGGAATACGGGTCTATCGTTATCAGTTTTGGGAACCGGCTAAGTTGTATGTTTTGCTCCCCTGACTTGACCCTTGACATCAATCCCGCATCAAGCGCCATTAAACGAGTTCTTGCTTGAAATTCAACCCACCAGTTCATGAACTCGCGTCCCGTACGAAGGTAAGCCGTTGCAAACCGCTTCCATGGCCTTTCACCCTCTGGGTCGTCAAGCGGCTTCCATTGTGACGGGGCTGTTTGAGCCATTTTTGTTAAGGAATCGGCTTCGTTCACTGCTTCGCTTGCAAAGCCGTTGAAAAACTTAACTTGTTCCTCCTTGGGTCGTGTTTTCATTCGATTCAAGTAGTCTGTAGCAGGTGTGATAACGCTGCCCAGGGCTTCGTTTATGGGTTTCAGGTCATTAGAGAGAAAGCAATCCTGAACCTGCTGGACGGCTTTTAGCATTGTAATCTTTTCGTTTCGCAGCGTTGCTTCAATGGTGGGTGCTCTTTCGAGGGCAAAAGCAATTCGGCTGGATAGTCGAGACAGTTGTTTAGGAGAAAGTTCAGTAAAGTGCGACCATATCCGAGAAGTCGCCTGGCGTGCAATTGTATAACCAAGATTTGCATCAATTGCATCGCCACCCGAGAGGTCAATTCCCATTTGAACTGCCGTTAAAGTGTCTTCAACAGCACGGTCAAAATCCTTGCTTTCAATGGCATCTTGAATTCTCCAGTCCAAAACTCGGCCAATGAATCTCCATCCCCTTCTTTCGGACGGAGGAGAGAAAGGTGAGTAGGGCCGATGCACCCAACTAACGCCGTCTGACTGCCCTTTCCGAATCTTTGAAACTGCCGGCCCAGCTGCGCGAATTGAAGCAGCTTGTTGTCCGGGAGTAAAGCTAACTCGTCCTATCCATTTAGCACAATCGCGCTCTACAAGTTCGGATGCTTGAAGGTATGCGCTAAAGCCGGGATTGGCTGGTGGGGGCAGGTAATCTTTTACGTGATTCGGGAAAACAACATCAGTTTTGTTGCCGCATCCGAGCACAAGCAAAACCATTCCAACCACAGGAGACCATCCTTGTCGTCCCATACTAATTTCAAAGATACCGCACATACAAGGAACACATTTTGAAAGCCGTGATTTTGGCTGCCGGCAAAGGGAGCCGATTGTATCCATTGACTCACCGGATTCCTAAGCCGCTTTTGCCCTTGGCTAATAAACCGACACTTCATTACGCTTTTGACAAACTGCATGAGTTAGAAATCAACGAAGTGTGCATTGTTGTTGGCGAAAATGAAATGCAAATGAAAGAGTCGCTTGGCGATGGCTCAAAATCTGGAATCAATCTGTCCTATGTTCGTCAAATAGAACCTAAAGGCCTCGCTCATGCAGTTTCATTCGCAAAAGAATTTGTAAACAATGATGATTTTGTTTTGTTACTGGGGGATTCTATTTTTGAAAGCAGCTTTGTTCCTTTGAAA
>CAZJKW010000027.1:0-20887 GCA_964546835.1 uncultured Fimbriimonadales bacterium
TGGTGATCGAAAAATATTCGCATGTAATGCATATCGTTAGCGAAGTTGTAGCCGAATTGCAGGACGATAAAGATGCATTTGATTTGTTCCGAGCCACATTTCCGGCAGGAACGGTAAGTGGTGCTCCGAAAGTTCGTGCCATGGAAATTATTGAAGAACTGGAAACCAGTCGCCGAGGACTTTATGCCGGAGCCATAGGACATTTTGGATTTAATGGAGAAACGGATTCTGCAATTGCAATTCGAACAATCTATCTAAAAGATGGAATTGCACATGTGCAAGCCGGGGCCGGAATTGTTTTTGACAGTGTTCCAGAAAAAGAGTATGACGAGTGCATTAACAAAGCGGCGGCAGTCATTAAAGCCATCGAGTTGGCTGAATCAGGAGATTTCGAATGATTTTGGTGTTAGACAATTACGATTCATTTACTTTTAATTTGGTCCAATACTTGATGCAGTTGGGTGAATCGGTTGAAGTTTTCCGAAATAATGAAATTGAAGTTTTCGAAATCAAAAACAAAAACCCTAAAGGAATTTTAATTTCTCCCGGGCCATGTTCGCCCGACAAGGCCGGAATTTCCGAAAAGGTCATCGTAGAACTTTCGAGTGAAGTTCCGATTTTCGGGGTTTGCTTGGGAATGCAAGCGATGGGTGAAGCGTTTGGCGGCAAAGTTGTTAGAGCAAAAAAAATCATGCACGGCAAAACAAGTCAGATTGAGCATGATTCAAAAGGTGTTTTTGCGGGTTTGCCTAATCCGTTTCGCGCGACTCGATATCACAGTTTGGCGGTTGAAAAGGAATCTTTGCCGGATTGCCTGGATATCTCCGCTATGAGCGAAGATGGAGAGATTATGGGACTCAGACATAAGAATCTTCGTGTTGAAGGCGTCCAATTCCATCCCGAGAGTGTTCTCAGTGAATATGGGATGCAGTTGATAGGCAATTGGTCTTCTTCTTTATGAAATGAAAACCCCGAACTGGGCTTAGGCGTATTATGTGTATCTTAACAATCGGCAGGTATTGTTAAGCGCTAATCCCGAGGAGGAAAACAACACATGAAACCACGATTTGCTTCTTTATTGGCTGTTGCTATGTTTGCCGCAGGTGCTTTTGCTCAAGGTACGGCAAAAATCCAATACAAACCGAAAGTTGGCGTCGAAACCCAGTCGAAGATTGAAATGCTTGCGAAAATGGACGTCGGAACCGGTCCGACCGACATTGAGTTTTCTGCAGTCGGAACTTCCAAAGTTTTGAAAGTAGCCGAAGACGGAAAAATCACGCTTGAATCTACTCAAGGTCAAGTGAAGTTGATTTTTGGCGGCCAAGACATGTCCGCGATGATGGGAGATATGACTCTGGTGACCACTTCAATCTTGAGTCCCCGCGGCGAGCTACTTGAATCGAAAAACAACGCGGGTCCGGAAATGTCCCAGCCACGACTTGAAAACGCGATGGTGTTTCTGTATCCGGAAGCAGAAGTTGCTGTTGGTGAAATGTGGAAACGCAACAAGGCAGGAAACCCAAACATCGGAACCGTTGACTCCGAAACGATTTTCACCTACTTGGGTACAGAAAAGGTAGGCAATTGGGATTGCTACAAAATCAAAGTTGCTTATAAGGAACTGAAAGGTGCAACCCCAGTGTCCATGACGGGCACAATTTGGATTGATGTTGCAGACGGCGAAGCCTGCAAAGCAGACTACGACCTGAAAAACATGGAGTTTCAAGCAGGTCTTCCTCCAGCCGACGCAAAAATCAAAATCACCCGAATCAAGTAGTTTCTTCGATTCACAAAAAAGCGGGGATTCGTCCTCGCTTTTTGCTTTTTTGGAACTATCCGGTGAAGAATTGGGTTAGGTACACTAAGACTACTTGACAATAGGAGACTCAAGTCAAACATGAGATTCGATAAGTTGACCTTAAAAGCCCAAGATGCTGTTCAATCTGCCCAATCGGTTGCAGAACGATTCAAGCATTCCCAAATTGAGCCTGAACATCTGTTACTGGCAATGCTTGAACAAGAAGACGGGCTAACGGTTCCGTTGCTTGAAAAATTGGGTGCGGTTCCCGGGATGCTTAAGAAGCAGGTCACCGATGAACTTGAGAGTCAAGCCAAAGTTGAGGGTGCCTCCGGATACGGTGAAACCATCAGCCAGCGCCTCAAATCTATTTTCGATGAGGCGTTCAAAGAAGCCGAATCTTTAAAGGATGAGTACGTCTCGACTGAGCACTTTTTGGTAGCGCTTGCTGCCGATACGAAAGGGGCTTCGGGAAGAGTTTTGCGCTCTGCCGGGGCTGATAAAAAATCTTTGCTTCGTTCCATTGAGTCCTTTCGAGGCGGCCAAAGGATAACCGACCAATCGCCTGAAGAGAAGTTTCAAGCACTGGAAAAGTACGGCCGCGATTTGACTGCTGCGGCTCGGTCCGGAAAACTGGACCCCGTTATCGGCAGAGATGAAGAAATCCGGCGTGTCGTTCAGGTTCTTAGCCGTAGAACGAAAAACAACCCGGTTTTGATTGGCGAACCCGGAGTCGGAAAAACGGCCATTGTCGAAGGATTAGCGCAAAGGGTGATTGCCGGAGATGTTCCCGAGGGACTCAAAGATAAAAGCGTTATCACGCTTGATTTGGGAGCATTGGTTGCCGGTGCAAAATTTAGAGGCGAATTTGAAGAAAGATTAAAAGCAGTTCTGGAAGAAATTAAGAAAAGTGAAGGACAAATCATTCTGTTTATTGATGAATTGCACACATTGGTTGGTGCAGGAAAAGCAGAAGGCAGTATGGACGCTGCAAACATGCTCAAACCCATGTTGGCAAGAGGTGAATTACGATGCGTTGGTGCGACCACGCTGGACGAATATCGAAAATACATTGAAAAAGATGCAGCCTTAGAGCGAAGATTTCAACCGGTTTTGGTGGGTGAACCCAGCATTGAAGATACGATTGCAATTTTGCGCGGACTGAAAGAACGCTACGAAGTTCATCACGGCATTCGAATTACGGATAGTGCCATTGTTGCAGCAGCAACGCTAAGCGACCGCTACATTAGCGACCGGTTTTTGCCTGACAAAGCCATAGACTTAATTGACGAAGCCGGTAGCAGATTGAGAATTGAAATTGATAGTGTTCCAACCGAGATTGACACGCTTGACCGAAGAATGAGGCAAATTGAAATCGAAAAACAATCTCTAAAGAAAGAGGAAGATAAATCCAGCATCGAAAGAGTTTCAAAACTTGACAAAGAACTTGCAGACTTACAAACAGAACACGCACGGCTGTTTGCCCATTGGCAAGGCGAAAAAGAAAAATTAATGCAAATTCGATCTCTTAAAGAAAAATCCGAGTCGTTAAAGAACAGTTTGGAACAGGCAACTCGCGATGCAAACTGGGAAAAAGCAGCCCAAATTCAACATGGTGAACTTCCACAGATTTCAAAAGATATCGAGAGTTTGGAACTTGAATTAGCATCGTTGCAAAAAGAAAACAAGATGCTAAAAGAAGAGGTTGATGACGAAGATGTAGCCGAAGTAGTTTCGAAATGGACCGGTATTCCCGTGAGCAAATTAGTTGAAGGTGAAATGTCAAAACTTCTGAAAATGGAAGATAGGCTTCATGCTCGCGTCATTGGCCAAGACGATGCCATACGTGTAGTGAGCGATGCAGTGCGTCGTTCGCGCTCAGGAATTGCAGATCCAAATCGTCCTATCGGTAGTTTTCTTTTCTTGGGCCCAACCGGGGTCGGAAAAACTGAACTTGCGCGCGCGCTGGCTGAATTTCTGTTTGACGATGAGCGCAACATGATTCGCATTGATATGAGCGAATATCAAGAAAAACACACCGTTGCACGACTGATTGGTGCACCTCCGGGATACGTCGGTTTTGAAGAAGGCGGACAACTTACTGAGGCCGTACGAAGAAAGCCATATTCGGTTGTATTGTTAGATGAAGTCGAGAAAGCCCACCCGGAAGTTTTCAACGTGCTACTACAAGTTCTGGATGACGGGCGACTAACTGACGGACAAGGCAGGACAGTTGATTTCAAAAACGCAGTGCTTATCATGACCAGCAACTTGGGCTCTTCCGAATTTCAAACTGATTATCCAATCGCAACCGACGAAAGTGCAAATGTAAAAAGTCGAGTTCTGGAAGTTGTGCGAGCATTTTTCAGACCTGAATTTTTAAACAGAATTGACGACATTGTTGTATTTTCATCTCTGAGTGCAAATGAAATAAAACAAATTGTTGAAATTCAACTTGCAAACTTGATGAGCCGGCTTGAAGACAAGAAAATCCGGGTTGAAATCAGTGAAAACGCAAAAAGTGAATTGGCAATGATTGGGTACGACCCTTCTTTTGGAGCCCGACCATTGAAACGTGCTATCCAAAACCATGTCCTAAATCCTCTTGCAAAAGAAATTCTTACCGGAAAAATTTCAGACGGGTCATTCGTTACCGTTGATTTCAATAACGGCGAGTTTCAATTTAAGACATCAAGTTTGGTTGAAACCGGATAATCATCACGGTTTTGCGCCACCTGCAATCCATTTTTCGATAATCTGAATTTCGGATTCCGGTAATTTCGATCCGTTTTTTGGCATTGGTGAACCAAATGTATGTTTCACGGTTCCAAGCAGTTTGCTGTTTGCCGGGTCTCCGGGCTTCACAATGTTTGCCGCCATAACCGCATCATAACTGGTTAAGTTGTATCCACCCGAAACTCTGCCTGAACTATGACAAGGCATGCACCTTGATCTAAAAATCGGCACAACACTTGCCCATGTAATTTCCAATTCTTTTGGTTTGTCAAGTTTTGTTGCACCTGCTGGCGGCGAAAAAACAAACTCTTCATTTAGCGCATCTGTCGCTGCAATGTTTACTTCAGAAGCTATCACCAAATTTTCTTGCTCACCAAATTTCACAATTGCTCCGCGAGGCAAATTGGTTTTCGGATCAATCATAAGCGTAATGGTTTTGTTATCAGCCAAAACTACAACAACTTCTTGCACGACAACACCTTTCAAGTTTCGCTTTGTACCAAGGGTTGCGGTTTTTGAATCCTTGTAAGGTTCTCCAAAAAAACTTGCCCACGCAAATGCCGATTCTGAAGTTGACAATGAAATTGCGTCATTTGCGGCAGCAGGATTTTCAACGTATGAATTTGATGATTTGTCATATTTCCAAGTGGTTTTGCCATCGGTGACAAAAACTCCAGAAGAGTTTTCAAGTCTTAACTTATTCGGTCTGGAAAACACCAAACGGCAATCTTCGGCTGCTCCCGGCAATTTTTGTGTCGTGAATTTTACGCTTAACGATTGGGCGGACTTAAGGACTTTTGCTTGCCCATCAAGCAGGGCTTTTCCGGTTCCGGTTTGAATTCCAAGCGATGCCAAAAGGACGATACTGCCGAGGATTAAGGTTGATTTCATTGCTTTGTTGATGAAGATTATGCCGAACTACTCAAATTCGGTGTTTAGTTCTCAGTTAGTTCCAACGGCCTAACAAGTAAAATCCCAACATTCGACTGTCCGAAGCGATCCTCAAAGCAGACCTCAAACGAAGGGTGGATTGGCCCTTTGTCATTGCCGCCGCCTGCCTGATTGGATTGGGTCTGTTCACTTTATACAGTGCATCGAGCGTGCAAGCCGGACATCGTGACTTCTTAAAGCAAACCACATGGGTATTCATTGCTCTGCCGATTTTTGGGCTTTTTTTATTGATGGACCCAAGAGTTTGGAGCCACTACAAGTCCTTGATTTATGGGGCGAACATCTTTCTGCTTATCGCTGTTTTTTTGCCGCTTATCGGCCATACGGCAAAAGGGTCGCAGCGTTGGATTGATATTGGTCCATTTCAATTACAACCGAGCGAACCTGCAAAACTACTTTTGGTGCTAACCCTCGCGGATTATCTCGCAAGAAGGCGAGAAAGTCTAAGAACTCTAAAGGGACTTTGTTTTTCGTTCCTTCATGTATTGCCATTATTTATTTTGGTTTATAGACAACCGGACTTAGGAACTTCGTTGGTATTTCTTGCCATTTGGCTGGGTATGTCTTTGGTTGCAGGCCAAAAGATTCGACTTTTGTTGCTTGCACTGATTACAGGTATCGCGCTTTTTGCATTCGCATGGAATTCTCCACTGATTCGAGATTATCAAAAAGAGCGAATCAAAAGCCTTGTTTCCGGCGAAGGAAATTATCATACGGATGTCGCAGCCCAAGCGATGGGCACAGGCGGCCTCGTCGGTTCCGGCTATTTAAGAGGTGAACTGAAAGAATCAAGATTGGTGCCGGAACAAACGACTGACTTTGTTTTTACCGTGATTGCGGAAGAGGGAGGTTTTATCGCTTCACTCGGAATTCTTGCCCTGTTTGCTTTTTTCTTGTGGCGTGTTTGGCTAATTGTTGCCAACGCAAGAGTCCGTCTTTTCCAATACATAGCGGCAGGAATCTTTGTTGTTTATAGTTTTCACATCTTGGTTAATTTGCTAATGGTTGTTCACTTGATTCCGGTTGTCGGAGTGCCCTTACCCTTTTGGAGTTATGGTGGATCGGCACTCGTTGTTAATTTTGCCATGTTAGGATTGTTGATTAATTTAAGGAGCAGAGAAAAACATGACGTTTTTTAGGAGCAAAAATTGGTACTTGTTTTTGGCACAATTTGTTTAGATAGAATTCACCTAATTCCAAAACTGCCAAAGCCAGGAGGTTATGTTGAAATTAGCATGGAAACCGAAGGTCTGGGCGGCGAAGCAGCCAACACGGCATTGGCAATAATGGCTTTAGGCGGAAACGTAAAACTGGTCAGCAATCCGGTGGGAAATGATCCAAACGGCGAAAAAATTGGACGCCTTGCTTCCCATCTCGGTCTAACTTCACCCGAAAAACTCGACCAATTTCGAACTCCGGTTTGCGATATTTTTGTAACGCCCGATGCAGAAAGAACCATGATAGGGCGCGGATTTTCGGAATTGGACAAAGCCCGAATGCCGATACCCAGTTTTGCTGGAGCAAACTGGATCACCATTGAACCGAACATGAGTGAAACCAGCCGAAGAGTTGCGCGAGCGGCAAAAGAATCAGGAATAAAAACTTATCTAATGGATTTCTTCGATGAAAATGACGGCGAAGTCGTCCGAGGCGTGGATTTTTGGCAATCCAGCACCGATTGGGTTGGTGAAAAAAACAACGCGGAAGTTAACTTACAATGGACACATCAACATTCCGCAACCCATGGATGTACGACCATTTTAAGCGACGGCCCGAATGGCTTTTTCGCTTGTGAACCGAACAAGAATCCCAAGTATTTTCCCGCTTTCCAAAGTTCCACAATTGTTGATGGAACCGGCGCCGGAGATGTTTTTCGCGCTGGAATGTTGTTTGGATTAGATAATCACTTTTCACTCGGGGAATGTTTCCTTATTGCATCTGCCGCTGCGTGTTTAGCGTGCGAATCGCTCGGCGCAACAGCTAATCTGCCAACCTATGTCTCAGTCAAAAAACTGATTGAAAATTCTCCCAACATCGCTAGAAATTATGATTAAGCCATATTCAATCAAACCCGGAGATAAAGTAGCCATCGTTGCGCCGGCAAGCGCTTCGTCTCCCGAAAAACTTGAATCGGGAATAAAACTGCTGGTAAATCGAGGGTACCAACTGTCCATTTCAAAAACATGCTATCAAAAAGAAGATGACTCCCATTGGACGGATGAAGAAAAAGCAACGGATTTAATCAAAGCGTGGAATGAGCCGGAAATCAAAGCAATCATTTGCTCAAGAGGAGGGTACGGAAGCGCACGATTATTTCCATTTTTGAATTTCAGACATCTTGTCACCAAACCCAAACTTTTTGTTGGCTTCTCAGATATAACGACCCTTCATATTGCCTTGAATAATTGCGGCCTTGCAACATTGCATGCACCGATGCTGTTAAGTCTTTCGGTTGAAAGAGAATCGTGGGTCGTTAATCAATGGTTTAATGCAATGGAAGGTAATGAACCCATCAAAGTTTCAAGCCCAAATGCAAAATGTGTAACGATTGGAAAAGCCGATGGCATTGTAACGGGTGGCTGCTTATGTTTGATTTGTGACAGTTTGGGAACTTCGTTTGAAATCAATACCAAAGATAGATTGCTTTTAATCGAAGACGTAGATGAACCGCCTCACCGAGTCGATGCGATGCTCACGCACTTAATCAATGCAGGAAAATTGCAAGAATCCGCCGGAATCATCCTCGGAGAAATGACCCGAACAAACGAGAAACGAGACGAGGGTATCCCCGGTCTAAGTTGGGAAGAAATCGTTTTGGAACGAATCAAGCCACTTGGGATTCCCGCTATCATGAAGTTCCCATTCGGTCACGCAAATGAAATGGCAAGTTTGCCACTTGGAATAAAAGCGACCCTTGATGCCGATAACTGCAGTTTGGAATACCTGGAATTGGGAGTATTGAATACGTGATCATTGCCGCAATCGTCATTTCAACCCTTAAACAAGAACCAACTCAATTTGTTTGGACAAAAGAAATTCGACCCGGTATTGTCTATAAGCAACACGTTGATCTGACAACACCTTTGATTGTAAATTCTTTAACACTCAAATATCCGCAAGAGGGCATTCGATTAGAACCGGCAATTCCAAACGAGAAACTGAAATTGGGGAACTTCTCGGCTGCAATGGCTCCTGTTAATCAAATGGCATTAAAATCAGGCGCATTTGCAGCCATTAATGCAGATTTCTTTTTTCAAGGTGACCCATTGGGAATGTTAATGATAAATGGCAATTTGCTTAGCGAGCCGTTTGTTCCAAGAGCCGTATTAGCATGGAATTCAAATCAAATCCAGATAGATCATCCAACGTGGAGGGCATCGCTTGCATTTCCAGACAATTCCGACATAAAAATAAGCGGAATAAATCGAATGGCTGGTGACTCGGATTTAGTTCTGTTTACGCCGGGAGCAGAGAAAGCGATTTCAAGATACCCTTCAACCATGTTCGTTTTTTCAGGAGAGCTTCCGGCCATAGGAAAAAGTTCCAAACTTAAGTTTCAAAGAGTTGTTTCAGATACAACCGAGCAAATTATTTCGCCCGGCGAACTGGTAATTTGTGCAACCGACAATCGCCTCAGAGCCATGTCGTATTTTGCTGAACTCAATATAGAATCAACCGTCAATCTAAAAATCGATGGCTCATTGGATTGGAGTATCTTTCCGTTTGCCATTAGCGGCGGACCCAGATTAGTGCGCCAAAAAATTGCGATAAAGGATTTCCATGCGGAAAAATTCGACAACACATTTATTAACAACCGCCACCCGCGAACAGGTGTTGGATTGAAATCAAATGGCGAACTCGTTTTTGTCGTTGTGGATGGACGGTCAACCATTTCTCGAGGAATGAATCTAAGTGAATTTGCAGATTGGTTTGTAAAACTTGGATGTGATGAAGCCATCAACTTAGATGGAGGAGGCAGTTCGACTTTTTTCTTGGGCGGAATGGTGCTAAACCGTCCGAGCGATGGCCAAGAGCGTTTAGTCGGAAATGCAATATTACTCTTTGCGCCTCCCGGTTTGGCGGCAGTGGGTTCCGTCAAAATCGCGGCAAATTTGACAGAGTTGAAACCCGGCGATGTGACTACTTTACGAGTTTTTGACCAATCAAATCGTCAGATTCCAATCGATGAGCTACTTTGGGTTTGCGAAGGCAGGGCTTGTTGGATTGACCAGGGAGGCAAACTTAGGGCAATCGAACCGGGAACTTCAACCATCAAAGTATCCTATCGCGGCCTGGAAGCAAAACTCGTCGTCACGGTTATGCGCAAAGGAACCTAAGAAACTCCGTTGCCAACTGACAACAACAAGCCCCACATCTCTTTTTCTTGAGTTAAGCACTCGAATTGCCGATGATTAATGATGAGATTATGGGTTGGTTGGGATTGACAATTTGGGCTGCTGTCACGGTTCTGATGGCGGTTATGAGTTCAAAAACCGCTTACCGACTTGCCGCAAGCAGTGCAAGCCGCAATGAAAAATGGAAATTACTCAGAAAGCAGATTAAAAAAGTTGGAATGGTCGGGACGGGTTTATGCGGAATTGTGATTGCAATATCTGGATTTTCTTTGCTCACTTCGGGATTTATGTTGATTGCTCTCACGGCAATTCAACAGCCGGTATTTGCAATCGGGCTTCATGTTCCTTTTAATGCCATTCGAGGGGACAACTGGCCTCTCAAATCATTCGTTTTTAGAATGCTGATTTCAGTCTGGAGCGTTTGCCTGCCAATCGGATTGACGTTAATGCTGGCAGGAGGAATCCTGCAGTTTAGTCGAGACCAAAACAGCATTGAAAATTTGGTTCTTTTAGCGTGTCTCGCTTTTCTTTGGGTCACACAATGGAGCGTACTCCGTGCATTAACTTTGCCCGGAAAATTAGTCGAGTTTCCTATCAAACACTGGGCGGAAGAAGCGCAATTGTTATCAGAAAAAGTAGGCACAAAACTAAATGACTTATTGTTGGTTCGATCAGGGAAAGCACGCGTTGCAGGAGCGTATGCATTAGGAAATGGAAGAATTGCAATCACCGATTATCTGTTGTCAGCACTCAGTGAAGATGAGTTTTTGGCAATCATGGCACACGAACTTCAACATTTCAACCAAAGAAAACAATCTCTCGTTTTGATTTCAAAACTGATTTTGATTGGCATTTTGATTGGAAGTTCCCTTGCCTTTTTGTCGAAATCCGCCAACGTCAATCCGATTTTTTGCACTCCGTTTGCGTTACTCTATTCGGTTTGGTCAATTGCAAGAATAAAGAAACTGAAACAGATGCATGAAGATGATGCCGACGATGCCTCAATTCGAGAAATTGGTGGAATGTCTTTAATGCGTGCGTTAACCAAAACTTACGCATTAAACGGCAGGTTGGGAGACACCCAAAGAGGCACCGTGCATAGGGCATTGAACGACCGGCTTTCAAGAATCGCCGAACTTTCAAAACTCGAGCCGCAATCAGTTCAGTTAGCGGTTGAAGATGCTCGACTTTTGACAATCGAACCCGGGCAGGTATCCTTGCAAGGAGCCTGAAATGGAAAGAAACCTCGCCTTAGACTTTGTTCGGGTCACCGAAGCCGCCGCATTGAATTGTGCAAAGTGGGTAGGCAAAGGCGACCGAAATGCAGCAGACCAAGCCGCGTGCGATGCGATGAGAAACACACTCGCACAAATGGACATTTGCGGCAGAATCGTGATTGGCGAAGGCGAACGCGACGAAGCACCCATGCTTTTTATTGGAGAGGAACTCGGCGCCGGTGGTCCAAAAATTGAAATAGCCGTTGACCCATTAGAAGGAACCAATTTGTGTGCCAACGGATTACCAAATGCAATTTCCGTTTTGGCAGCCGCTGTCGAAGGTGAAGGAAAATTAATGCACGCACCCGATTGTTACATGGATAAACTAGTTGTCGGAGAAGCGGCAAAAGGTGCAATTGATATTTCGTTACCGCCAACGGCTAATCTTCGGGCGATTGCAAAATGCAATGGTAAGAAAATCGAAGAGTTAATGGTAGGAGTTTTAGACAGACCCAGGCACGAAAAACTAATTGCAGAAATTAGAAGAGCGGGAGCACGAATTCATCTTATTTCGGACGGCGATATTACACTTGGAATTGCTGCTATTGATGAGGAAACCGGCGTAGATGCTCTGATGGGAATTGGTGGTGCGCCCGAAGGGGTCATTTCGGCTGCTGCAATTCGAGCATATGGCGGCGACATGCAAGCCAAGTTGGTTTTTAGAAATGATGGTGAGAGAGAACGCGCAGAGAGAATGGTTGGAGGAGACCTAAACCGGATTTTCACTACTGAGGATTTAGCAAGCGGAAGTGTGATGTTTGCGGCAACGGGAATAACAACGGGAGATTTGTTGCGCGGAGTTCGATTCACCGCGGATGGAGCAAAAACCGAATCTATCGTCATGAGATCAAAAAGCGGAACCGTAAGAAGAATAGAAACTCGACACAGATTTGATGGCGGACCGAACTACTAATGATTCATTCCTGATTCATGATTGCATGGCGCCAACCTTTAACAGAAATGTAAACCCCAAGACCATGTACGGCTTGAAGCGCGCGCTCCAAAATAAGTGCGCCAATATGAATACTTTTTTCACGTCCCTTTTCTATTCCAATTAACTGACTTCTTTCAATTTCAGTCAGTCCACTCAACAAATGTACGAATTGACTAATCTCTTCAAAATCTAAATAACTTCCGTGAACAATTTCCGGCATCCATTTTTCATGCTTTTCGCGAATAGATATCAAATTAGTTGCAGATGCTCCCAAAGCAACGACTTTTCCGGTTTGATTGGGTAAGTATCTCAACCCAAAAAGGTCATCAATTGTCTTTGTTGCTCTAAGTAATTCAAGACCGTTTGGAGATTCCATTGAGAGAACCGTATCTCTAATACTTAATGTACCCACGGAAAAACTCTTTCGAAAAGTAGTTTTCCATTTTTGCTTCAATCTCCTGGAACTTGCAATTTCCGTACTATGACCGCCAACGTCAATAATGGTAATTAATTCTGAATCGCCAAAAACCTCATCTTCCAAAACGCTAAGCAACCCAAATTTTGCTTCATCTTCGCCACTCAAAACGGTTACGGGCGTTTGCTGTTCATTTGCCATACGAATAAACTCTTCAGCGTTTTCGGCAATTCTTAACGCCATGGTTCCGTATGCTCGAACAGAAGCACCCAATTCATTTGCTTTCTTAAATGCAACAGCAAGGGCACGCAAGGTTTTTTCGGCTTTCGAACTCTCGATCCTTTGAGTTACTTTAACTCCTTCGCCCAATCCGGTTACTTCGCTCGACTCATAAATCGAACTCCAATTGGACCCGTTCCAATTGCAAACCGTCAATAACAACGAGTTTGAACCCACATCAACAATTGCACGCTTCTCTCCCAAATCGGGCATTGTAGCGATTATAATTCCAATGTGCCTTCAATTCCCGGCTTAACAGACATGCTCGGTGCGACGTTGATGTCGAGAGATGCAACAACAACGCTCTACAAAATATGCGAAGTTGCTCTCCAGGCCGCTGGTGCAAGAAACGCCATGATTCTCCATTACAACGACAGTTTAGGTTACATGACCCTTCGTGCCGGCTTCGGAGCCGACTGGACACCGGAATTGTTAGGCGAAAAAGTCAAAGTTGCAGACCAAGATAGCGAAGGCATTACAGCTTATGTGGCGGCAACTGGTGCAACATATATCAGTCCAGATGTCAGCGGAGAAAGTCGGTATAAGATATTGATTCCGGGTAGTAAAAGCGAACTCGCCGTTCCGATTCATGATAAACATGGCAGAGTCCGTGGTGTCATTAACGCAGAATCCGACGAAATTGACCGATTTGGAAAGGCAGAGCAAGCAAACTTAGAAACCCTTGCACTCATTGCTGCACTTGCGCTTGACAGAGAAGATTCCATCGTTCGCGAGGAAGCACTCGTTGAGGTCGGAACCGCATTAGATGTAGCAAGAACCGAAGCCGAATTATTAAAACGCGTCGCAGAAGTAACGCAAAGAGTAATGAGAGTAACCGCTTACTCAATTTTTTTATGGGACGAATCAGAAGGCGCATTTACATTGCGAGACACAGTCGGAACATCCTCGCTAAACAAAGATGCGAAATATCCTCCCGGAGTCGGATGCACCGGTTGGGTTTGTCAACACGGAGAGTCCATTCGCCTTGATGAACCCCAAAAAGACGCAAGGTGGATCGGAAAATATCTCGAGTTTCCGATGGAAGAAATCCAATCTTATATCGCCGTTCCCATCTTAAGCGGTGGCCGCTGTATGGGCTGCATGAGAGCGCTTCGCAAAAAAGCAATTAATCCATTTGTGGATATTCGATTCACCGAAGACGATGAAGTTCTTTTGATGGCAATTGCAGAACAATTAGGAACCGGTCTCGAAAAACTTCGCTCCGTCCGCAGACTGGTCAATTCAGAGCGAATGGCAGCATGGGGTGAACTCAGCGCTCGAAATTCTCACATGATTGGTAACCGCGTTTTCGCGTTGCGCGGCGACTTAAATGAACTCCGATATGTTCTCAACGAAGAACCTATTTCACGCGAAAATTCACTCGAAATCGTCGAAAGTTTGGAAAGCGGCGTAAAAAGATTGGAGGAAATTCTACAAGATTTTCGAGATTTTGTAACCGCAACAAAACTCAATCTTACGGAAGCACATTTGGCAGATGTCGTAACCTCCGCAGCAGCATCCGTAATTCCTCACTCCTCGCCAATCGCACTCGTGCTAACCGTAAAAGATGAGATTGAACCCTTTTACTTTGACGCAAAAAAAATTGAACGTGCAATTTCTGAACTTGTCGAAAATGCAACCCACTTCATGCAAGAAGGAAAAGTGTCAATTACGGTCAGACGAGCCGACGACATTGATTTAGATGATGCAAGAATTAAAAGACGTGGCGCAGAATTCGCAAAAATTGTAGTCGAAGACGAAGGTCCCGGCGTTGACGCAAGCAGCAAAAGCCGAATTTTTGACGCATACCGAACTTCAAGAGTTAAAGGAATGGGGCTGGGCCTCTCCATCGTCAAAGGAATCGTAGACGCCCATGATGGAACCGTTTACGAAAATGGAGAACCCGGCAAAGGCGCAAGATTTGTTATCCTAATGCCAATCAGGAATCAAGCGGAGCCGAACGAAACTGCTTAATAATTTTTTCAAATTCACCGCTCTTTTCCCACTTTTCCAATTCCTGAGCGCGATGCACTGGCATCGGATGCGTAAATGCATGACTCATTGAAAAATACAAAATAACTTTTCCCAGTTGATCCAAAGGTGACGCGTCTTGATAAGCGCGCGCTTGCTCCATAAATGCATCCAAATTCCCCTCATGCGAAAACCGGTTTTCGCCTGCGGTCAAATTCAGATTAGCCATCAATGAAGTTTCAAGCGATTGACAGGTCAACAATCCCGCACGGTCACACGACAATTCGGACTGTCGCATCCATTCATAAAATGCAAATACCAAACCGATAACCGCCGCATCTCCAATAATCGGCAATCGCCTCCCAAGTGCTTGCAAAAGCGGAACCAACAACCTTCCCACCATATGATAAAGCATATGTCCCGATTTAATATGCCCTAATTCATGTCCGATTAAATGATAAAGCTGATGGTCGTCAAGTACATCAATGATTCCGCTCCTTAACGTAACAAATGGTCGCTCAACACCGCCCGCAAATGCATTGGGAACCGGATTACTGCTGATGTAAAACTCCGGCTCAGGAACATCAAGAACTTGGCAACATTCTTTTGCTATTCCATAAATCGTTGAATACTGTCTTGGTCCACATCTTACAGACATAGACATGTTCATGCAGTAATACCAACGGTCCAATCCCAAGTCCGCAAATTTCTTAAGCACTGCCGGCAAAAGAGGAACCTTTTCCAATGAATCAAGCGCACGCCTATCCGCCTTCGTGGTAAATGATTCAGCACTCAACCCCGTCAACCGAACTCTCTCCGCCATAGTCAGTTTACGATCGCCTATTCAACAAGGTTGCGGTATCCTCGCAAAGTGCCTCGCGCAGCATTTACCACACTTGGTTGCAAAGTAAACCAGTACGAAACTCAAAGGATCTTGGAATCATTTGAGTCCGCCGGTTTCGATATCGTTCCATTTAACGAAGTTGCAGATGTTTACGTTATCAACAGTTGTAGCGTTACAAGCCAAGCCGAGTCCAAAAGTAAACAAACCGTGCGAGGCGCAACAAGGCGTAACCCAAATGCAAAAGTGGTTCTTACGGGCTGCGCTGCCCAAATGGCAATCAATAAAACCGAAAATATTAATGACGCACATTTGCTAATTCCAAATCCAAAAAAACTCGAAACATTTTCCATTTTCACCGAAACATTTCCGGAATATCGAACTATTAACGAATACAAGTCAAAACCCATTTCAGGCGCATTAGGCCGAACGCGAGCCACAATAAAAATCCAAGACGGCTGCTCAGTTTATTGCAGTTATTGCAGCATCCCATTCACGCGTCCTGGAATGCACAGCCGCAATTACCAAGAAATCTTAGAGGAAGCCGAAAATCTGGGCAAAAGGGGCTATAAGGAAATCGTCTTAACGGGAGTTCTTATCGGAGCATACGGCAACGAAACCGGAAGCGGCGGACCCAATTTTGAACAACTTCTCCAATTCCTCTCACAATCCAATTTCGTACACCAAATCAGAATTTCAAGTATCGAAATGAGACAAGTCACAAACCAACTCGTCTCGCTAATGCAAATGGAAGATTCAAAAATCGTTCCTCATTTACATATTCCGCTGCAGTCCGGCAGCAGCAAAGTATTAAAAGATATGAATCGCCCTTACTCTCAAAATGATTACCTAAATCTGTGTGCTGATTTACAAAAAGAAATTCCGGGAATTGCCATCTCAACCGATATCATGGTCGGGTTCCCAACTGAAACTGAAGACGAATTCTTGGAATCCATTAATGTCGCAAAATCCGTTGGTTTTTCAAAAGCACACATCTTTCGTTTTAGCCCAAGGTTTGGCACACCAGCGGACAAATGGAACGACCCCGTTTCTCCGCAAGAAAAAATTGAACGAAGTCAGCGCCTAACACAAGTCTGTGCAGAAACAAAATCTGAATATGCACGACAGTTTCATGGCAAAATACTTGACGTATTGGTAGAAGGTAAACAAAAAAACAACGGTCTGTTATCAGGCCATTCGAAAAACTATATTGAAGTCGAATTTGCCGGCCCATCGTCACTCATGGGCTGCAATTGCAAAGTCCTCATAACACAATCGGAAAACGGCAAAGCATTTGGCGAACTAATTTCTTCTAACCCACACTCAAATCAGAATCAACTAAGGGTAATCCACTAATGGAAAACTGTCTGTTTTGCAAAATAATTGACGGAACGATTCCATCCAAAAAAATATTTGAAAACGAATTTCTGTTTGCATTTGAAGACATAGCGCCGCAAGCCCCAGTTCACATCCTGATAATTCCAAAAATTCACACACCAAATCTATCCGAAACAACAAACGCAAAAACTTTGTCCGAATTGCTACTGGCAACAACCGAAATCGCAAAATCACTTCAGTTATCTGATTATCGAATCGTAATCAACAACGGAGAACAAGCCGGACAAACGGTCTTCCACTTGCATCTCCATTTGCTTTCGGGTCGCCGCTTTTCTTGGCCGCCCGGTTAATTCACAAAAGGTCTTGGATCCGTGATTTTTCCCGTGATAGCCGTTGCCGCAGCCGTCACCGGAGACACCAAATGCGTCCTTGATCCCGGTCCCTGTCTGCCTTCATAAGGCCGGTTACTCGTACTCGCACATCGAATTTTGGGACGAACAATGTCACCGTTCATCCCCAAACACATACTGCATCCCGCATGATGCCACTCAAATCCGGCATCTATAAAAATCCTGTCTAAACCCTCACTTTCTGCCTGCTTTCTCACCGCTTCACTTCCAGGAACAACCATTGCACGAACGGTTTCCGCAACTTTTCTTCCTTTAACAATTTTGCTCGCTTCTCGCAAATCTTCAATTCTGCTATTCGTACAACTTCCGATAAAAACATTGTTAATTTCTAATTCCTGAATCGGAATTCCCGGTTTAAGACCCATATACATTTGCGCACGCTCTTCTGTCGCTGTCACCGGTTCAGGTATTGCTTCATGAATATCAACCGTCATCGCAGGTGTAGTTCCCCAACTCACTTGAGGAACCAATTGATTCGCATCAATTTCAACGCTCTTGTCAAAAACGGCACCCTCTTCCGTTCTTAATAATTTCCATTTTTCTAAAAGTTCTTCGAATACTTTGCCTTTGGGAGCAAACGGTCTTTCTTCCGCAGAAATATATTCAAAAGTAGTTTCATCCGGCGCAATCATTCCGGCTTTTGCTCCCATTTCAATACTCATATTGCAAATTGTCATTCGCCCGCTCATCAACAAACGACTAATCGTCTCACCACGATACTCAACAACATATCCCGCGCCACCGGCGGCACCCAATTTCCTGATAATCGCCAAAATAATATCTTTCGCACTAACTCCCAATCCTAATTTTCCGTTCACCGCCGCGCTTAATGTCTTCGGTTTGCCTGAAACTCGTAATGTTTGCGTCGCCAAAACGTGTTCAACTTCGGTCGTTCCGATTCCAAATGCCAATGCACCAAACGCTCCGTGTGTACTCGTATGGCTGTCACCACATACAATCGTCAGTCCGGGAAGTGTCAATCCCAATTGCGGACCTATCACATGAACAATTCCCTGATTTTCCGACAAATATCCCCACAATGGCACTCCGAATTCTTTCGCGTTTTTTTGCAATGCAGCCAACTGTTTCCCGGACAAAGTTTCTTCACTAATCGGTCTGCCGTCTGTTGGAACGTTATGATCAACCGTTGCAAATGTTAAGTCGGGTCTTCTAACTTTCCGACCGCTTTCTCGCAATCCGTCAAATGCCTGCGGACTCGTAACTTCGTGCACCAAATGACGATCAATGTAAAGAAGTGAACCTCCGCCTTCGATCTCGGCAACCAAATGGTCATTCCAAACTTTGTCAAATAAGGTTCGCGGCATCTTAGAAAACCTTTATACCTCCCAAAAACACGGCTGATGGAGTTTCATTCATTTCTTTCGGGTCCATCTCATAAATTTGAAAATCTGCAAACTGCCCAACTCGCAATTCGCCAAAAGATACATCATTGCTCATCAATGCACTTCCCGAAGAATACATCTTAATTGCATCCGAAATCGAAATGTTTTCTGAAGCATCAAATCCGTCCGGGCGACGAACAGCCGCTCGGATTCCGTCCCACGGGTTTCCACCAACGATCGGTCGGTCGCTCGACAAACCAATCCTCATTCCCGCTTCCGACAAACTCTTCACTCGTTTCAAAAATCTTGCCCTTTCATCACCTAACCTTTTACGATATGCAATTCCAAATTCCGCCAAAAATTCCGGCTGCATGGTAACAAATGGATTCAAAAACTGAATTCTTTTTATCTGTTCGTCAGACAAAATCATTGCATGTTCAACTCGGTGTTTACTTGGATTTCCCGTCGCTTCATAAGCGTCCAAAACCCAATCAACTGCCCTGTCTCCAATTGCATGAATCGCCATTTGAAATCCGGCGCAATCCGCCTTTAAAACCATTTCTGCCAGTTCCGCTTTTTCATAATTCATAATTCCAACACCACCGGTCGTAAACTCTTCATATACACCAGCAGTACCGGAACCAATGGCTCCGTCACAAAACAACTTCAATCCGCTAACCTTCAGTTTTTCGGACTGGTTAAAATCCAATATCTCCGGTTCCCTAAAATACTTATGCCACTGAACATACAACCGAAATCTTATTTTTGCTCCCATTTCCATCGCTAACTGATATGCATTAATCTCTTTTTCTAAACCAAACTGCCCGGTCATCATATCGCTTGCACAAGTAATCCCATATCCGGACATGCTTTCAGCGGCTGCCAAAATTGCATCCGCCATTTGTTCAACGGTCGGCTTTGGCGTAACACGATAAACAAATCCCATTGCGCCCTCTTCAAGTAAGCCCGTCGCAACCCCCTTTTCGTCTCTAACAATTCTTCCGCCCTGCGGGTCTTCCGTAAAATCATGTACCGAAGCGAATCTCAAGCCGGTACGATTGGTAATGCAACTGTGGCCGCTTGTGTGCCTCAAAATTGCGGGTCTTCCAAAAGACCAACTTTCAAGTTCATCGGCAGATACATTAACTCCGTCATCAAACAAATTCGCGTCGTAATGAACCGCCAATAACCACTCATTTTCAGGCAAGGTCCTCGCTTTTTCTCTAACCAATATCTCCATTTCTTGCCGCGACTTAACACCGCGCAATTCCAATTTTTGCAAGTCCAATCCGGTCGGCAAAATGTGACAATGACAGTCAACAAAACCCGGCAAAATCCATTGACCGCCAAAATCAATCTCATGCTCACCCGATAAGCCAACTCCGCGCTCAATAACGATTCCGTTTTCAATCAAAAACTCAATCTCAGAACCGTCATAACCCCATTTCAATCCTTTTAGTCTAATTTTCACGATGTTCGATATTTCCCATCTTTGCCCCGTCTAGGTGCCTTAATCAACGCCCTTGCATTGTCTGCTAATCCACCGATTTTTCTCAATTCAAAAATCTCATCGCGAATTCTTGCCGCATCTTCGAATCGCATCTCTTTGGCAAGTGATTTCATTTCAGATTCCAATCGCACAATCTCTCTCGGTATATCTTCAACCATCATGTCTTCAGGTCGAATTCGCTTTTGGTTTCCGGAATCATAATTCGCAGTTTCCTCAGCAACAAAATTGTAACTTCTTACCGTTTCTCTAACCTCCTTCTTAACTGATGCCGGTGAAACTTTATTGATTTCGTTATATTGAAACTGTTTTTCCCGCCTTCGATTCGTTTCATCTATCGCACGTTGCATCGAGCCCGTAATCGTGTCGGCATACATCAAAACTTTTCCGCCAATGTTTCTTGCAGCTCGCCCAATGGTTTGAACAAGCGACGTTTCAGATCTCAAAAATCCCTCCTTGTCCGCATCCAAAATCGCAACCAAAGTCACCTCAGGTAAATCGAGTCCTTCTCGCAGTAAATTAACCCCAACAACAACGTCATAAACACCCAGCCGTAAATCTCGCAAAATTTCAGGACGCTCCAAAGAGTGTACATCGCTGTGCAAATACTGAACACGAACCCCAATATCTTGTAAATAAGAAGTTAAATCCTCTGCCATTTTCTTGGTTAAAGTCGTAACCAAAGACCTTTCTTTTTTATCCGCATGAAACAATTGCGCTGGCAGATTCTGG
>CAZJKW010000028.1:0-5387 GCA_964546835.1 uncultured Fimbriimonadales bacterium
TGCAAGATGGCGCATGGTCTTTTGGGCCGAATTAGGGTCGTTCCAAAATTCTGAGGATTCAGATTGCAACGTTAACTGTTGAATTTCGGAGATTAATTTGGGTTGGTCAAAGATGACCTCGAATAGCGTCCAAGCGTTTTTTAGTTTCGGACAGCGATTCGAGAAGACGGGCGTCTATCACCTAATGATGATACCTACCAATAAGGCGGAACCGTGAAACCGGCCTCATCTCCGTCGTCACTGTTTACGGCGGTAACTTTGTCCGGTATCCATTTGCCATCTCGTTTTGTCATTTCGACACGGTAGAGATTGCGATGAGTTCCCCCCCAATTTGCTTCGATTTTTGAGATAACAAACAAAGTTGATTGTTCGGCCCCATAACTTCTGACTTTGAAATACTGTGGGGTTCCTCTGATTTCGCTGCGATTGACCATCCGGTCAATGGCAGAGGCGAACTCTTTTCCATGTTGCCGAGTCTGCCATTCGACCCATCCGTAGGGCGCGACGCAGAGCATCATCCAACATATCAAAAGCTTGAAGAAGACCGGTTTGTCTCCTATTGAGCCAACTTTAGTAAAGAGACTCCGCAGCCAAACGACGAGGAGAGCAACCCCGAAGCATATTGCTGAATAGAGCAAAAGACCAAACATAGACCTAAGTTTATTTTCGGGAAATGAAGTCGGCTCCCTTACCCGGAAACCAAATCAAGTATTTTTACGGGGGGATTGAACTCACTTTGTTGGGCAACATAGGGAAAAATACCGGGTACGTCGTCTGCGGATGACGTTAAAAGGAGAGCCGCGGAGTTCCATCCAACGACAGATTGACTTCGCGAAAAGAACGGGGGCAGCTTTGGCTGCCCCTTGCTTTTGCCGGAGGTATAACGCCGAACGTGGATAAGACCGTTGCTACTGCTGCTGAAGCCCTCAAAAGAGCAGGACTGAAAGATGGAATGACGCTGATGTCCGGTGGATTCGGACTTTGCGGTTTGCCAGAAAACCTTTTACTTGCCATACGAGAACACGGCGCCAAAGATTTGACTTTCATTAGCAATAACGCGGGTGTAGACGATTTTGGAATTGGGATTCTGTTACAAACGCGACAAGTGAAAAAGATGATTTCGAGTTATGTGGGTGAAAACGCCACCTTTGAACAACAGTTTTTGTCAGGAGAACTTGAAGTTGAATTAGTGCCTCAGGGCACTTTGGCAGAGCGGATAAGAGCCGGAGGAGCGGGAATTCCTGCATTTTTCACGCCGACCGGATTCGGCACACTGGTTGCTGAGGGAAAAGAAACGCGGGAAATTGACGGAAGAAATTATGTTTTGGAGAGCGCTCTTAAGGCAGACATAAGTTTGGTAAAAGCATGGAAAGCAGACAAAGCCGGAAATTTGATTTACCGAATGACTGCAAGAAACTTCAATCCCATGATGGCGACAGCCGGGAAAATCACGATTGCAGAAGTTGAGGAAATCGTTGAAATTGGAACGCTGGACCCTGATTGTATTCACACACCCGGCATATTTGTTGACATGGTTATTAGAGGAACTTTTGAAAAACGAATTGAACAACGAACCGTGTCCGGTTAACTCTTGATTCCGGAAGCGCGCTTTACCAAGATTTCATAAGTGAAATTGCCTTCGACTCTACCGTCTTCAATGAGAACCCAATCGGTGATTATTTCCGGATCCACACTAACTGTTTCACCGTAAGTCCAACCTTTAAGTTTAAGGGGCTCGTTGCCTAATTTGCCAACGAATTTGTTGTCTTTCCATTCGACATCATCAATCCAAATATGTTCTGCATTTGAAAAATTGTCTTTCAGTTCGAATTTTACGGATAAATAAGTTTTTGGGCCACGATATTCTTGGAGTCTCATAATCACCCATCCGACTCTGCTTCGCGCCGTTTCGATAGCAGCCAGCAATTCAGGGTCATTTTCATCCATATGAAACACCGGCGGGTTGCCATCTCTTAAAGTGACCCGATTTCTCCCGCTCAATAGACCTTTGAACTTGTTAATCATTTATCCGTTGTAAATTATTTTCTTGACGACGTCAATTGTGAGTGCCGCGTTCCCGGTGCTTTGCGCCGATTCTAAGTCTTTTCTTATTGCATAGATTTTTAGTGCCTTTTTCATACTGTTGGCAAAGAACTCCATGCTCAATCTCATGGATTTCACTTGCTCTGTGCGATAGGTAAATTGGTCTTCGCCGAACCATCCTGAATAACCGGTTGCAATTGCCGCATAACAAAACTCGATAAATCGCCACATATCGTCCGTTCCCGCAATTCGGTCTTCATCGTTGCTGTTAAACTTTGCACCGTTAATGTGAAAATTTGCAATTGGTAGCCTAAGCCGACTTAACATATAAAGCGAATCTGCGGGAGTGTTACCGACCATTTGTTCATGTCCATAATCTATGACAACACCCATAACCGTTTTTCCGAGATTTCGATTCACTTCCTGTGCAACCAGTGCCGCTTTGGCAACTGTGTTCACAATCATGTTCCCTTCTCGAGGTTCTTTTTGTTTTGGCTCGGTACCAAATTTAAGTCCCATTTTGTCACACTTTTCGGCAATTGAAGTGCAGCCATCTATGTACCAACTCAAACGCTTTCCATAATCAACTTCAAAGTGATAATCCCAGCCATCCGAACCGGGCCAAATGTTCGCGCTGACACAACCGATTTCTTTTGCAATATCAATCCCTTGTAAACATAATTGAAGGGCATCTGAGCGAACTCCGGAATCAGGATGAGTAATTCCGCCAAATTTCCACTTTGGATCTGTCCACGTGTTCATGTTCATGTTTGTTGGGACGATGTCTTGTTCGGCTAATTTGGACTTAATTTCGGTGATTTTTGAAGCATCCTTTGAGTAGTTTTCATTGATAAAACTTCCTTCATGAAACTCAATTCCTTTTATGCCGGCTCTCTTAACTCTTTCAATTTGCGCTGAAAGAGAGTTGTCGAATTCGATATTACTGTTGTAACCGATTGGGCAAAATCTATCAAAGAACTCTCCTGCACACCAATGACCTGCAGCAAAATTAATCTCAAAATCAGAAATGAATTCGTCAACCCATTCATGTTCTAAGTAGCCATTGTATTTAGTTTTTAGGAGTTCTAGTTTTGATTCTGATACGTTCATTGTATTTCCGATTTAGCAATATTGAAATGTTGGCGACATGAACAGAACTTTCAGCACACCGGCAAGAACTTTTGAACATTCGGATGCCGCGTTTGGAATGCCTCCTAATTTGTTGCAAGCTTCGACCAAAAGCTTGAATTCATTGTCAAGTGGTTCCGCATCAAAGAATTCACAAAGACTCTTCACAAAAGTATTGACGTCCGAAGTTTTCATTCTCGATTTGACTTGTGTAACAACTGCAAGCGCAAAATTTTCACTGTCTTTTGAACTTGCAAAAAGAATTTCGGCATGGCGCGCTCTTTCCAACATTCCGCTTGAACTAATCCAACTTGGTCCCCAATTCCATCCTCCGACGTCCGGCGGATACAACAACAACATTCCTTGATTGTTCATGATGAGCCCAATGTAGCCGGAAATCTCGCGAATTTCTTTTTTGATTGGGGTTGAGGGCTTTGCATCCTTTTGCCTTAATCCCATAAGAAATTTACCTGCACCGGTTGCACGAACGATAGGTATGGTGAAATCAACGGGAGATTTAATGATTCTTCTCACGGATTTTTCTGAATAGAACTCTGTTGACTTTGCAATTTCGTACAATATCGTTCGAATGTTACCGTTGGTTTCGATAAATTTTCGTGAAAGATTTTCGACAATGTGCGGTTCGGGATTTGGATATGCAAAAAACTCCCAAAGTTTTGTGCATAAATGTTTTGCAGTAGCCGGATGAATTGCCAACATCTTCAGAACATCATCTCCCGTGAATGAGTTTGTTTTCCCCAATATAGTTTTTGCGCCATTGTCCTGAAAATCAGGCGTATAACAGAAAGCAACCACAGGCAGATTTGAGTCAATGACTTTACGCATGGATTCTTGAATCTTGTCTCCGCCAAACTCAAAAATATAGTATCTGATTCCCCAGCCTGTAAAAGCTCTGGCAGTTTCTTGAATATCTTTTTCGGTGTAGTTTCCTTTGCCTATGGTAAACAATTCAAGTAATTCTCTTGCAAAGTTTTCATTCGGTTTTTCCTTTAGGTTTGTATCATTGTCCAGCCATTTGACCATTGCCGGAGTTTTGCAAACTGCTTCCAACAAAGTTCCAAAAGTTCCTGATGCGTTTTTTCGAATTGCATCGAGATATTGAAGCATCATGGGGCCGAATTCAATTTTTTGGCCGCTAACTGCAAAATGGTCATGCCAAAAGAGCGTTAATTTTTCTTGCAATGCGCGATTGGTTGTTAGCATTCTGAATGTCCACCAAGCCGTAAATCGCGGCACTTCCAAATAAATCTGCTCAGTTCCATCTTCTTGGCAAAATTCCCAGGGACTGACATCAAATTCTTCATTGACCGATTCGTAATTAATCAAAGCGTTGATAACTTGGTCTTCTCCAGCCTTCTCCAAAAAGTCTAACTCCGCGACTGATGCACCCAGCCCAAATCTCCGGAGTAAGTGTGCGATTCTCTGCCTCTTTGTCATTTCGATTGACCCAACAACATTGTAAACCAGTTTTTGGGTGCAGTTGGGACTTAAGTCGAGTTGAGTGCTCGAGCTTTGGTGGCCCATGCAACACCAAAAACAATGATTGCAAAACCTATACCCTGTAGCGGCAAGAACGGAGTTCCAAGCGCAAGAAACGCTGAGAACGCTGCAATTGGCGGGACAAAGTATTGATAAAGCATGGCCGCTCCGCTTCCGATTTGCTTTACTCCGGAATAAAACCCAACAAATCCTACGATTCCCGCCATGACGGTTACGTGGGCGAACATTCCCCAGGATAAAGGAGTCAGCATGTGCCATTTGGTTGCCATTACGTCTGTAATCGCATAAGGGACAAGAACCGGCAATGCGCCCGGTAGGGACAAGGTCAGAGTTCGAATTGGAGTTGAGTCTGAAAGGAGCGGCTTGCTGACAATAGCAGAGAGAGCCCAAAGCATGGCCGAGATCAAGACAAATAGATTGCCGGAAAACTGACCGTGGCTTTTTGAACCGGAAGCATAGACAACCAGGGCGACGCCTATGAGCCCTAAAAGCGCCCCTGCGATTGAGCCAAGCGAAGGCTTCGTTTGCTTAGACACAACTTCAAACAGTGTCGTCCAAAGGGGTGCCGTGGAAAGCAAAATAGCCGCATCGGATGCGGTGGTTCCTTGTAGGCCTTCAAGAAAGAAGTACATGTAAATCCCCATCGACAAAAAGCCGAGGAAGAGGATTCGTCCTACCTGACCCGAAGGGTACTT
>CAZJKW010000028.1:5397-15557 GCA_964546835.1 uncultured Fimbriimonadales bacterium
AAGAGGTTGTTTTAAGACAAGGCACACCAAAATCAGTATCAGACCCATGATTAGCAGGCGCGTTAATGCAACCGAAGCCGGGCTCATCTGTTCATAAAGCAGCTTGAGAGCAACAAAGTTAAAACCCCAACTGAGGGCAGTTAGGGTTAGCGGCAAATTTGGTTTGAACATCGCAACGGGATTCGGTAGTATGGACAGAATCTCGACGAAACAGAACTAAATGAGGTTGAATTTCAGTCGAATGTAGGGATATTGCTATGAAACGATTGTGTGTTCTTTGGGCTGGTGTAATTGCGGTAGGACTTTGTGCAGCCGCTGTCGCTGAAACGGGGTGGAGCCGGTACAGGGTAATCGTTAATGACCGATGGGACGCAAAAAGGGTCGGAGATTCAAATTTGGGTCTGTTTAGCGATGAGATTCAGTTAGGAGAAACCGACTTAATCGTAGGCCCTAAACAGTTTTTTGAATTATTAAAACTTGGATTGATTTATCGCAAGATTTCTGATTTGCCGCGACCGGATGCATGGGCAACAATGCCTCGCCCAGATGTTCCTGATTACCGTTTCAATTACTTGACGTTCGCAGAAATGATGACCCAGTATGAAGAGTGGAGATTGGCGAATCCAAGCTTGGTAACCAGAGTTCAAATTGGAACTTCTTGGAATGGCAACCCGATTTGGGCTTACCGAATTTATTCCGGTGTTCCCCTCGAATCACAATCGAGCAGTTTTGGTCCAATAATATCTCAGCCGAAAAAAGGAACCATCCCATCGCCGAAACGCTCGGTTGTTATTTTGGGTGGAACCCACGCACGAGAATGGATTGCACCTGCAACCGTAATGGCAATTACGAAAAATCTGATTGACACTTTGAAAAACCCTTCCGATAGTTTGAGACCCCAATTAGAAAACAATGTCGCACTTTATGTTTTGCCGATGGTTAATCCGGATGGCTATGTACACACTTGGACCAGTTATCGAATGTGGCGAAAAAATCGTCGCAACAATGGCGGCGGTGTTTACGGAGTTGATCTAAATCGCAACTACAGCAAGGCTTGGGGTGGCGAAGGAAGTAGCGGCACACCAAGTAGTGACACATATCGCGGTCCTTCCGCATTCAGCGAACCGGAAACGACTGCAATCAAAAATTATTGCTTAACTTTAACCAACATCAAGGGCTTCATTGATTTTCACAGTTACGCAGAAAAAATTCTTTGGCCATGGGCATATACGACAACGCCTCCACCTAATGTCAGTGTGAGTTCTGTTCCCGGCAACGCAATGCGAAGTGCAATGATTGCTGCAGGCGGGCATGCCTACATTGCGGGAATGACTAGCACGACGCTTTATATTTCAAGTGGATCAAGCAAAGATTACATTTTCGATTTGTATGGCTGTTCGGCATACACGATTGAATTGCGAGACACCGGTCAGAACGGATTTATTTTGCCGGAAAGCGAAATTATTCCAACGCAAAATGAAGGCTGGGCAGCGATGCGGCAGTATCTCAGCGATATGTCTGTTCTCTAAGCAATCGTAACTTCGTCGCAAAGATAAACATCTTGAATCGCTTGCAATATTGCGATACCGTCGTTCATCGGTTTTTGGAATGCTTTTCTGCCGCTGATTAGGCCCATTCCCCCGGCGCGTTTGTTAATGACTGCGGTTTTGACTGCATCTGCTAAATCATTTTCTCCGCTTGCTCCGCCGCTGTTAATGAGTCCTGCCCGACCCATGTAACAGTTTGCAACTTGGTATCTACAAAGATCTATCGGGTGATCTGAAGACAATTCCTCATACATTCGTTTGTCCAACTTTCCATAGGAACTGTCACCGGAATTAAGTGCTAAAAATCCGCCATTGTTTTCAGGAAGTTTTTGCTTGATGATGTCGGCCTCAATAGTTACTCCCAAATGATTTGCTTGCCCGGTCAAATCCGCTGCGACATGATAATCTTTATCTTTCTTGAAACTTGGGTTTCTTAGATAGCACCACAAGACTGTTGCCATTCCAAGTTCGTGTGCATGAGCAAACGCTTGGCTAATTTCAACAATTTGTCTACCGCTTTCTTCGCTACCAAAATAAATCGTTGCACCGATTCCTACGGCACCCATGTTCCAGGCCTGTTCGACTTGACCAAAAAGAATTTGGTCAAATTTGTTTGGATAGGTCATTAGCTCGTTGTGATTGATTTTTACGATAAACGGAATTAAGTGAGCGTATTTTCTGCCAACGGACCCTAAAACACCCAACGTTGATGCAACGGCATTGCAACCCCCCTCCATAGCCAATTGGACAATGTTTTCGGGATCAAAGTAAATCGGGTTCTTTGCAAAAGAGGCACCCGCACTGTGCTCGATGCCCTGGTCAACCGGCAAGATGCTCACATAACCACTGCCCGCTAACCTTCCGGACATCAAAAGCTGTTGCATGCTTCTAAGAACCTGCGGATTTCGGTCCGAAGGATAGAAAACCCGGTCTACAAAATCCGGTCCCGGCAAATGAAGCATGTCCCCAGGAATTGTTTTGCATTTGTGGTTCAACAAGGAATCTGCTCCGTTCCCTAAAAAGTTGACAATTCGATCAATGTCGCGCTGAGAAGTTGTAGCCATAGGTGTCTAAATCATATTTTGGCTTAGGTTTGGAACAGAATGTAGGCATGAGCAAACCTCTTTGCCTTTTGTTACTGATAACCGTAATCGGCTGTCAGCAGAAAACCGACTCTGAATCCCCTGCTGCTTCCAAATCGGCAAAGCCGGCAAACCTAAGCACGATAGAGTCGTTTCATGACCAGCAAGTCTCGTTAAAGGGCTGGATTTTGGCTGAAGGCAAAAGTTTTAAGGCAACGCGTGCAACGGATGAGTATTACTTCCTTCTGGTTCCCGAGCCGAAGTTAGATTGGGGAGAGATGGCACGACTAGCCCAGTCTATTGAGGATCTAAAGAAGGACGTTTCTGAAGGAACCGAGCCCAAAGCACCGGCGGGTTTGGTCCAAAAATACACCGACCTTGAATCGAAATTGACGGATTGGTCAGAGAAGTTAAAGAAGGAAGAAGAGAGCGCAAAATGCTGGGTTCGCCTTCGCAGAGATGTTATTGGTTCGGATTATGGAAGCGTTGACGGCCCATTGGTCTTGGTTTCTCCAACGAAACAAGAACTTGAAGAGGCGATCGTTGCTCTGCAAAACCGACTCAAACGAATGAGGGCTTCTTGCGAGATTGAAATAACCGGGATCGTCTTTGCTACCTCAAGTTGGCCGAAAGAAGGCCAAGAACTTGACCCAATGACTATGGGCTCAATAAGAAAAGTCTCAAGTTTGATTGAAGCCGAATCGATTAAAGTCACAAAGCGTGCGGCAGACGTGATGCCGGTTGGAGGGCCTGCCGGTACTCCGGGAGGCGGAGGACCGCTACAAGACCCGGAAGAAAACTCGTGAATTACCAACCAATGCTGTGCATCCAGCGTGTAACGTAATCCCCCAAACTAAGGCCAAACATTATCAACAAGAAAAACACTCCCATGAAGGCCCAAATTTTTGTGAGTTTGGAAGTGTCTCTGAGTCCCATAAAGAACATGACAACGAGCATCGCTTTGACAACCGCTACAGCCATTGCCACCAAAGTGTTAAAGGCGCCGAAATCTTGGAACGCGACCCAAACGGTAAGTACCAGCAGAACCAGCAACACCACGAATGTATTAATGTACATTCCTATCGGATGAATATGGGGTGCGCCTGAATGCTCTTCGTGTGTTTCGTGGTGGTTGTCCATTTTATTTTCCAATCAAATATAGCAACGGGTACAGGAAAATCCAAACGATATCAACAAAGTGCCAATAAAGTCCGAACATTTCGATGGGCATGAAGTCTTGAGGCTTGTTTCTGTTTTTCCATGTCATGTACATTAAGATTAGACAAGCAATGATTCCAATTAATACGTGAATTCCGTGCAAACCGGTCATTGCAAAATAAAGACTAAAGAAGATTTGCGCACCGTGTTCGTGAGCCGTTTCGAAATGAAATTTGGGACCGGGTATCAGGTGGTGATTATATTTTTCGGTGTATTCAATTGCTTTAACTACCATAAAGCCAAAAGCACAAGCGAGTGTAATCCCCATGAGGCCAAGTTGAGCTTTCCAGCGCCCAAGCGCAGCGGCTCTTACCGCTAACGCAATTGTGAAAGAACTAAACAACAGAATCGTGGTGTTGATACCACCAAGCATGATACTGAGTTCGTGGTGCGCCTCAAAAAACGCTTCCGGATACATTTTGTGATAAACAATGAAAGCCGTAAACAATCCGCCAAAAAACAGGATTTCCGTGCAAAGAAACACCCACATTCCCAAAATATAGGAGTCATTTTGTTGCTCCATATTTTCAAATTGGTGATTGAGATGGAGCGGGTGGTCGTGGTGCGTGTCATGCGCGCTCATATGCCAAATCCTCCTCTTTTTCAATGTGGGCTTCGGCGTATGCATACGCTTCTTCCGTTACTACCGGTTTGAAATCAAAGTTTTCTGTGGGCGGTGGCGAATGCGTTTGCCATTCGAGACCTTTTGCGCTCCATGGATTGGGTCCGGCTTTCTTTCCAAATTTTAAGGACCAAACCAAATAGCAAAACGTTAGCAAATAACCAAATGCAAGTACGGATGCTCCCAGCGATGAACTGACATGCAACACCTGCCATTCATCCGGATAACTTGCGTATCTTCGTGGCATTCCCATATAGCCCATGATAAATTGTGGGAAAAACGTTAAATTGAATCCGACAAAAATCAGCATTGCCGAAATTTTGCCCAATAGTTCGGGATACATTCGTCCGGTAATTTTGGGCCACCAGAAATGCAAACCTCCAGTGAAGCCCATGATTGCGCCGCCGACCATGATGTAATGGAAGTGTGCAACGACAAAATAAGTGTCTTGTAGATGGATATCCAGCCCCATCGCTGCCAAAAATAGACCTGTTAAACCACCAATGGTAAACAATCCCAAAAATCCAAGTGCAAAGAGCATCGGTGACTCAAGTCGTATGTGCCCTTTGTACATGGTTGAAAGCCAGTTAAAGACTTTTACGGCAGATGGAATCGCAACCATAAAACTTAGAAGCGAAAATACCATTCCCGCGTACATGGATTGGCCGGTTGTGAACATATGATGTCCCCAAACTACAAAACCAAGAATGGCAATTGCGATGCTTGAATATGCAACAAACTCATATCCGAAAATTCGCTTACTGCTAAAGCAGGAAATCAACTCCGAAATAACACCCATTGAAGGCAAGATCATGATGTAAACAGCTGGATGCGAATAGAACCAGAAAAGATGTTGGAACAAAATGGGGTCGCCGCCCAATGCAGGGTCAAAAATTCCGATATGGCCAATTCGCTCAACTCCAATTAAGAACAAAGTAATGGCGACTACCGGGGTGCCCAAAACCATAATCAAACTGGTTGCATACTGTGCCCAAACGAACAAAGGCAATCTAAACCAAGTTAAACCCGGTGCCCGCATTTTGTGAATGGTGACAATGAAATTGATTCCTGTAAAAATGGATCCAAACCCGGCGATAAATGCGCCGGTAATCGCTGCAACAACTGCAGTTTGTGAAAAACTCGAACTGTATGGAGTGTAAAAGGTCCAACCGGTATCAACGCCACCTGCGACTAATGAAGCGGCCGCAAAAAGAGCACCCAAAGTAAACACATACCAACTGACTAAATTAAGCCTTGGGAATGCAACATCTTTTGCACCAATCATAATGGGCAACAAGAAATTACCAAGCACTGCCGGAATAGACGGAATCAAGAAAAAGAAAATTAGAGTTACGCCATGCAAAGTAAAAATCTTGTTGTAAGTATCTGCCAAGAAAACATCACTCTTAGGCGTCAACAATTCCAAACGAATCAACGCCGCCATTAAGCCGCCAATTGCAAAGAAGAATGCAATGGTTATCAGATATAGGATGCCAATACGCTTGTGGTCAAGCGTCGTTAGCCATGACTTGAGGCCATGCGTGGCATTTAAATAGTTTTCTCTTGGTTTTGTTGCGACTTGGTGGCTCATCGCTTTTCACTCTCGTTTGGTTTTCCCGTTTCTTCTCCATGTTTCGGGGCAATAGCGGGCGTTTTCAGGGTTCGAATATATGCGATCAGTTGTAGCATTTGTTGTTCGTCAACAATTCCTTTAAAACTTGGCATGATGGGTTCCGCTCCAGCCAATTTCATTGCGTCCGGTTGATAGATTGACATCCGAATGTAATCATCATTTGCTGTTACGGTTCTTCCGTCGGACAATTTTCGTTCCGTTCCATAAATACCGGCAAGCGGCACGTTTAGTCCCCGACTGTTTGGTAGGTGGCAGCTTTTACAATTCAAATCAGAAAACAACTTTTCCCCGGCTTGCTCCATCGTAAGAGTTGGTTTACTGTTTCCAATTCCCCACCGATTTTGTTCCAGCCATTTTTCGTAATCTTCCGGTTCCATTACAGTAACCGTTCCGCCCATTTTGGCGTGCTCCGTTCCACAAAACTCGGCGCAGAAAAGGTGATAAGTTCCGACTTTAGTTGGAATAAACCAGCAAGACGTATATCTCCCCGGTAAGACATCTCTCTTAATCCGGAAAGCCGGCACATAAAATGAGTGAATGACATCTTGAGAAATCATCGTCAGTTTTACCGGCCGATTGAGCGGCACATGCAATTCGTTGTTTTCTCTTTGCCCCGTTGGATGCTGCAAATGCCACATCCATTGTTTTCCAACCACGAATATTTCTAACTGATTTTTGTGCTCTACCGGCGAATACATATCAACATAGATTTTTGCCGCCCATAGAAATATCGGGACCGACATCATCAACGGAATAATGGACCAAGCCAATTCCAACTTCGTGTGATGATGAACCGGATTAGAACGGTCGGCTTTTGAACCTTTTCGATACTTAACAACTAACAAAATCAATGGTACAAAAACAATGATAGAAAAGAAAATCGTTAAACCAACAATCAGCCAATAAAACATATCAACTTCATGGGCAAAGTTAGATGCTGCCTCTGGAAAAAGTGGAGGGGGCTTCATGATTGTTCACCGTCATTCAATTCGGAAATGTTCTTTTTTACAAGCATTTTGTTTTTGTCTTTCTTGATTGCGCTAAAAATGAATCCACCCAGCATCAAAATAGTAAGTATGCCGCCAAGTTGCATAAGTCGCAGAACCGCAATTCCATATTTTCCCGTTGCCGGGTCCCACATATAACAAAACAGGGTGATTTGGTCTGCAAGATTCCCAATTCTTTCTTCGGATGCACTCATTAATGCCAAACGCAAATCTCTTTCTTTAAACTCAACCCCTTTTAAGTATTGTGAAATGTGTCCTTTTGGCGTTGTTATCCAAATTGCGGCTCCATGAGCATACAGTCCGGTTTTTGGGTCGAATTGGTATTTAAAACCGCAAGCATCTGCAACTTTATCAATTTCCTGTTTTTCGCCTGTTAAAAAGTGCCATCCGTTTTCAGCACCATCACGATTATAAGTTCGCAAAAATTGCGACTTTTTAGCCATTGCGATTTCAGGAGTTTCTTTCGGATCGATACTTACCAAAACGATTTCATACTCTTTGCCTGCAGTAAATTTCAACACTCGCGCCACAGCCAATAACCCGCTCATGACTTCACTGCAAATCAGAGGACACTTATAATAAATCATGGTCATAACAACCGGTTTTGTTCCAAAAAATTCGCCAATGCTTACTCGATTACCATGCTCATCGTTAAATATTGCGTCCTGCGGCACCAAATTGTCGAGTCTTTGATCAACTCGAACGTTTTGATCTGGAACGGGTCCATAAAGCGTTTCGACTTGCTGCGAATTTGCAACGCAGCATATTAGCGTTAACGCCGTCACAAGCAAGAGGTTACGGATTGGCAATTGCCCCTCCGTTTCCAGTCGGATTTGCGTTCGTTTCCGGCATTCCTTTCTCGCCGAGGATTTCAATTGCTCGATCAATCGGTATTTGGGCTTTGCCTTTTGCTTCATCTACCCAACCGTACTTGTTTATTTCGCTTTGCTGTCGTTTCACTAAGTTTTCTTTTTCCAATTCCGGATTGTTCTGAATAAAAGCAGCACCCATCTCTCTTCGTGAAACCGGTTGAACCATAGAAGGATCAAGCACGGTTCCCGCTTGTTTTACCAAAAACATTTCAAGAATCCAAACGACAATCATGCTTGCGATTACGATGACAAAAATACCAACAAAAAATTTAACGGCAACTTTAGGGGTCAGAGTTTCTTGAACTTCGTAACCCAATTCAACATCTGGTTCATGCGATGAGTCGTTATGCATGTTCAAGTACCTCACTGTTTTCGTCAGTTGTTGCCGCATATACCGGCAACACGTTGTCAGACCTAAAAAACATCATCAATGCGAACAACCACATCCCACCAATTCCAATAACCGCTGCTACGTCCGTCCAAACAAATGGGTCTCCTTTTCGGTGCAACGAAGGAACTACTGCCCATACGACATCCGCAACTCTCATTAAACAAATAAACAGAGCAACATTTCCAAGCATTTTGGGAGTGGTTTTTAGCCGAGTACTTAAAAGCAAAAAGAATGGCAGAAGGAAGTGCAAGAAGATGAGCCCGGCACCAAACCACATCCAATTACCTTCATTCCTGTCCAAATAATAGGTGATTTCTTCAGGCAAGTTTCCTGACCAAATAATAAGGAATTGGGAAAAACTCATATATCCCCATAGCACAACCAATGCCAAATTCAAATTGCCCAAGTCACGCCAATTGATTTTTGTTTTCAATCCGCTAAAAGGCCACTTGGCAGAAGACCGAACTAAATAAACGGTACTCAAAGCAAGCGCAAACAGACCTCCGCCAATGACGAACCAAAAACCAAAGATAGTGGAAAACCAATGTTCTTCCAGGGACATCACCCAATCGGTTGATGCAAACGTGACCGTTAAAACAAAGAAGACCATCGAAACTGCTGCAAAATTCGTTTTCTTTTGGAAAAATCCATATTCGCCGGTTTCGTCATGCTGTTTTGACATTTTCGACAACATGAATGCGATTGCGGCCCAGATTACAAAATAGACCAGTGAGCGAACAGTGAAGAAAGTCATATCAAAATAAGGTGCTTTGTGTTGTAGCACCTTGCTTCCTTCCACTCTTGCGGCATCTGCCCATGGATAAACACTCGACAATCCAACAAATAACAATGGCAAGAAAAGCAGAGCCATCATCACAACGGTCTTCGCTCCTGCCTCAGTAAATTTAATGATAGGGTTGCCCCAAGTTCCTTGTGTTAGATGCTTGAGAATCGTAATTCCCAAAAAACCTAAGCTCAACATCAACCAAACAACAAATCCGAGCAAATAAGATTGAAATGCAGCTTTATCCCCGGTGGAATGGGAATAGCCAATCAAACCGAGGCCAACTAACCCAACAACAAGACCGGTTGCTTGCAATGTTCTTAACCCGGGAAAAACTCGGTCGCTATTTGCCATGTTCTTCCTCCGTTACGCCGGATTTCACTTTTTCCAAATCATCAGGACTCAACATATTTATGTCTGCGTTTCTACTAAATTGAATGGCTCGAATATAAGCAACGATTGCCCACTTGTCGGTCGCTTTCAATTTCTTGCCGATGGCGGGATGAACTTTATCAATCGGTTTCTCCGGATTAAAATCTTTTGGCGGAATAAATCCGGGTTGCATCATTTCATATCCGTTGGTCATCACACCAAAGAAATACCCAACGGGTTTCCCAGCTACAGTTGGAGAAAACAAAGGTTCCGGTTGTTTAAATCCGCGCTCTACAATCATTCCTCGACCGTCACCTGATTTCCCGTGACAAGGCAAACAGAAAATGTCATACCGTCCTTGTCCTCTCAACATTATTTCTTTTGTAACGGCCATAGGAAAGTTTGTTGCTACTTGACCGTTTACAATTCCTTTAATCAAAAAGTCATCTTCATTTAGATGACCCCTGGCAACCGTATTGCTCGGAGGAACCAGAGCTCCTTGTTTGTTGGGTAGCGCATCATTTTGACCATAAGTATTGGTGCGCGCTTGTTCCCACATATCATCTCTTTCGCAACCGATAATGACAAAAAATGCAGCCAACAAAAATGCAAGCAGGTGTTTACTGAATTTC
>CAZJKW010000028.1:15567-20780 GCA_964546835.1 uncultured Fimbriimonadales bacterium
ATCACCTCGCTTACTTCTTCCGGGTTGGTTGAAGATAAGAATGCTTTGGTTTTTTCGGAATCAAATTGCGGGTCCTCCGATTCGATGCAAAGAAAGAACTTATCGTCACCGGAGCGTTCAAAATTATTGGCGTCAAACACGGGATGGTGCGGTCTTGGTAAACCGTTTAACAAAATCATTCCAATCACTCCGCTTAGTGATGCCATCAAAACTCCGCATTCAAATGTGATTGGAATAAACGAAGGCCAACTCAAATTTGGACGACCACCAATGTTAAGCGGATAATCAACACAACTGACCCACCATTGTAAAGTAAATCCCAATCCGGCTCCTATGACTCCACCAAAAAATGTAATCCACGGAACTCGGTCATCTTTGTTTCCAAGAATATCAACTAATCCCTCGATTGCATATGGAGTGTACGCATCCATTTTTGTGTAACCGGCTTCTCGCGCTTTTTGTGCTGCTTCCACAAGCGCTTCGCCATTACCGAACTGAGCAATCAATCCATGGGTTGCCGTGCTCATTGATGACTCTCCTGATGTTCTTTATCATGTTTTTGCAGGTGAAGCAAATGTTTCATTTCTGCAATCGGAATCATTGGCAAACACTTTACAAAGAAAACCATTCCTCCAAAGAACACACCAAACGTTCCGATAAACAATGCGATATCCCAAATTGTTGGTGTAAACATTCCCCAGGAAGATGTTACATAGTCGCGATGCAAGCTTGTAACGATAATAATAAATCGCTCAAGCCACATACCAATATTGACAACAATCGTTATCCAGAAAAGAACAGTCCAATTTGTCCTAAGTTTCTTTGACCACAACAATTGAGGAACCAGTCCGTTACAGAAAATCAATGACCAATAAAACAGAGCATACGGTCCGAGTGCGCGATTCTTAATCATAAACCACTCGTACATATTGCCGGAATACCACGCGTAATACGCTTCCATACAATAACCATAGAAAACAACCAAACCGGTGGTGAGCATGATTTTTGCCATCCACTCCAAGTGGTTATCGGTAATCATGTCTTTCATGCCGTACCATTTTCTAGGCGGCAATACCATACTCAGAACCATGGCAAAACCTGAATAAACGGCACCCGCGACAAAATAAGGCGGGAAAATCGTTGTGTGCCACCCCGGAATTAACGACACCGCAAAGTCAAAACTAACGATGGAGTGAACCGAAACCACGAGCGGCGTCGAAATTCCGGCAAGCAAAACATAAATCGCTTCGTAGCGATGCCAATGAGCTGCCGAATTTCTCCAACCCATTGCAAGAATTCCGGTTATCACTTTTGTGACTTTTGAAGCGGCTTTATCCCGCATCGTTGCCAAGTCAGGAATCAAACCAACAAACCAGAAAACAAAGGAAACGGTGAAATAAGTAGAAACTGCAAACACGTCCCATACAAGTGGGCTACGGAAATTGGGCCACATACCAAGTGAATTAGGCGTTGGGAAAAGCCAATAAAAAATCCACGGCCTGCCTAAGTGAAGCAAAGGAAATAGACCTGCACACATAACGGCAAACAAGGTCATCGTTTCAGCTAATCGGTTGATTGACGTACGCCATCTTTGTTTCATTAACAACAGGATCGCGGAAATAAGAGTCCCGGCGTGTCCAATACCAATCCACCAAACGAAGTTCGTAATATCGAAAGCCCAACCGATTGGTGCGTTGAGTCCCCAAATGCCGACACCTTTAAGCAAAAGCCAACCAACGGCTGCAAGTAGCGCGTTCAAACACAAAAATGCAACGCCTAATCCAATCCACCATTGACGAGGCGGCCTTTTTGACAAAGGAACAGCTGCAATTTTGCTGGTGATAGAAGAATAATCATGTTCTCCTTCAAGCATGACTTCCGGAATTGGATTCAAAGGCATTTTTGTTTCCATTTTAAGCCCCCTTCTCCAATGCCGGATTTGGATTTCTTACGCGACCCAAATAAGTGGTTCTTGGCAACGTGTTAAGCTCTTCTAAGAAATGATAAGAATGAGGTTCTGATTTTTCTTTGTGTACCGCACTTTCTTTATCTCGCAAATTACCAAACACAATGGCACCGGCAGGACAAGCCGCCTGGCAAGCAGTTACAATTTCTCCATCTTTAACATCGCGATTTTCTTTTTTCGCTGTCTTTCTTGCTGCATTGATTCTTTGGACACAATAAGTGCACTTTTCCATTACACCTCGTCCGCGAACCGTTACATTCGGATTGTTCTTCAGTTTTAAAATGGGTGTTGTTGTGTCTTGATACTGACGATAATTAAATCTTCTTACTTTGTAAGGACAGTTGTTTGCACAATATCGTGTACCGACACAACGGTTATAAACCATTTCATTCAAACCTTCGTCGCTATGTACGGTCGCAGCAACCGGACAAACCACCTCACAAGGGGCTTGTTCGCAATGCATGCACATGACGGGTATATGAAGCGTTTCCGGATTATCTAAACTGTTCCCTTCGTAATAACGGTCAATTCGAATCCAATGCATGGCACGTCCGCGCGTGACTTCGACTTTTCCAACAACCGGTATGTTGTTTTCGGATTGGCAAGCGATGATGCATGCGTTGCAACCGGTACAGGTGGATGCGTCAATAGACATTCCCCATGCGTTGCCCGGCAAATTTCTGTCCGGATAAACCGATATCCGAACTTCTTTTTTCTCACCGTGCTCACTTCCGGATTCCTCCTCATGATCCGGCGCATGAATCTCATGAGCTGTGCCTTCTTCAGCTGCAAATCCTGGATTGTCAACAAATTTTTGCAAAGTTGCAGAGCGAACAAAAGCACGGCCTTCCATTGCAGACTGAATTTGCGTTGTTGCTAAGTCGACAATACTGCCCGTTAACTCAAATTTAACGCCGCTCGTAAAAGTTGTGTTGGCAGAAGACAGTAACTGAAATGCATCATATCCATGGTTAGCGCCAACGGCTCCAACCTTGGCCCTGCCTCCACCGGTAAACAGAGTAATCGAATCGTTTGCGTGATTGGGAGCAATCCAAACCGGAACTTTGATGCTTTTCCCGCCCGCAGATATTTCTGCTATTGGCACTCCTGTATCTCTGCCAAGTCCGCCTGCCGCCTGGGAAACTCCCAATTTCGAGGCGGTAGCCGGGCTAATCATGGCGATGTTCTCCCAGGTTACTTTTGAAAGTGGCTTTGGCAATTCCTGCAACCAGCCATTGTTGGCGAAGCGTCCGTCCCATAAAGTTGGATCTGGACGGAAACTGACCTCAAGTCCGCTTCCCGGCTTACCGGCTGTTCCAATTCCTGTAGGATTGGCACTTGCATTTACGGGTCCAGCCGCAGAATTCGGCAATACTCCATCGTGCAGAATCTTTCTCCACGCCTTGTCAAAGTTCTGGCCTGGCATTTGCGCTTTCCAAGTTTCCTGAACCAACGAATACGCGCTTCCTTCGACTCCGGCTATCGCAGCCAAGACTTCAATGGCAGATTTTCCACCGAACATTGGTTCGATAAGGGGCTGGACAACTGAAACGGAGCCATCATGACCTCGGATATCCGACCACACTTCCAAAGAATGCGTCTCGGGCACATGCCAAGTTGCAAACTCGGATGTCTCATCCAAACTTGCGCCTAAATGAACCACAAACTTGACTTTTGATAAGGCAGCCGCGAAGTTTAAGTCACCCGGAGACGTAAACACAGGATTGCCACCCAAGACAATTAGCGTTTCAATCGTTCCCGTTCCGATTGCTTTTGAAAGGTCTGTCAGGTTTCCAAAGTCCGCGCTTTGAGTAAAGCAAATTGGGTTGACATACTTTACAGTCTTGCCAATGTTCCCAAGCGCTTGATTGAGTAACGCAACCACACCATGGACTGCTGCAGTTTGCTGCTGACCGGCAATCACCAATGCCTTTGGACCGGCAGATTTCAGGTCATCCACGATCGTTTGAACCCATTTGGATCCTTCTCCGGTTACGTTCCCACCGTCTAACGCAACGCCTAAACGATTAGCGATAGAACGGGCAAACCCTTCAATCTCCGAAGCCCGCAATGGCAAAACATGGTCAGCCATTCCGCCCGTAATCGTGTGAGTCGATTCCACCGAATACAAGCGGTTCATGGTCCTCTTTTGGTCGCGAACTCTCCTGCCGTCAGAGAAATCCTTGGCGTACCGAACCCGTCCAGGCCCCTCATTCAAGAAGTCCGCATCCAGGCTCAAAATGACATCGGCATTTGCAAAATCATAAACCGGCTGGCATGGAACTCCAAACACCCGTTTGCATCCCTCAATGACATTATCATCGCTAAATGGTTCATGCCGATACCATCTCGCTTGCGGGAACTGCGCCCTTATTCGTCCCACCAAAGATTGGAGAGTAGGAGAACTTGAATTCGGCATCAAAAATCCCAGTCCGGCGCCTTGTTTCCCCATGTGGCTGTTCATTCGAGCCCGAACGGCCTTCAAAAACTGGTTCCAGCTGCTGGGTGTGCCTAAGTTCAAAACGCCCTGAGATCGGTCCGGATCATAAAGATTCAAAATCTCTGCTTGCGAAAAAACATCGGTCGCACCTAAACTGGAAGGGTGCTCCGGGTTACCTTCGATACGCGTGGGACGCCCGGTATTGCTTTCAACCAAAACGCCAATTCCATAACCCCCAAGGTTCATTGCGGATGCATACATCTGAGGAGTGCCCGGCAATAAGCCCTCCGGCGTCCTAACATAGGGGACTATCTTTTCAGCGACTTTAGGTCGGCAACCCGCCAATCCGGCAAGCGCAAGCGATGCACCCATTAACTTAACAAACTGTCTTCTATCAATCGCCTCGGTCCAAGGGGCTGCATGCCGTGGAAATTCTCTTTCTAACAAATCCTTAAATGCCGGTGTATCACCCAATTCCTCTAAGTTCCGCCAAGTTCGTTTGCCATCTTTGGCCAAGTCTTGACGGATTTTTGCCAAATCCAAAAATTCAGGTTCGGGGTTGGTTGATTTACTCATGGCTACCTGTGACACACCGAACAGTTTTGGATTTGGTGGGTATCGATGTTTCGGTCTTTGATCATCTGTTTTCCGACTTCTTTTTGATTTGGCGGCGCCTCCCATGTCATATCAAAAACTTTGTCAACTGGCCGAAGGTTCTTTTCGGGGTGCCGATGACAGTCCAAACACCAAATCATCTCCATCGCTACTTCTTTGCCGCTGCCCACGCCATCGCAAGGGGCAACATTA
>CAZJKW010000029.1:0-20640 GCA_964546835.1 uncultured Fimbriimonadales bacterium
TAGAGATCGGAATCGTTAACGTTTGAAAAACACTTTTGACAAAGTTTCATTTTGAGCCGGTGCTTCCGAATCCTCCAGACCCGCGCGACGTTGCTGCCAGGTCGGAGACGACGTTCCAAGTTGCTTTGACGACAGGAGCGATTACCAGTTGTGCAATTCGATCCCCTTTTTTGATTTCAAACGAGGAATCCCCGAGGTTTATGAGGATAACTTTGACTTCTCCCCGGTAGTCTGAATCAATCGTTCCGGGTGAGTTCGGAATGGAGATTCCTTTGTTTAGAGCAAGTCCGCTTCGGGGTCTTACTTGGGCTTCAAACCCTTCGGGAATGGCGATTCGAATTCCGGTTCCTACTGTATGACGGTCACCGGGAAGCAGGGTGATGTCTTCATTTGCGCGAAGGTCCATACCGGCAGCATGTTCGGTGGCGTATTCGGGAAGTGAACATCCGGGTTCGATTGAAATGTTGATGGGAATGGTTTCCTGCACTTGGTTTCTGTATACCCAAAGGCGGAATCACGGGTATCGTTCTGCAACTTCGTAAGGATAAAAAATGAAAAAAGCACTCGCGACTGGTTTGGTATTTGCATTCGGGCTTTGTGCCTTTTCCCAAAACGTTAGACCGGGGATTCCTATTGGCGTTGACTTTGGAATCTTTATGCCGGTGAACAGCGATGTGCGTTCCGCATTGGGAAGCACTTGGTATCGCGTTGGCGTGACTCCGATCAGTTTGCAAAACGACAGTCGGTGGCGATTTACGTTTGATGTTGCAGTGATGAGTCAAAGCCGTAACGGTAACAAAGCGAGTTTGACACCGGTTACGTTTGGAATGACGAAGTCCTTTGGCGACCCCAGATCTATGGGCGCGAGACCTTATGTAGCAATCAGGGTGGGTCCTTATTGGGGCAACGTGGATGCGCCAGCGCTTGGAGTTGACGACAATAAAATTGGAATGGACATCAACGGGGCGTTTGGATTGACTTTCAATCGTATGTTTTATGTTGAAGCGCGATACGACTATTTCAGTGATTTCGAGGGCGTAAATTTCAGCGGCTTTTTCTTTTCGGCCGGCGTCAAATTGTTTGAATTTCGATTATAGGAGTCTATGTCTCGCAACTTAGTTGATACAAAAAAACCGGCAGAAAAAGCGTTACTTGTATTTGTAAATCAAGACCAAGGCGAAGACGAATACGTTGAGGAAGAACTGACCGCTTTGTGCGAAGCGGCAGGAATTTCTGTTGTCGGAAACATTCGTCAAAGGGTGGATCAACCCAGTGGAGCGACGTATGTTGGCAAGGGAAAAGTCGGCGAAATTCTCTCGGGATTAAAAGATGAAGGCGCAGATGTTGTTCTTTTTGATTGCGAACTAAGTGCCGTTCAACAAAGAAACTTAGCGAAAGAACTTAGCGCAAAAATTATCGACCGGACACAATTAATTTTGGATATTTTCGCGCAACGGGCTCATACACGCGAAGGAATGTTACAAGTTGAGTTAGCGCAATATTCTTATTTAATGCCAAAAATAACATCGGTGTACACCGATTTTGAAAGACAAAAAGGCGGAATTGGTATGCGGGGGCCAGGCGAAACGAAACTGGAAGCAGACCGCCGAAGAATCAAAGATAGAATTTCTTTATTAAAGGATGAATTAGAAAATGTTAGAAATCAGCGAGCAAGACAAAGAGCGAGTCGAAGAAAAAACCCATTTCCATTTGCGAGTTTAGTTGGCTATACAAGTGCAGGGAAAAGCACGCTTATGAATTTATTATCCGGCAGCGATGTTTTGGTTGACCCCATGCTTTTTGCGACATTGGATCCAACGACGCGCAAAGTGGAATTGAATGACGGCTATTCTTTATTTTTGACCGACACAGTTGGATTTGTACGGCATTTACCAACGCATTTGGTTGCAGCATTTCGAGCGACTTTAGAGGAAGTTGTTGAGGCGGATTTTTTGATTCATATGGTTGATTTAAGTAATGAGAATTGGGATATTCAACATGATTCTGTTATTGAAACCTTGGAAGCCATTGGTGCTTATCAAGTTCCAGTATTAACGGTTTTTAATAAATGCGACAAAGTTTCTGATAAGGTTATGATTCGCGAGTTGATTTCAACAACTGAGAATGCGGTTGCGATTAGCGCGCTCAATCGTGAAGGCATCCCGTCGCTTCAGGATTCCTTGTTAAAAATGATTCGGACTTTGTTAACCCCAATGAAAGCGATTATTCCATATGAAAAATCTGGCTTAATTCAGGAGTGTTATGACTTTGGTCGTGTTATAAAAGTTGAACATTTGGAAGATGGAATTCATATTGAGGCTGAACTTGTTAAGGAGATGTCCGAGCGGATTCAGGCATACGCAGAAATTGAATAGCTCTGATTGGATTCATTCTGCAACAGTTTCACTTCATTCACAGTTGGAAGCCGAATTGATTGCAGCACTTGTATTAAATGTAGATCGTACGAGTGTGATTGCGAGGGATTTCGAAAATTTTGATGTTGAGTTTGCAAATCAGTTGTTATGTAGGCGATTAACCGGCGAGCCGATTGCTTATATTTTGGGGAAAAAGGAGTTTTTTGGACGAGATTTTTTTGTCAATAATTCCGTTTTGATACCGCGTCCCGAAACTGAATTGCTAATTAATGAAGCGATTCGGTCTGTTAAGCCCGAAATGCGTTGCCTGGATGTTGGAACCGGTTCAGGTTGTATTGCAATTACTTTGGATTTGGAAGTTGTTAACTGCTTTTGGAAGGCGATTGATGTGTCTGGTGAAGCGATTCTGGTTGCAACTAAAAACAAAGAAAAATATGATTCTTCGGTGGAATTGGTTACAGCCGATTTTGGAACGTTTGAAGAAACTGGTTGGGATTTGATTGTTTCTAATCCGCCATATGTTGCTCTTAATGATCCGAACCTCGATGAAATGGTTGCAAAATGGGAACCAGAAACTGCCCTGTATGCAAAAAATTGTGGTACAGAATTTATTGAAGTATTGATTGAAAAATCAAAAGAAATGCTTAACCCCGATGGAATACTTGCCTTTGAGTTTGGAATTCATCAATCCGAGTTTGTTGCAAAGAAACTTGAGTCGTGGACCGAATTCAAGATCATGAATGACCTTGCAGGAATCCCGCGGATTGCTATTGCTTCGATGCCCTGCTCCTAATCGCAAGAATTCCCAACCAAGCCGCGGAGCCGATCAAAAAATAACCGATTGGGAACAACCAAGCAATGGACTCGGAGTATCCGGCAGGTTCCATTCCTTTCACCCCTTCATAACCTAACGAGAGTTCTCTTAATCTAAGCCACGTAAACACACCGGCGGGAGCTGTTCCGGCAACGCTTCCAAACGCGCCGGGTTCTTTTCCGAACATGGAAAAAATAGAACCAACCAATAAGCCACCGATTCCATAAACCCAAGCGGCTTTGATAAGTGCCGCATCGGAAACGGGAGGCAAAAGGATAAAGACTGCGATAGCGATTCCCACTTGTAAGAGTGACGAAACTGTAAAAACTAAGCATCCACCAATCTGCTGTGAATCGGTAGGAGGTGCGGCTTGCCGTGGATATGGGGATTCCGCCTTGGTTTCGTCGGTGTTCAATTGTCCAAACGGCTCTTCTGGCATCCATTTATTATCCCCGGTACGAGACCTCGACAGGTATACTTTTGGCTGGTCTTTAGACCCTATCGAATGGCAAATCAATCCGGTAAACCAACTAAGTCGCTTGAGGTCCAAGCATTATCGGCAATCGGCCAATCGGGAGCGATGACCTTATCAAAAGGTGCAACATCGCTCAAGCCTCAGGAGGAACTTCAGCCAATGTCAAGCGGGAATTTTGATGCAGATGTAGTCGTAATCGGTGCGGGGCCGGGGGGTTATGTAGCGGCAATCAAAGCAGCACAACTGGGCGCCAAAGTCATTTGCGTTGAAAAGGAGTACTTAGGCGGAACCTGTTTGAATTGGGGTTGTATCCCTTCCAAAGCATGGATAGCCAGTGTTGAAAGATTACAACACATACAACATGCCAAGGATTTGGGCATCAAAGTAGATGGGAAGGTTGAACCGGACTTTGATGCGATGAAAGCGCGCGTTGAAAAGATAGTTAAGACTCAACGTGGCGGGGTTGATATGCTCTTCAAAAAGAATGGGATTAAGCATATTGAGGGATTTGCATCCTTTGTTGATAAGAACACCATTGAAGTGACCAAAGATGGGAAGAAGCAGACCGTTAAAGGAAAGTCGTTCATTGTAGCCGGCGGTTCCAGCGTAATGGAATTGAAGATTCCCGGTCTTGAAGGTGGGGCAAAGGCAAACGTTTGGACCAGTGACGATGCCGTGTTTGCACCCTTTATTCCAAAAAGTATTTTGGTGATTGGCGGCGGCGCGGTCGGGGTTGAGTTCTCGTACGTTTTTAACGGGCTTGGATCGAAGACAACCGTTGTGGAAATGATGCCGCAACTGATTCCGATGTTTGATGAAGAACTTGGCACTGAACTTGGTCGCTCGTTTAAGAAACAAGGCATTGATGTCATAACCGGCGCGATGGTAGAAAAAGCAGAAAAAACGAAGGACGGATGGAGTGTAACGATTAAGACACCGACCGGAAGCACGAAAGTAGAAGCGCAAGTCGTACTGATCGGAGTTGGCAGAAAGGCAAACACCGACGGAATGAACTTAGAAAAAGTCGGGGTCAAACTTCATAAACGCGGTGTTGAAGTCATCAATAACCAGATGCAAACTCACGTTCCGAACATCTTTGCTATCGGCGATGTTATTGGCAAAATTCAACTCGCTCACGTTGCGAGTATGGAGGGCACTGTTGCTGCGGAAAACGCCTTTTTGAACGGCGGAAAAGAAATGGACTACAAAGCCGTGCCAAATTGTGTTTACACAAATCCGGAAGTTGCCAGTGTGGGTCTCAGCGAAAGAGAAGCAAAAGCCCAAGGATTTGATGTAACGACCGGCAAATACGGCTTCAGGGCTAACGGTAAAGCGATGGCAAATGCTGAGACCGATGGTTTTGCAAAAGTCGTTGCCGAAAAGAAGTACGGTGAAGTTTTGGGTGTCCACATTATCGGAGCCCATGCCACAGACTTGATTCATGAGGGTGTGGCGGCAATAAAACTTGAAGCAACTTTGGATTATATGATTGACACGATTCACGCCCACCCAACGCTTGCAGAACCTCTGCTTGAGGCATTTGAGGCAGCGGCACACGGAAAATCAATCCACAGCCTGTAAAAAAACTTGTTATGGAGGAAATCTTGCGATTGTTCGCAACCAATTCTTCTTTTTGTTCGGTAGTCCCTTTGGAGTAGGACAAAGGGAATGCAAATACGAGAAGAGGGATTGAAGTGGAACTTGATATATCGCCACGTGAAGGGCAACCGGCCTACAAACAAATTGCCGAACAAATAAAAACAAGAATCTGCGATGGCAGGCTCTTATCAGGAACGAGGCTGCCTCCCGTTAGAAGATTGGCAGATACCCTTGGGGTTTCGTACCTTACCGTTCATAACGCTTACCGAGAATTGCAAGCGCAAAATCTGGTTACCAGTGTCGTTGGTCGCGGGACAGTGGTTTTGGGAGAAACGCATTTCGCTGACCGGTTACAGTTTTTTGAACGATTGAACACGGAAGGCATGATTAGCCATTACGAAACCGTCGGCAAAGAGACCGGATTGAGGTCTTTAGCAACCGCTGTGCCCGACCCGGAACTGTTCCAGTGCGATGATTTTTGGCAATCTTGCAACCAGATTAGAAAGGATTCGCCGTGGGCCTTTTATTACGCTCCCAGCAACGGAATGCCCGAATTGCAAGTTGAAATTGCCAGGTTGCTTCAAAATCGCGGAGTTAAAGTCAACAGCGATGACATTGTTGTTACCTATGGGGCAAGCCATGCATTGGCCACTTTGTGTTCGACATTAACAACTCCCGGAGATAAAGTTTTGGTTGACGCACCTACCTATGGTGCGCTCTTTCCAATTCTTGCTGCATACGGAATCACACCCATTGGCGTCCCGTTAAAAGGTCAGAACCCGGATATTGATGCCCTTCGGCACCATGTTTTAAGAGATAGGCCCAAGTTTTATTACACGATGCCAAATCATCACAACCCAACCGGACATCTTTTTTCAATTGAAGCGAGAAAGGAACTTTTGAAAATGGCGACGCATACCGGGCTGACGATCATTGAGGATGACGCGTTTGGCTTGCTAAGTTATGATCATGCTGCGCCACAACCGCTAAAGGCACTTGACAACTCGGGTCAAGTAATCCTTGTTGATACCTTTTCCAAATGTTTGATGCCTGGATTTAGAATCGGATATTTTGTTGCCCCGGCACATATCAAAAACTCTGCCGCAAGAATGATTGATGCAACCTTGATTTCCGGTTCGCAAGTAATTCAAAGAGGGCTTGCACAATATTTGAGCAACGGATTTTTGGCAAGTCATCTTTCTCGTGTTTTACCAAAGTACAAAAAACGGCGCGATGAGTTAATGAGAGCGTTAAAACGCACCATGCCTGAGTCAGTTTCTTGGACTTACCCAGTTGGTGGGTTTTCGACATGGGTCACTTTGCCAGAGAATGTTGATATAAAGTCACTTTGTGCCGCAGCTTTATCACGAGGATTGTCCTTTGTTCCCGGTTCACTCTTTCTTGCTGCTCCAACGAACGAGAGTTGTCTACGATTGACGTTTGGTACGCAGTCGCCAGAAGTAATTGCAGAAGCCGTTGAAATTTTGGCGCGATTAATCAACGAGAGAACTGTTCGTTGTGCTTGAGTTACGTTCTTTGTAAAAGAACGTAACCCAGGCAGCAAAGCCGATTCCGATTATTGCTCCGAGAACCACCCACTTTGGTCCTAAAAATTCTGGGTCACAAAGCAGATAAATATTTAAACCGGAAATCAAAAAACAAACCAAATACCCAGTTATTGTCATCCACATCGGATTGACGAATTCGCCCATTTTCTTCTTGTCGGATGTAATCATAACCAGCGGAAAAATTGCAAATGGCAATTGCATTGAAAGCACAACTTGCGAAAGAACTAACAGTTCTACAGTTTTTTCGCCACCAGTCGCACTTACCAAAAACACTGCCGGTATCACAGCTAACAATCGAGTGATTAATCTTCTTAGCCATGGCGCGATTCGAATATTTAAGAACCCTTCCATTACAATTTGTCCCGCAAGAGTTCCTGTAATGGTTGAAGATTGACCGGATGCAAGGAGGGCAACCGCAAATAATGTTGCTGCTGTTCCCCCTAAAGCAGGAATTAACAACTTGTGTGCATCTTGTAAGTTGTCAACTACCATTCCCGCAGTTCCAAAAACGGCCGCCGCCAAGACCAAAATGGCGCCATTCACAAAAAATGCACAACTTAATGCGATAACGGTGTCCCATGTCGAGTTTCTTATGCCCTCTTTAAGGGATTCGGGGTCTTTCTCAACCGCTCGTGTTTGAACAATGGATGAATGAAGATAAAGATTGTGCGGCATTACCGTTGCACCCAATATGCCGAGTGAGACAAACAATGCGTCCATATTTGGCATACTGGGAATAAACATTCCTTTTGATGCTGATATCCAATCCGGTTGAGCGTAAAATATATTTATCCCAAAACAACCTGCTATGGTAATCACCAAAGTAATTACAATTGCTTCAAGCCAACGAAATCCAAATCTCATTAGCATTAACAAAATCAAAACATCTGCAGCAGTAATCAACACTCCTGCAATAAGCGGAATTCCAAACAGCAAGTTAAGTGCAACCGCGGATCCGATTACTTCGGCAATGTCTGTTGCAATGATTGCAATTTCGCAGAGAAACCAAAGGGCAATCGCGGCCGGTTTCTTGTAATAAACGCGACATGCCTGTGCCAAATCTAATCCTGTAACCAATCCTAACCTAAGGCACAGAGTCTGCAGAAGTTGCGCCATTAAATTCGATACAAGAATCACCCACAAAAGCGCATAACCAAACTTGGACCCTCCGGCTAAATCGGTTGCCCAATTACCCGGGTCCATGTATCCAACACTAACCATGTACCCCGGACCGGCAAAAGCTAAAAACTTTCTTAGTGCGGTTGCTTTCTTGGGAATTTGAATGCTGGAGTTAACTTCCGGAAGCGAAACTTTACTCATAAGACAGCCTTGGGAGGAATTGGCTTTCCGTGAGGACAAGTTTGTGGATGTCCCATCAGTTCCGCGATTCTGTCTTCAAACTCTTCCGAGATGTGATGTTCCAGAATTTCTGCTTGCGCGTGCACCTCTTCCAATTTGAATCCCAAATGCTCGATTAAATACCTCTCAATCAGCCGGTGATGCCGAATCACTTCGAGTGCAGCCGATTCGCCCGATGTAGTCAATCTGGAACCGTAATAAGGAGTGTGTTCAACCAAACCACGCTCAGTTAACAGTTTCATCATCTTGCTGATGGCTGGTTGACTCGTTCCCAACACCTCCGCCAAATCTTTGGTTGAGGCGGCAATTCCTTGCTCGCTTAGTAGGTAAATTGCTTTAAGATAATCTTGGACAGCCGGACTCATGCATTTATTTAACCATGGTTCATTTTTATTTGTCAAGGGTCTTTTCGGTGGGAAGGTTCCGATTTTGCCAACCCGTGAATCCCTCTTCCATGCTGATGACCTCTTCAAAGCCCATTTCGATAAGGGTTTTTGAAGCCAGCAAACTTCTGATTCCGCCGGCGCAATAACAAAGAAGCTTTTGGTTTCGGTTTTGGAGCCGCTCATCTCTCTTGGGGTGGGTTGCATCGGCCTTGACTTCCAAAAAACCGCGAGAAACGTTAATCGCGCCGGGCAAATGCCCCTCTTTGAATTCGTCCGGCTCTCTGACGTCCAGAATCAGCCAACCTCCAGCCTCGGCTAACTTCCGCGCTTCGACTGGACTGACTTCGTCCACTTCCTTTTTTGCTTCCTCAATGTATTGTTCTAATGACTTCATGGCTCATATTCTGTCCGTTTTGTAAAGGTCTTCGAGCTGTCTTTTGGGAGGCCTGCTCATTAACAGAATCAATATCAAAGCAATGCCGGTTATCCAACTGGGAATGGGTTCATATTCGATTGCGGCAAATGGCAACTGAGAAAGATTCATGTTGACTTTTTCGACCCACCAACATGGCAAGTAAGTAAAAGCAACGTCAAAACCCCGTGAAAGCGTGTCACTAAAAAACGATGCTAGCCATGACAGGGTAACACCTGCATAGATAAACGGAATCGCAATACTTGTTAGAAGATTTGCAATTGGCGAGATGATAGAAGTGACACCGAAGTGAGTGGCAACAATCGGTGCACTTCCGAGAGAAGCGACAAGCGTAACTGCAATCGCAGACATACTGCTCCGCAAAAAGAGATGGAACGGTCTCCAAAATCTCTTTCTTGGCAGTTTTCTTTCTATGAATCTAAACAGCGGTGCACAAAATAAAAGCATTGAAAACACACAAACAAAACTGAGTTGAAACCCAACGTCAAATATCTGAATTGGGTCTACAAACAAGATGCCCGTTGCCACCAAGAAGAGCACCGAAATCCCATCGGGCTTCTCCTCTAACAAAGTCGTAGACAGCAAGAAGATGGCAGCAATCCAACTTGCACGGATGACTGGCGGCCTTGAACCGGTAGCCGCCGCATAAATGAGTAAAACTGCGAGAATTCCAATTGCTATGATTGGCATTGGCAAAGAGAATTGTCTTAGCAAAAATGAGACTGCAAATGCGACAAGCAAAACATTCATTCCACTTGTGCTTAACAGGTGCATTGTTCCGGTGCGTTGCATTGCTGAATAAAGTTCTTTGCTTACCAGGCCTTGCTGTCCTGCCACAACTCCCATTGCAATGGCTGCCGTGTTTTTGTCCGTGTTTCTTCTTAAGCGGTTGACGGTTTCATTTCTCCAATGAGAACCAATAGACTCAAACCCGAAAGTTGGCTGTATGACTTCCACACTTCCGGTAAACATCGCACCAATTTTTTGATTAATGCCTCTTCTTTCCCAATATTCCTTAAGTCCCGGTTCCGTAATTCTTCGCAAATCACCATTGACTCGTACCCAATCGCCTGCGAACAAAGAACGATTGGCTTCGGTATAAACTACTATTCTTCTGTCTTTTGTTTGCATCGTAAATCGCTGTGCTTTTGGACCCAAATTTGGAGTTTCAACAATTTGTCCTTCTATCGTATATCTTCCAGCTTGAAGTGGTTCCGGCGCACTCGGCATAAAAAAGCCGCGAAACAAAGCCAAAAAAAACAGAATTGAATATGCAAACAGATATCTTTTTGAAATCAGTAATCCAAATACCATAATCAGTATTGAAATTGGATAAATTGGAATCAGAATCCCTGACGCCACAGCCGGAAAACATGCGACCCAAAAACGACTTGTTAAATGTGAATACCGTTTATCGAAATATTCCCACAAATCTCAATCCTTTGCTGTATCCTGTTTTGCTGATGCGGCTTTAAGCCGACCTAATGCTTTTCGTCCAATGTTTTCGATTCTCTTTTCTGCGAAGTTTATGTCAATTTCAATTGGATCAAAAGTTACAAAATTACTTTCGTTTTCCGAGTTCTCCACTTTGCCCACCTTAAATCGAATATCTTGAAAAAGTCCCTCGCCGGCATTTTCATTGAGACGCTTCAATATTTTTCCCTTTTGCATTTGAAGTTCTTGTGCCCATGTCGAACCATTAACCGTTACATGTAACACCCCATGGTCATACTGATTTGGCTTACACTTTTTGCACAGGATTTCACCTACGATCGTTGCCCAATTTTCCATACTGATGATGGCCTTTGCCGCTTTTAGCAGTTCAGGTCTACTTAATGCTTTTTCTACCAAATCTTTTAGCGGTTTTGGGTTTTCCTTCACAGTATGACTCCGTCCTTAACTTCAAAAATTTTTGAATTTGCAATCAGTTCAGCGTCGATTGAATTGAGGTCCGTGCAAGTAATAATCGTTTGACAAGTTTGATCAATCCATTTGAGAATTTTTGCTTTTCTTTCCGGGTCCAAGTCACTAAAAATATCGTCCAGCAATAGCAAAGGAAGGATATTAAGGTTATCTCTTAGATAGCTGACCTGACCAAGTCTTAATGACAAACTTGCGGTTCTTTGTTGGCCTTGAGAAGAATATGCTTTTGCAGAATTACCATCAATTGAAACACCAAAATCATCGCGTTGAGGTCCGGATGTCGTAAATCCTGTTGCTATGTCTGAGTTTCTGTTTTCTCTTAAATGGTTCATAAAATCAGATTCTGAGCTGCACGCATCGCTGGCTTCGTAACTTATTCTGAGTCTTTCCTTTTTGCCCGATAACTCAAAATGAATCTCGCTGGCAATGGGAGCTAGTTGCAACAGAAACTCAATTCTTAACTCTCGAATGATGGCCGAATTTTTTGCAACATGAGCATCCCAAATGTCAAGACCAGAGGTGGAAGCCTTTTCGTCACGAATTTCTTTTAGATACGCGTTTCGTTGTTCTAGAGCCTTCTTGTGTTGCGAAAAAGCAAGAAGGTACTTTGGGCTTAACTGAGATATTTCTAAATCAAGGTATCTCCTTCTATCGGCCGGTTCGCCGGTAACAAGTAATAAATCGGCTGTTGAGAAACAAACCGAAGGAAATCTGCCAACTAAGGATTGAACATTGGGTAAAGATGTGCCAGAGATAAATGCTTTACGCTTTCCAAACTGCGGAATTTGGATTTCAAACTCTCCTCCATTTAGTTTGTCCAATACCGTAACACTTGCTTGTTCGGCACCGGTGCGAATCATCGCTTTATCTTTGGCTCTCCGGAACGACCGCGTTGTTGAAACTAAATGAACGGCTTCCAAGAAATTTGATTTTCCTTGACCGTTTGCCCCGACAAATAGGTTTGTTCCATCGGATAAGGCAACTGACTGAGTACTTAAGTTTCTGAAATTGTGTACTCGCACCTCGGAAATCGAAGAGTTTCGGATTGTTTTCCCGCTGCTTTCTAATAAATGATTCATCTAATTATTAAGTTGATTGTTATTATTAGGAAGACAGTACATTGTGGGAAAGTCATAATGTGAACTTAGATTTGCAAACTTGAACTGGGACAATTGGCTCGAAAGTGTTTGGTAACACATAGAAAACCCAAGTTTTTTCCACAAAGTTATTGCTGTAATTGTTTCCCACATTTTTCTTCACAACTTTTCAAACATTTTTCACAATAAACCGTTTCTTCTGGCAAACCTCATCACAACGGCTTCCATCAAGTAAACCGGATGAACACCTTGGTAAGCGGGAATTTGATGCCTATTTGCAATCGGTTGCCAAATCTCGGAAACCAAACGCGCTTGAACATTTGTAGGCAGGTTCGGATAACGATCACATAAAGTTTTGATTGCCAAGTATTCCTCCATTGTCATTCCACGCAATTCCCCAATCAGGTGTTCCAAGGGGTGTTCAACGGCCGTCAACGGAGAATTTACAGAAAACACTCCCGTATTTTTTCTTTCGTGAACGACAATCGTGTCTGCCACCAAATCTCCCAATCTTTGGCTCTTTTCGGTGAAAAACATGGACAGTATTCCCACAGTGTAAGAGCCAGGCAACATGTCTACATATCGAATTAAGTTTCGCATGAATGCGGCTCCCGGAGTTATGGGTGAACCGTCAGACATGCGAACGCGGATACTGAGCGCTTTTTTCCCAAGCGTTTGTCCGTTCCAGAGTGCTTCAAAAAGAATGTGATATAGAACCGGCAGCGCAAGAATCAGCAGAAAAAGAAAAAAGAAAGCAACTGATGGTGAGAGGATGGCGAACGCCCCAATCAAGTTAATTGCAATGATGCAAGCTACAGTAATTACGACTACGTCAATCAAGTAAGCACCCAGACGAGATCCGACCCCAGCCAATCGATAATGAATGGCAACCTTTTCGGGAGTCAGTATCGTGTACTCTAGTGCCACAATGCCGAGCGTACCTCAGAGGTTTTTGGGTGATTCTTAGACCTGCATTTTTTTTGCTGCTGTCAGTCAGTTTGGTGTTGGCAATTCTTGGCAGTTTTGATGACCGGTTTTTATCATTAATATGGCCTTACAATTTGTGCGTTATTGGCCTGGCAGTCTTAACGTTCTATCTTGCTCCAACAGGCAGAAGCATCGTTCTTCAAAGGAAGTTTGATTCGGTTTTGAGCGTTCGAGTGGACAACTTGATTCGATTGCGTATCGAGAACGACTCCACTCAGCCGATAAAGCTGAAACTGAAAGAAGAACCGCCGCAAGAGTTCCGGGCGGACCGGCTTGAGTTTGATTTGAACTTGAAACCCGGAGAAATGAAAGAACTAAAGTACCATGTGAACCCGCAGGAGCGAGGCGATTATTTCTTTTATGATTCGTTTATTCGAACTCCAGGACCCTTAGGTTTGGTTTACAGGCAGAGCCGTTTGCCAACGCGCGAAATCGTCCGGGTTTATCCAAATGTGTTGGCACTCCGTAAATTTGACCTTCTGAAACAGCGTGGCAGGTTGCAGCAGATTGGAATTAGGCGTTCGCGAGCAAAGGGAGTCGGGAGCGATTTTGACAATTTAAGAGATTATTCTACGGGTGATGATTACCGAAAAATTGATTGGAAGGCGACGGCAAGAAGAGGAAAGTTTATTGTCAAAGAATTCGAAGCCGAGCGGAACCAGCCCGTAGTAATTGTCGTTGACTACGGCAGGCTGATGCTGGCAGAAGTTGAAAGAGTTGAAAAACTGGATTTCGTTTTAGATTCCGCACTGATGCTGGGAAATGCAGCCGCAAATGCCCATGATCTGATCGGGCTCTTGGTCTATGCGGACCGGGTTGAACGATGGATTCCGCCCAAGAAAGGAAGAACGCAACTTGGGTTAGTCCTCGAAACCCTTCACGCTTTGAAAGCCGAGCCGATTGCCGCAAACGCTAAAGACTCGTTTGGATACCTGGCCACTCGGTGGAAGCGAAGAAGCTTGATCATCGTTTTCACCGAAATCGAAGATTCGGATAGTGCAAAAGAGCTGCTTAAAGTGCTTGGCCCATTGGCTAAACGCCACATTTGCCTGGTTGTCACAGTTGCTGACCCTAATCTCAAGAAGCAAATCGCAAGCGAATCGCCCTATTTGAGAACCGCTGCATTGTTGTTTAACGAAGAAAGGGAGGAAGCCCATCGACTTTTGAACCAACAGGGCGTTCGGACTTTGGATTCGGAACCCCAAGACCTTGCCGCTGACTTAGTGAATTACTACTTGGACATTAAGGCATCAGCTAGTCTATAAGATTGGTGCGCGGAAAAGGACTCGAACCTTCACGCCCGTTAGAGCACATGCACCTCAAGCATGCGTGTCTACCATTCCACCACCCGCGCGGAGGGTCGAAAGTATACCTATCGGGTATTTCGCAGAAGACCTTTATCTCCCGGGCAATAATGTGACCTTGACGGGGAGCCTTACTTTCTGGCCTTGTTTCACATTCACGACACGGCTAAAGTCGCAAAGAATTGTGTGCCATGGTGCAAGGATTTGGGTGTCTCCAGAAGATAGATTGGGCAAATTATCGGAAACTCCTACCCAAATGCCTCGAAATGACCAAGTGTCTGGCTGCCTAAAGGGATCTCCTTGACCGCGAATGATTGCCCGTTCAGGAGTGCTACCATCCCAACCCGCGATGGTCTCGACTTCAATTGATTCAATGTCTTGAATGCGCGGAGGTCTGCCGTTGTCCCTCCAGGGTGCTTTGCGTTCTGCTATGTCATAACCCGCAAAACTTCCGCCCCACACGCCTCCATTAGCAAAGGGTGCGTAAGGATTAAGCGAACGACTTACGATTGGAATTGGTGTTCGATTGCCTTTAACATAAAGGTTAACTTTTATCTCCATATTTGGCTGAACGTTTGGATCCCATCTCAAATCGTCGTTACCAGTAAAAATGTAAACATTGAACCATGTTGGTCGATATTCCCTAATCATGGTGTCGATTCCACCACTCAGGTCCGGCGATTGGTATAGGCCGTGATTTTGCAAATCTATTAACGCAGAGCTATATATCGGATAAAACCTTCCGCCTTTCCCACCGTCAATGCGAATATCCCGGAGTCTGACATCGTCCGAATCTCTAAAAAGGTCAATAAACGAAGTAACTCTCCAAGTATTTGATCTCCCCGAATATATTCGAAATCGCTTTATCGTTCCTCTTGACATCGCTGAGCCAAGTGTATGGAAAGAAGAAAAATTGCCTTCGTTGCGGAGGTTTCCAGTTGGGTTGAAGATAAGCATTTTTCCGTCAATCGTTTCAATCCAAAATTCCACCTTGTTGTTGAAATAGACCGAATCAACAACTCTTCCCGTAATGCGAATAGAGTCGAATTCAGTCCCTAATTCTGATGTTGAGCGATTTACACCAAAAAACTTGCCCGTACCATTCCAAACAGGAGTTTGCAATTCATCGAGCAACATAGTACGGGGATAGCTTGAACCTAAGTAAACTGAAAGATGATTAACTGTTACAGGTTCTCTTCCCGGTGGATCAACTTGAATCCAGACCCGGCGCACACTTCGGTCATTAACTGAATTGTTTAAGTTGACAGTGATAAGGGCATTTTGACCAGCTGGTGTTGCGACAAAACTCTTTCCTTCCCCATTACATATTGCAACCCTTTCATTAACCCCAAAAATGTGAATGTACACTTTGGTGTTTGCCGCAAGTCCAGTACGAGAGACTCCAAAATTCACTTGTACCTGGTTTGAATCTATTGCAAATCCGCAAACTGTCAATAAAAGAAAAACTACCACACCGGACCATCTCATAGTTAACATTATGTCCTAAGCAGAATTTCAATAGGGATGCGAACCTTTACGCTCGTTAGAGCGCATGCACCTCAAGCATGCGTGTCTATCATTCCACCACCCGCGCTGGGGTCGAAAGTATGCCTTTCGAAGATTGAATCCCCTATGGAAGAGTTGCGATATAGAGAATACGAGGGCATAATGTGAAGACCATTATCAGTCGTATAGAGAGAAGAATTCAATGCGTATCAAGAAGTGCTTTTTTGTTTTTTTGACCCTTAGTTTGTGTTGTAGCTTACTAAGTGAAACATTAAAATTTATTGGAGTGCACACTAATGAAGCGAATCGCTTCGACTTTACTCTTAATGTAACAGCGAGCCGACCGGGAAAGACCGGAAACTTTACGTTATCCGGTGTGATTAAAGTTAACGACGGATTGGAAGCTACAAAAAATGACGGAGAATATCAAGTAACGGGAACACTCTACGCTTCAACCGGAAAAGTGGCAGGTTATGCAAAACGAAACGATACATTTGCAAAAAAATTCCAACAACCTCTTGATGGAAAGCACATCTTGGGCACAAATTTTATGGATGTCAAGGTGACACTGCTATCGCCGAAAACAAAATATCCAATGGATGTTACTTTCAAAGCGGGCAAGGTTGCGGATTCAAGCGAAGACGAAATGATTGACGTGTTTGTGTTTGACCAAATTGGTTCCAATGACCCAAACAACGAACTGATTTTGAACAAAGAAAACGGAACACTTTTGGTAAAACCCTGGAGAAAAGACAACAATCAACGTGAATCAAAGACCATTACATTTACGCCATTGCCTCCGGCAATTGCTATCGGTGCTAAGTGGGATTTCTATTTAAATGGATCATCTGTTCCGACTGATTGGTACTGTCCTCTCAAAGTCACATTGCATTATTTAAGCAATTCGTGGACATCGCCAACATTAGATTTTGATTTGACAAGCGGAAAACGCTCTTTCAGTCAGACCATTACTTGGGACACAAAAATGAGTGCCGGAATTCCCGGAATTTCTTTTATGTGGAGTAATGGCGCAGGCATTTATGTGCAATATCGTAGGACCAAAATAAAAAAATCCGAATTCAATCGTTTGACTGCTTCTTACAACATGAGACCGGATGTGGTTACTGGAGGCTCACAACCAAACAACACTGCGCCGAGCATTGATTCCAAACCAACCACAACGTTAAGAACCACTAAAGTGGAAGGTGATGTGGAAGTGAGATTAAACGGTGCAGTGGATTATGTTCCGTTGAAACCCGATATGATTTTGGGAAGAAACTCGGTAATTACTACAGACCCTGATAGCAAAGCGGTTTTTCAACTACCGAGCGGAGCAATCTTAATTTTGCAGCCTGGCACTTCGTTAAGAATTGAGGAAATTTCGCCGGAAGGTGGTTATTCACGAGCCATCGTTAGAATCATGACTGGTGAATTGATTTATCGGCATAACACAAAGGATGATAAAGGCCCAAAATCACCAAGCTTTCGAATATTGACGGCCGGAACGGTCGCCAGTGTTAGAGGTACAGAATTTTCGATGAAATATGACGAGAAATCAGGAATGCTTTTTATTGATTTGCGTGAAGGAAAATTGGAATTTTTGCCGGGGAAAGACTTATCGCCAATGCTATTGGAAGCACCAACAACATTCACCTATACTATAAAGCAAAACTAAAAAGCGTAGAGGCAATGATATGCCTCCACGCTTATAACTGAATCAGACTACGGCAGGATGTGTGTTCCAGCGATTGAGCAAGTCGGATTTGTGCCGACGTTACCAACGGTGTAAGTACCGCCACTCGGACAATCAGGAGTGCTCTTGATATAAGGGCTTGCGCCGCCTGTCAAGTCAGCCATGGTTACTGCAGCGCCATTCGCAGCTCGAGTGTCCATCGCCCATTGTTCTTTTGCAGAGTCAATTTGGCGAAGGTTAGCAACACAAGATTTGGTTCTTGATGTTTCTCTTGCTCGAATGAAGTTAGGAACGGCGATTGCCAGCAAGATACCAATGATCAAGACGACAATCATAATTTCAACGAGGGTGAAGCCCTTTCGTTTGCGATTGATAAGACGGTTCATTTCATTTCCTCCAATGGAAAACCTGTTTTCGAGGCTTCTTGCCCCACACTTTTCGCTCTTCCATCCGTAGGCTCCGAGTAACCCAGCATTAGTAATGGGTTTCAATCATAAAGTCAAAAGGGCAACCCACCGGCTGCCCTTTGAACTGATGGATCGGTTAATCCTATGGCAGGATATGGGTTCCTGCGATGGAGCAAGTCGGATTGCTGCCGATGTTTGCGACGGTGTAGGTTCCGCCACTCGGACATGCAGGCGTGCTCTTGATATATGGACTGGCGCCACCGGTCAAGTCAGCCATAGTACAAGCAGCACCATTTGCGGCTCGAGTGTCCATTGCCCATTGTTCTTTTGCAGAGTCAATTTGGCGAAGGTTAGCAACACAAGATTTGGTTCTTGATGTTTCTCTTGCTCGAATAAAGTTAGGAACGGCGATCGCCAGCAAGATGCCAATGATCAAAACGACAATCATGATTTCAACGAGAGTAAAACCCTTGTTTTTCTTATTTAGAATCCGATTCATTTGAAAGATATCCTCCAGTTCTGTGACCGGCATAGGCGATAACCTCGCCGTTCGGTCAGCACTTTTCTTGTTATCGGCAGTTCATTTGTAGGTTTTCAGCACTAATTTGGGGAAACCTTGTGGAAAAGATTGCTCCGTAACTCCGCATAAACACGATAGTTCCAACAAAATATGAACTAAAAACTTAGGGAGTGTCATGTTTCAGCAGAGTTAGCCATAATTCCTAAAGAAACTTATGAAGTTTGGCCCAGCATACTTCTCTTTCCGGGCAAAATTGAATTATTAACGCCCTTTAGTACCTTGTTGAAAACCTGATACTCAGATTCAATTCCCGAGAACATCAGCACAAAAAACGGCGAAAACGCAAGAAAACAAAAGAAAAGACAATTTATTCTGCATCTTCTTCATCTTGACGCTCCGTTTCCCTACCGTCAATACTGTTTCCAAGTAACTCTACTGGCAATCTGGGGAGAAGGCCGGAGGTTCAAAACTCTAGGAGGGAGAAATATGAAGGACTTTAAGGAAGCCAAAAATACTCATCGAGCAGGATTTGTAGGTTTTGCTTCTTTAAGTTCCAATCAGGCGGCTCTCCGCTTAGCCCAAAACTTCGCCCGAGGCGCCGCTCCATTTGGATTTATCAGCGGCGCATCGGGTTGGGGTAAGTCCCATTTACTGAAGGCGGCCGCCGAAACGGCAGCTTTCGACGCCAACGTGAGACTCGTCTCAGTAAACCAAGCCGCCAGGATTTCAAGTCTGCAAACGTGCGATTTGTTAGTGATTGATGATGTTCACTTACTTAAGAACCATCCGCGCTCCATTCAGAAACTGTCGATGGAAGTCGAGCGCAGAGTTCATGCAAACAAACCAACCCTTTGTTCAGGAGAAAACAAGAACGACTTGGTGGTCAAACAAGTTCTTCAAAGCAAACGCCGATGGCAGTGCGCCTTGTTGGAAGAGCCGACTTTTGAAGAACGACTTTCTATTCTTAAAGCAATGGCTCAAAACGAAAATATGGAGTTAAGCGAAGATGCTCTTCGATTGGTTTGCAGACTCATCAAAGGCAATGGTCGGTCACTTCAAGGGGCACTAAATCGTTTAAGAATTGCGATTGGTCCTGACCTTCGACCTCACTTGCCCATCCGGATAGCCGGAGCCCTCTGCCCATTTCTCACAGAAAACGAGGAATTTGACTTGCGCGCGATTGTGGTTGATTGTGTCTCACAAGGGCTTTCGTTAAAAGTAAAACGCGAGTTTCCAAATATTTCTAAGTCGGTTTCGGTTCAAATTTTGAGGATCCACGGCAAGTTGCCTGAACCTTTTGTCGCCCAATACTTTGGGCTCACATCCGGTGAGACTTTTCAAATGCAGAAGGAAGCGGAGCAATCATTGCGAGGTGGCGCACGTCCATTGACCGTAGGATACGAACGCTCGATGTCTCTCATCAACCGCCGATTGAGAGAATCTCCACCTTATGCCCACTGAAAGCCGCATCATAAAAATTGAAAACCTGGCAGATTTGGCGTCGTCAAATCCAGAACCACAGGATACAGTTGCTATCGGTGGCATTGCACCAAATATGAAACTGGTCAGGGATTTGAATCTCTGTCCCGTTTGGGTAAATCCCGAGCATCGAGTTAAGTCCGCTCTGATTATGATGAAAGGACACGGGCTTTCCGGGCTGGGTGTGTTGAAAGGTGAGAGATATCTCGGCGTCCTAAATATTGAAGATTTAGTTGGGGCCGAAGAAGATCAACCCATTGCGGGGCTGGTCCGGGATGACCTTGTATCGGTGACCCCGGATGCCTCGCTGCGTCAAGTTGCTGAGCTGATGTGCCGGCTGGATTTACCCAGAGTCGCGGTTGTTAACGAAGGTCAGTTTTTTGGCATCATCTCTGCACAAAGTTTGCTTTCGGAAATTGGAAGGAACCATGATCCATTGACACAACTTCCGTGGAGCGACGCATTGAGAAGTTGGGGAGTGCAGAACCTCGAAGCAGGAAGAGAAATCACGATCCTTTTCTTTGACTTAAACGACTTCGGGGTGTTTAATAAACGCCACGGTCATTTGGTGGGAGATCGGGTCTTGAGAGAGGTCGCCCAAACCTTGAAATCAGGAATCGAACCGGAAACCGACCAACTCGTTCGGTACGGTGGAGACGAGTTTGCTATTGGAACCACACGACGAAGAGAAGAAGCAGAGATGATGGCAACGTGG
>CAZJKW010000030.1:0-19841 GCA_964546835.1 uncultured Fimbriimonadales bacterium
GTGGCGCTCAATGTACTCTCGTCTGGGTTCAACTTTGTCGCCCATTAACCGACTAAAAATCAGTTCTGTTTCAAGTTCTTCTTCTGGATCCAGTTTGACTTGAACAAGAGCACGAGTTTCAGGGTTCATTGCGGTTTCTTCAAGTTGTTCCGCGTTCATTTCGCCAAGACCTTTAAATCTCGTGACTCTGCAATCTTTCTTTTTTAGTGACTTAATAAGTTCGTCTCTTTCTTCTTCGGTGTGAACATAATATCGTTCATCTTTGCCTGCCGTAATTGAAAAAAGCGGTGGTTTTGCAAAATAAATCATCCCCTCGATGAGAAGTGGTTTCATGTAACGATAGAAAAACGTGAGCAAGAGGGTTCGGATATGTTCGCCATCAACATCGGCGTCTGTCATGATGATGATTTTTCCGTACCTTGCTTTTGAGATGTCAAATGAGGATTCGCGCCCGTTGCCATTTGCTTCTTCATCTTCTGACCCGCGACCAACAACGATGTCTATTCCCGTGCCAAGTGAAGAGATTAACGCTTTGATTTCTACGTTGTCTAACGCTTTGTCAATTCTTGCTCTTTCAACATTTAGAATTTTTCCACGAATCGGAAGTACCGCTTGAAATCTTCGGTCACGTCCGCCTTTTGCAGGCCCAGCTGCAGAGTCACCTTCTACAATAAATAACTCGGTTCTCGTGGGGTCTTTTTCAATACAATCTGCCAACTTTGCTGCGAGCCCGTACGTTTCGACGGCACCACTTCTTTTTACGGCTTCTGCGGCTTTTCTCGCTGCTTCGCGCGCTCTTTGTTCAAGAACTGCTTTTTCCACAACTCGTTTTGCGATTTGAGGGTTTTCGTCAAGAAATTCGCTAAGCGCTTCTCCCATTGCCGAGTTCACAATTCCTTCAACTTCGCTGTTTCCGAGTTTTGTTTTTGTTTGTCCCTCAAATTTTGGACGATGTAATTTCACTGCAAGCACCATGGTTAATCCGCCTCGAACATCATCACCAATAAAATTTGCCTCTTTTTCTTTGAGCAAATTCATTTTTCTTGCGTAAGAATTGATGACTCTTGTTAGCGCGGTTTTTGCACCGGATGCGTGCGTTCCACCTTCAATGGTGTTAATGTTGTTTGCATAAAAGAGCAGAGTTTCTTTGTAATCTTGAGAATACTGCAATGCACATTCGACTTCAATTCCTTCGCGAACGCGCTTAAAATAAATCACTTTATGAATTGCGTCTCGCGTTGAATTGAGGTCTTCTACCAATGCTCGGATTCCGGTTTCAAAGTGAAATTTTTCATTATCTTCCGGATCATTTTCATTGATAAACTCAATACTGACATTTGGATTCAAATATGCCAATTCTCTAATTCTTTCTTTAAATCTTCTGGATTCATAATGGGTGCTTTCAAAAATGGTTGAGTCTGCCATCCACCGAGTTTTGGTGCCTCTGCCTAATGCTTTTCCAATTTCTTTTACGGGTGCGACAGGAACACCACGTTCATATTTTTGATAATGTTGTTTTCCATCTCTTTCAACGATAACTTCGCACCATTCGGAGAGTGCATTTACGCACGAAACGCCTACGCCGTGAAGTCCGCCCGATACGTGATAACCACCACCTTCATCAAATTTTCCACCTGCATGCAATGTGCACATGACCAATTGTAATGCTGAAATTCCATATTGCTCTTTAATATCAACCGGAATTCCTCGTCCATTATCTGTAATCGAAACTGAGTTATTTTTGTGTAATGTACAAACAATTTCTGTGCAATGACCTGCAAGTGCTTCATCAATTGAATTGTCCAAAACTTCGCTAAAAAGATGGTGCAAACCGCGAATACCGGTGTCGCCGATATACATTGACGGTCTTTGACGTACGGCTTCTAATCCTTCGAGGACTGTAATGTTGTCTGCGTTATAATTCGCTGTTACGGTAGTTGCAATTGTCTCATCAACTTCAGGAGACTTTTGTTTTTTTTCAGCCATATTTTTGAGTGCCATCCTTGGACCGGTTTTCGCGCCGCGTTGGTCGCAAATAGCCAGTTTTAGCGGTTTAAATTGTACCCCATCCGCCCCCTCCTGGAGTCTCAATTCTCACTCTATCTTTATTAAGTAATTCGACCGTTGTTTTTGATGGCAATTCGATATTTTTGCCATCACGAATCAGGAAATTTCGGCCCGGCTTGCCTGCTTTTCCACCGTTGGCGCCAGGAGGCCCAAATTGCCTTCTGTCGGTCATTAATGTAAGGGTAAGACCCTTTTCAAGCACCTCTATTTCGCGGACAATGCCGTCTCCTCCTCGATGGAGCCCGTTTCCACCGGAACCTCGTCGAATGGAATATTCCGTCACCCTAAGCGGGTATTCACGTTCAATGACTTCTATTGGGGTATTTAACGTGTTGGTCATGTGGACTTGAATGCCGCTTAAGCCGTCTCGGTTTGGTCCGGCTCCGGCTCCGCCGCCGATAGTTTCATAGTAAGCCCATTTATCATTCCCGATTGCCAGGTTATTCATAGTTCCTTGGCTACAAGCAGGAATCAAGTCAGGTAAACCTGGCTGGAGGGCTTGGAAAATTAAGTCAACGATTCTTTGGCTTGTTTCTGTATTTCCAGCAACTACCGGTGCCGGAAAAGTTGCATTTAAAATAGATCCGGCAGGTGCGATGATTTTTACATTTCTCCAACAACCACCGTTGGTCGGCACATCAGGAGCAAGACATCGAATGAAATAGTAACAAGCAGACCGAGTAACGGCTTCCGTTGCATTTATTCCGATTTCGACTTGCTTTTCGGACCCGGAAAAGTCAAAACAGATCTCGCTTTCACTTTTTGTAACGGTTAGTTTCAGTTGTGCATTTTCTCCAATCATGGGCACATCTTCTAAATAATCAATCGCACCATATTTACCAATTGGAATTTTTGCTAACGTTTTGTCTGTAACGACCTGACTGTAAATTAAGCATTCTTGAATAATTTCTTCTGCTTGATTTCCAAGTTTTTCCCACAATTCCTTGAAACGCTTTGCTCCAATTCGAATGGCGCCTGATTGCGCTTCCAAATCACCTAATCGCTCCGAAGTATTTCTGGCTCTTTTGAGAAACTCGCTAATGCTTTCACTGTCATACTTTGATGGAGAAATGATTACGCCTTCTTCAAAAATTGACTTTTCAGGACCTATACTTCCCGGAGAATTCCCTCCGACATCCGCATGGTGTGCCCGACATGCAACGAAACCGATAATTTTCGAATCAATTGCAACTGCTTGAAGCAAAGAAATATCTGGCAAATGCGTCCCGGCGAAAAAAGGATCATTACAAATGTATTGCTCCCCTGTTTCGATGATTGGACCATCTGATAGCCAAAGTTTCATTAATGATTCCATTGCGCCAAGGTGAACCGGTATGTGTGCTGCTTGTGCTATCAAGTCGCCGGTAGAATTAAAAATGGCGCAACTGTAATCTTTTCTTTCTTTGATGTTTGGGGATAATGACGCACGTTCTAAAACATTTCCCATCTCTGTCGCAACACTTGAAAACAGTTCAGCGAAAATGGATATGCGAATTGAATCCAATTGATTCATTAATTACAGTATGTATTTTGACAAGTCAATATCTTCGACAAGGTTTTGCAGTTTTTCCCTAACATACTTGTCGGTTATCTTGACTTTTTTATCAGCAATTTCTGGTGCATTGAACATGATATCGTCAAGCAATCGCTCCAAAATAGTATGCAATCTTCTCGCACCGATGTTTTCGGATTTTTCATTAACTTCATGCGCCATCTTTGCAATTTCTCCGATTGCATTGTCTGCAAAATCAAGCTGCACGCCTTCAACTGACAGAAGTTGAATGTATTGTTTTGTCAGTGCATTTTTCGGTTCCGTCAATATTCGCCTCAAATCGTTTTCTTTTAATCCGGTTAGTTCAACTCGAATTGGCAATCTTCCTTGCAATTCAGGAATTAAATCGCTTGGTTTACTCATGTGAAATGCCCCGGCTCCAATAAAAAGAATGTGGTCCGTTTTGACAGGACCGAATTTGGATTGCACCGTAGAACCCTCAATAATTGGAAGCAAATCCCGCTGAACACCCTCTCTTGAAACGTCTGGACCCGAACCACCTTCTCGACCGGCGATTTTGTCCATTTCATCAATAAAAACAATTCCGGTTTGCTCCGCCCGTTGCACCGCTTCTCGCGACAATGCCGAGCGGTCAATCAATTTTTTTGCTTCTTCTTCAATCAGAATTTGTTTCGCTTCACGCACCGTTGTTTTTCTGCTTGCGTGCTGCTTTCCAAAAGAGTTGCTGAGCTGTGCCGAAAGGTCAAATCCCATTTCCTCCATTCCTTGCGGTGAAAAAACTTGCAAAAATGGATTGTGTGATTCTTCAACTTCGATCTCTACGATGTCGTCATCTCGCAATCCTTCAATAATCTGTTTTCTGACTTTCGTTTTTTGTCTTTCGTATGCTTCAAGTGCTTTGTCGTTCGATTCAGTCTCTGTTTCAATTTCCTCGACCGGTTCGGTTTGCGCATTGCCTGAAAACTGTTCAAACGCTTTAAAAATATTGTGTCCAAAATCATGCGAAGCATGAGAATCAACCGGCGGCTTTACAATTAGTTCCACAATTCTATCAATGGCTGCGACTTCTGCTTTTGGTTTAACTTCTTCAATTTTTTCGTTTTCAACAATCCGAACCGAAACACTCACCAAGTCACGAATAATACTATCCACATCTCTTCCGACGTACCCAACCTCCGTGAATTTTGTTGCTTCTACTTTTACAAAAGGTGCTCTTGCAAGTTGCGCTAATCGCCGCGCTATTTCGGTTTTTCCAACTCCCGTTGGTCCAATCATCAGGATGTTTTTTGGAACGATATCATCCCTTTGTTCTGAAGGTAATTGTTGTCGTCGAAAACGATTTCTTAGCGCAATTGCGACGGCGCGCTTTGCATCCGACTGACCAACGATGTATTTGTCAAGTTCCGCGACGATTTGTTTGGGTGTCAGTTCCTCAATTGGAAGGCTCATTTGCACCATCAGTCTACCCTCGGTCATAATCCCAATAATGAGAGCGACTGCGGTTATTCTATTGATTTTGACTGCATTAGGTTGCGGAGTTTCGGAAAAGGACAATCTCCCAGATAAAACTCCCGCAATGTCTGAAGAATCTTTTCCGCAGCCAGCAAGTGACGGAACTTATATTGATACAAAAAATGGCTTTCGAATTCAATTTCCAAAGGGATGGCGTACGGAAAATCGTTCGAGCGAAACTTTGGTTGCTGCGATCAGTCCGCTTGAAAATTCAAAAGATAATTTAACTGAAAACATTTCTATTTTTGTTGAAAGGCATTCTGCTGCAAAAAGTACCGAAGATTTGGCAAAAGCTATTGTTATTGAATTGATTCAAAGTGGACAAATTGTTGAGCCGAGTGAATCGGGAACGATTCCCACCCGTGCCGGACTGGCATCTTATGTTGTGGGAATCAGAATTGGATCCGCAGGTCGCGTCAAAGTATTAATCGCCATGTTAAAAGACGGCGATGATGCTTGGCGATTCATATGCAACGCGGAAGAGAGTGAATACAAAAAGTACGAGAAACAGTTTATTGACAGCATAAAGACCTTTCGGAACCGGCCATAAATAGGGTATCAATTCATTCAGAGGATAGAGGCAATCGTGATAGGTAGTTTGTTCAGCACTTTTTTGTTTTTGCCTTTTGGGTCATTAAACGACAGTAGTTACGAGTCCTACAAAAACTACCTGTTCCCCGCAAAAAGCGAAACGAAGTTTGAAGACATCGAATGGTATTCGAGTCTTTGGGCAGGAATCGTTAAAGGCCAAGACTTAGACAAACCGGTTTTGCTCTGGTGCATGAATGGACATCCACTGGGATGTACGTGAAACAACGGAGTTATTGCCAGACGGTCCGTTTGGTCAGATTCAAAAATTCAAGAGTTAACCAAACAATTTGTCGCAACGGCTGATGCGGTCGTGCGATTACAAAATGGCAACGATCCGGAATGCAAACTCTTTCAAAAGATTGCTGAAGAAGGACATTATGCCGGCAGAACTTTTCCCGACAATACAAGGCAAGGAACTTACTGTCTGACCCCTTCAGGAAAACTTCTTGCATCAATTAACACAAACGATCCACGAGAAATGCAAAAAATGCTTGAGCAAGCAATAAACAAGTGGAATTCGTTGTCAAAATCTGAAAGATTAATGAAAGAAAATCCGCGACCGGCGTCTGGTGAAATCGTTAGAACAGAAAGGTTTTATCCGGACGGAGGCATAGTCCTAAAAGAATACTGTCGAGACCTGCCACGCAATGATCAATCCGATGACTGGAGAGGACTCGCATGGAATCAAGATTATGCTTGGTTCAAAAAAAGTGAGGTTCCAAAATTTCTACCCGGACTTTTGGAAGTAGGCGCAAAAACGTTCGTTGAAAAAAGTTTGATAAGGCGTCTGGCAAGATGTCATCTAATTGACGGAGTGCGAGGGCCTACCATCGCAATCCCGGATTCATCCATCAATCTTGCTTGGATGACATCAGAAGTTACAGCCAGATTTGAAGACATGGTAATCCTAAAGTTTGAAGGGCAAGTGCGAACGAAAGAAGTTGGAGTTTGGGCGGTCCAAGGGTATGCAGATGTAAAGTCTTCAAAAATTCAAAATCGAGGAACGGATCTGCAACTTCTCGGAAAAGCCCGATACAGTTTGAGAGAAAGCAAATTCTATTTCTTCGAACTGATTGCTATCGGAACCCGTTGGGGTGGAACTCAATTCAACGGGCGATACGACGATTTAATGCCCGCGCCAATTGGATTTGGCTTCACATTGGCAGGTGAATCTCAAGCGGAAAGAGTTGCACCGGCCCATTTTGCTTCTTACAACTGGAAGTAAATCTCACAACGTGGAATAATGGGGCGACCTATGGCTGAGAGACTGCTCTTGCTTGAACATTCCAAAGACCCGAACTTTGCAAACATGGATGGGTACATCGCAAAGGGTGGATATTCGGCTCTAAAGAAAGCCCTGAAGATGGACAGGCAAGCGGTTATTGACGAAGTCAAAAAAAGCGGTCTTCGAGGTCGTGGCGGTGCCGGGTTTCCAACATGGATAAAGTGGAATGGAATTCCGAAAGAAAAAACAAAAACTCACTACGTTCTCTGTAATGCAGACGAAGGGGAGCCGGGAACTTTTAAAGACAAAGAACTGATGGAGAATACGCCTCATCAAGTTTTGGAAGGAATGATTATTGCCGGTTATGCGATTAATGCTGATAAGGGATTCATCTATATACGTGCAGAATTTGTAGATTGCGCTCGCGCAATGAAAAAAGCAATTGACGAAGCATATGAAAAAGGATTTTTGGGGAAAAACATTTTAGGTTCCGGATGGAATTTTGATTTTTATGTTCATCTTGGCGCAGGCAGCTATGAATGCGGGGAAGAAAGCGCGTTAATGAGCAGCTTAATGGGTGAACGAGGAATGCCAAGATTAAAATTTCCGCATGCACCATTGCCAACAATTTCAGGTCTATGGGATTCGCCCACATTAATTAACAACGTTGAAACTTATGCATGTGCGCCTCACATTATCAATAACGGAGGAGATTGGTACGCAACTCTGGGAGCATCCACAAAAAACTCACGAGGCACAAAAATCTTTAGCGTAAGCGGTCATGTGAATCAGCCTGGAAATTATGAAATTGAGTTTGGCACCAGTTTAATGGAATTGCTTGAGCTTTCCGGAGGAATGAAAGACGGAAAATTGAAAGCATGCATTCCGGGCGGTTCTTCGGTTCCAATTTTGACCGCAAGCCAAACTGAAAAAGGAATCATTGGTTACGAAGAAATGGGCGAAGTTGGAAGCATGGTGGGCTCCGGAGGTTGTATGTTTTTCAATGAGCACACATGTATCGTTACACTCATGTGGCGAACCGCTCAGTTTTATGCACGCGAATCTTGCGGCAAATGTACTCCCTGCAGAGAAGGCACCAGTTGGCTATTCCAAATTTTAGATCGAATAAGAAATGGCGGCGGAAAACAGAACGATATTGAATTATTAAAAGAAATATGTTCGCAAATTGATGGAAGATCATTCTGCGGGCTTGGAGATGCAGCAGCATGGCCGATCGCCGGAGCGCTAAAAGCATTTCCCGAGGAATTCGAATACTTTATTAAAAATGGCAAATCAATCGTGGGCGGAAATGCAACGTCTCAAATGATGCCTGAAAGTTTGGTGGTCGTTTAGAACTCAACAACCCCAAGAAGAGCGAAAGGACTTTCCCTCTCTCTTAGCAGTTTTCCATTCTTCAAACTTCTCTTCAAACCATTTACTTTTTCGTGAAAAAAATCCGACGGTATGCATGGCAATTCCAAAACCCCAGCCGAAAATTGGGTACATCGCCCAATTCAACTGGCCATCTTTATTCAAATCTAAAAACAGAAAGAACGGGATGAAAATCAGAAACATCGTGAGGTTTGCAAAATAACCGCGTCTTTGAAAAGCAACAAACTCAAGGAATTCTTCTTGCTCTAACTTTTCTTTTTCCCATTGCTCCTCTGCCAAAGCAAGGGATTCCGGCGACACACCTAATTCTTCGGCGGCCTTTTCAAGGGCTTCACGAGTCGAACTTCCTCTCACAGAATCAATCCTAACCGCCCTGGTCAATATCTCTTGAACGTCTTTATCGTGATAACGCTTGTCCATCTCTACCCCTTACGACCAACTTCCAATCAAGGTTGCAATAGGTTCAATCTACGATTAACGGCATCCCAATCAATCACTTTCAAGTAAGCATCAATATAACTGGCTCTTTTCTCTTGGAAGTCCAGAAAATAAGCATGTTCATAAACATCCATTGCCAAAATACAAGTGTGATTCCAAATCGGAAAAGAATTCTGTGCGTCGCCAATATAATTAAACACCTGCTTCATTTCATGATCGTATGCCAGATAAACCCATCCACGCGCCGCAATCCCGGTTGCCCGAAAATCGAGCGACCAGTTTTCTACGCTTCCATAAGCGGATGAAATTAACTCAGCAACTTTCCCCGTCGGACTTCCCCCTGTTCCACCAATCGTATCAAAATAAATGTTGTGATTAATAAGTCCCTGATACGCAAACGTGTAATCCACTTTTAAGCTCCGTAACTCACTAAATATCTGATTCGCGTTTCCCGGATTGGCTACCCGTTGCGAAAGTAGAGAATGAATTTCGTTAACTTTTCTTGCATACCCTTGCCACAATTTTTGGTGGGCTTCATGTGTCTTCATTGAAATTCCAACACGCTCTGTATTCGATACTTTCTTTGGTAACGTTGGAATTAAAACGTCTGGCCGTTTTGGCAATTCGAATCCTTGTAATGCCTTTGCAAGCCCTGTCAATCCGATTCCCGAAACAACGGCTGCAGAGCCCAAAAACTCTCTTCTTGAAAACTTACCCATAGCAACTCCTTACGCAAAAAGCGTACCCGTTGGTAGAATCATCACCAATGAATCCAAACCTTCAATCTTGGCTTTCGGGTCAGTTAAACGACCTCAAGGCGCAACACCTCCACAAAGTACCAAAAATTCTGGAATCTGCGGCTGGTGGCCGAGTCAAGATGAACGGCAAAGAAGTCGTCAATTTTTCTTCAAACAACTATTTGGGTTTGGCAAATCATCCGAAAGTGCGAAAAGCCGCAACCGATGCTATCGAAAAATGGGGCGTCGGTGCTGGAGCGGTTCGTTGGATTGGCGGAACAATGACCATTCACGACGAACTCGAAGAAAAACTAGCGCGATTCAAAAACATTGAAGCCGTTTTGGTTTTTTCATCAGGGTTCACAGCAAACAGTGGTTGCATTCCGGCTGTTTTAACAAAGGAAGATGTTGTGATTAGTGATGAACTAAATCATGCAAGCATTATTGATGGCGTACGACTCTCTCCTGCAGAATATCGAAAATCTGAAGGTTGGGTTTATGAACATAAAAACATGAACCACCTTGAAGATATCTTGAAAAAGGCACAAAATTTTAAGAAACGAATGATTATTACGGATGGTGTGTTCTCAATGGATGGCGACATTGCTCCATTACCTGATATTGTTGCATTAGCAGAAAAATATGATGCATTCGTAATGGTTGACGATGCGCATGCAAGCGGAGTGTTGGGAAAAAATGGAGCAGGTACGACTTCTCACTTTGATTTATATGGCCGAGTTGACATCCAACTCGGAACATTAAGCAAAGCACTGGGTGTTGTCGGCGGTTATATCGCTGGCTCGGCGTTGTTAAAAGATTGGCTGATAAATCGTGGAAGGCCATATTTATTCAGCACGGCATTACCGCCATCAGTTGCGGCTGCCTTAATCGCAGCACTTGAAATCATGGAAACCGACCCAGAACCCATGAATAAACTTTGGGAAAATTCAAATTGGTGGAAAAATCAACTGACTCAATTAGGATTTGACACAATGGGCAGCGAAACTCCTATCACACCTGTCTATTGTGGAAGCGAAGAAACTGCAACAAAAATGGAAAAAATGCTTTGGGACGAAGGCGTTTATGCGCTTTCCATTTGTTATCCCACGGTTGCAAAAGGAAAAGCAAGAATTCGAACAATGCCAAGTGCCGCGCATTCAAGTGAAGATTTACAATTTGCTCTTAACGCTTTTGAAAAAGTAGGAAAACAGCTGGCGATTATTTAATTTTCAGCACCAAGACGACCGCACTCAGGACAAATCGGGCTGTTTGCAGGATACGCAATATCACAATGCGGGCAATACTTTGATTGAAATTCACTTTCCTCAATCGGACTGAATTCTTTCGTCTCTTCTAATTTTCGCAATGCCCTAAGGTCATAAGGGTCTTCTTTCATCGCCCAAACTCCGCGCCCCGCAAAATAAAGAGTGCCCAGCGCAAAAATCGTCCCAACCAAAGGCATCCGCATACCAAAAAACACCGACATCAGTAAGCAGACAATTGCAACTGAAAAGTAGGTAAATGCCGCACTGCCGGGACGAAGCATAGTTCTATTCTACGGCTTTCTAATCCCAAATCATAACTAATAGCAGGAAAAACCTTTTGGTAATCGAAGTAGTCCAACATACTAAGGAGGCGAGCATGGAGCGCCACATTCATAATACTAATCGTTTACCCGCTGCCATCGGACCCTATTCTCACTCAGTTGTCGCCAGTGGAAAATTTATGTTCACGAGCGGAATCTTAGGGACAAGACCGGATGGCACTTTCGCCGGCCCTACAATCGAGGAACAAACCCGGCAAGTCATCCTGAATATTCGACTATTGCTGGATTCAATGAACTTGACTCCCTGGAACATTGTTAAAACGACCATCTACCTAAAGAACCTGGAACACTTCACCATTGTCAACGATATCTATGGTGAAATGGTTGGAGGAGAACCTCCGGCGAGGTCAACCATTGAAGTCTCAAGACTTCCCAAAGACGCCCTGATTGAAGTAGACGCTATCGCCATTTGCTCAATCTAACGACCAAGAGCAGCCGGTGGTCGACTTCGACCCAAAAAACCTGCCAAGGCAATAAGAGTCAATACGTAAGGCAATGAAGCCCAGAATTGGCTCGGCACCGCAACGCCGAACAGTTCCTGGCCCTGCAACCGAAGTTGCAACGCATCGAATAGCCCAAACGCAAGCCCCGCTACCATCGTTTGGATTGGCCGCCATGAACCAAGAATGAGCGCAGCCAAAGCAATAAACCCCTTGCCGGCAGTCATTCCGGAACTGAATTGCTCCGGCTGAGAGACCAACATCACTCCGGCAAGCCCACAAAGGACACCGCAACCAAACAACGCTCCAAATCGAGTCCGGGTAGGCGAAACTCCCATTTCCACCGCCTTGTTTGGGTCATTTCCAACCGCGTTAAGCCGCAACCCGGGGCGAGTTTTGGACAGGAAGTACCAAATCATTGGCGCCGAAATTATCGCAATCGCAATGTATCCGCTCTGCGGAAGCGAGTCAAACTGCTGCTTCATCTCGTTGTTGGCAGCGAGTTTTGCAGCAAAGCCCGTAATGCCAAAAGATAATGCGTTAATCGCCATTCCGCTAACGACGTGGTCAACTTTGAATCCAATCGTCAACATGCCATGGAGCATTGAAAAAAGAGAAGAAGCGATAACACCCGCAATCAAGCCCAAAAACGGATTGAGCGTTAATGCACTAACCATTGCGGCTGCAGCTGCAGCAGCAAGCATCTTTCCTTCCAGAGCAATGTTAATGATTCCACTTCTTTCGCTCAATAGCCCTGCCATAGCGGCAAGAATAAGAGGTCCTGCAAGCCGAAGGGTCGCTTCAATAATATCGTTCATTCACCGACCTCTCTTCGATACCGATACAAAGCAAAAATCAAAATGACCAATCCCTGAATTACCGCCGAAACTTCCTTCGGAAGCCCTTCCGAAACCTGCGCCCTTACCGCTCCTTGGTCAATTGCTGCAAATAACAACGCAGCGGGAATCACACCTATCGGCGAACGTCCGGCGAGTAATGCAACCCCCAAAGAATCGAAACCAAAGCCGGGAGAAAAACCTTCGCTGTAACGTCCCTCTTGGCCAACCAAATGAATGGCTCCGGCAAGTCCTGCGATGGCGCCACTTGCCGCCATCGCGCCAAACGTCACCGTTTTCACTTTTACTCCGGCAAACAGAGATGCCACCGGATTCGCACCACAAGTTCGTAATTCAAAACCTTTTGGAGTCTTAAACAACCACCACGCGACTCCAATACACAAAGCAATTCCAATTAAAAGCCCGTGATAAATCACCAACGTTTTGCCCTCTGTACCCATGGGTAATAACCGAATCGAATCAGAAATTTGCGCCGTGGATGGATCTCCTCCTTTAATCCCCAACATCGGTCCGGCTATCAAAAAAGTTGCCAAATGACCGGCAATATTGTTCAACATAATTGTTGAAATAACTTCATGCCCGCCACGCCAAACTTTTAACAGCCCGGCAGGCATTGCCCACAACATTCCGGCAATGGCACCCAATAAAACAGCAAGAAGCAATCCCGGAATCCCGTCAACTCCAAAGTACAAACAAACTGCCGCTGCGACAATTCCACCTACTTTTAACTGGCCCTCAGCACCGATATTAAACAGTCCTGCTTGCAATGCTAAAAACACGCCTAAACCAGTAATGATTAATGGAGTTGCTCGACGGAAGACCTCCGAAATAAACCCCCATCCCAAAAACTCACCGCGTTCAAAATGATATCCGCTGATGCCTTCAGCAAAACTTTTGACAATGTTAAATGGCTTAACACCCGCCAGTTGAAACAGTAACAACAGCAAACCAACAGCCGCAGCAATAACAAGGAAAAAGCGCAATGACTTTCGATTCAATGCAATGTCACCCCAGTCATGAGTTTCCCTATCACTTGACGATTCTTTGCATCCGATTCTGCAGGTTCAGATACAACACCGTCATAAATCACTAAGATTCGATCGCAGTTTTCAAGGAGTTCATCTAAATCAAAACTAATAACAATCACACTAAAATCTTCACTTGCACTTTTTTCTCTCAAAAAACCATAAACTTGTTGTGTGCCCCGAATATCAAGCCCCCTCGTGGGTTGAAAAGCAAGCAACAAGCACGGATTATCTTCAAGTGACCTCCCCAAACCAAATCTTTGCTGATTCCCTCCGCTCAGACTTCGCATGATTGCGTTTGGACCCGAACATATCGTGTTGAATTGTTGGATGATTCGCTTTGTTCGCTGGTCTGATTCTTTGTCACTCAAAAAAACTCCGCTTGAAACCGGCTCCAAAAACTGTGAACCCAAAATTGCGTTTTCCTTTAGACTCCATTCATCAATAACGGCCTCAAGATGCCTATCTTCAGGAACGATTTTGATTCCGCATTTAATTCGCTCTTTAACGGATTGGTTTGCGATTTCACTACCATTAAGTTTGATAGATCCCTCGTATTTTCGAATTCCCAAAATCGCTTGAAACAACTCTCTTTGCCCGCTGCCATCTACTCCCGCAATGCCAACAATTTCATTTTTGTGAATCGTTAAACTCAGTTGATTTACGGCAATGTTTTTCTTGTCACCAAGCACAGTCAAATTCCTAATTTCCAACAGCGGTACATTCTCATTTAATCTATTTCTGATTCCGCCATCCACGCTAAATGATTCATCTCCAACAATCAGCGCTGCAAGTTTTTCAATCGAAGCGTCTTTGGATTCAATTTCACCAACGACTTTTCCGGCTCTCATAATCGTCGCTCGGTCACAATGTTCAATAACCTCAATCAATCGGTGCGTGACCAAAATTACGGTTTTCCCTTGACCGGACAGAATTCTTAACTTCTCAAACAACAATTCAGAATCTTCCGGTGCAAGCATCGCGGTCGGCTCATCCAAAATCAAAATTTCTGCCTTCCGCCACAACAGTTTTAGGATTTCAAGTTTTTGCGCACCCGCGGGACTAAGTGTCTCAGCCAATGAATTCCATTCAAATGAAAAACCCATCTGAGTTGCAATCTCATTTGCTTTGTGAATCGCGGATTCACGGTTAATCAAAAAATCACCTTCCGCACCAAGAATCAAATTATCAATACACGATAACTCCGGAATAATTGAGTAATGCTGGCTAACCATGCCAATTCCAACACGGATAGCGTCATTAGGATTCTTAAAATGAACCACGTTGCCAAAAACATTAATACTGCCGGAATCAGGACTTATAAGCCCATAAAGCACACGCATCAACGTTGTTTTTCCGGCCCCATTCTCTCCAATAATTGCGTGTATGGAACCTTGCTTTATACTTACTGAAACATTTGAATTAGCTTCGTTTGTGCCAAACCGCTTGGTTATTCCGGTCATCTCAACCGCATTTTTCATTTCAGTTTTCCGGATAAATTCTCAATGACTTCAAACAATGCGGGTGTGGCGTCGCTTCCTCTTCCTGCATTTTGCAATGCCGCAAAAAGTTGGTGTGTCAACGCGGTTCCCGGCAAACAAACTCCTGCTTGCATCGCCGCATCCAGTGCATATTTCAAATCTTTTTGTTGTAAATCAACTGCAAATCCCGGAGTCCAATCCTTCTCGCAAACTTTCGGCCCGTAATTAAGCAATGACCAGCTGCTTCCGGCACCGCTTCCAATTAGTTCAATGGATTGCTTCAAATCCAATCCCGATTTTTCACAAAACACCAAGCACTCAGCCATTCCTAAAACACTCACGGCAACCGAAATCTGATTAGCCATTTTCATCAACTGCCCCGATCCCGATTTTCCAACTCGTTGAACGTTTTTTCCGTAAGCCAACAAATACGGCAATGCCATTTGAATATCAGTCTCATTTCCACCGCAAAAAATCGTCAAAGTTCCCGCAATTGCACCCTTTTCGCCGCCGGTCACCGGTGCGTCCACAAACTTGCAACGAGATGCAATTTGCACAGCAACGTTCGGCTCAATTGTCGAATGGTCCACAATTAGCAATTCCGGATTTGCATGGATTAAAGCATCGCAAACTTCCAAAACATCTTCTGATTTCGAAACGCAAACAAAAACAATGTCGCAATTCGCAGACAAAGTCGCCAAATCTTGTGATTTTTTTGCACCTTTTGAAACCAGCAGATCACATTTAGATTGGGTGCGATTCCAAACAGTCAAATCATGCTTCGCATTTAATAAGTGACCCGCCATAGGCAAGCCCATCACTCCTAAACCAACAAATCCAATTCGAGCCATTAATTTACGGCGTTCTCGGCAATTCCGGTTTTTGCAAAAACTTGAAATATGCGAACGGTCTCTGCGGCAACGGCTTCTTGTGCTTGCTCCGTACTCGCTCCAATGTGATGCGTGCAATAAACCATCGGATTATTTCTCAAACTTCCGTTGTATTCCGCTTCACCCGTATCCGGTTCTCCATCAAAAACATCCAAACCTGCGCGAATGCCTTTTGTTGCGATGGCGTTTTCTAATGCAGATTGGTCCAAAACTTCTGCCCGACTCGTGTTGATAAAATAGGCACCCGGTTTCATCGCCTCAAAAAATGCCCCGTTTAACATTCCGCGAGTGTCTGAATTAAGTGCGCAATGCACAGAAACAACATCGCAACTCTTTGCCAATTCAATCGCATCTTTTGCAAGTTGAATCCCAAGCGCTTTCGCGCCTTCTTGTCCAACGTGCAAACTCAGCGCCATCACTTTCATTCCCATGGCTCTTGCGACTTTTGAAACGTCGGCTCCAATGTTTCCCATACCGATGATTCCCAGCGTCATTCCATAAAGTCCCTTTGCTTTGCTGAACTCTTTTTTATTCCAATGGCCTGCGCGAAGCTCGCTAACGTTGTCGGGAATCCTCCGGTCAATCGCAATCATCAAACCAATGGCAAGTTCGGCAACGGCGTGAGAGTTTTTCCCCGGACAATTTGAAACTTTAATCCCTTTTTCCGCAGCGGCTTTAACGTCAATGTTGTTGTAACCCGCACCGGCGCGAACTATCAGTTTCAGAGAATCTCCCAAATGGCGCGCTTCAACGACCGTCGAGCGAACAATCAACCCCTCCGGTTTTTCGTCTTCAATCGCTTTGGCTAAGGAATCATCTTTAAGGTCCGGTTGAAACAGAACCTCAAACCCACAGGCCTGCAGCCCCTCAAGGCCGGATTTCTCAAATTTATCCGCGACAAGGATTTTCATGTGCTGGCATTTTGCCAGAACCCGTTACGACTTTGAGTGGCTCTTAAAAAATCGCACCATGAGCGAGCCGGCAATATCTGGCATGGTATGGGAGCCCTTGTAGATATAGGTCCACAATTCTCGGGTCCCTCGGTACGCCACGATACCGTTGCCCAGTGCTTTTGGCTCGTCAGAAACCTGATTCAACGACTTCACCCAACCGATGGTCCGCTCTTGTTGTTCAAATCGCACCAACTCATCTTCCGTCCCAGCGATAATCAGCGCATGCAACGGCTTCGCTCCTCTTAAATTGACCCCAAAAACTGACGCCGAAGGCGCGACCGCGGCAAGCAGATCGCCTCGATTTCCCCAAAGAACATAAGTAAATGACCCACCATTCGAATGGCCACAGGCATAAACACGCTTACCATCAACGTTATAGTTTTTCTTCACCCAGTCCAGCATCTTGTCAAAAAACTTAAGGTCTCGGTCACCCAACTCTCCGGCGCGCTTCTGCCAGCCGGGTTTCTTACCTTCCGGGTCTGTGATTCCACGGGAAGGGAGTCCCTGGGGATAGATGACAATCGCCTCAGGCCATTCGGAATGAATTTTGAACTTACGAACCGAACTGCCCGAAGTTCCGCCGTGCCCGTGAAAAACGAAAACGACAGGCGCCGCCTTGCTCTTGTCGGCGGGTGAATACACAATGGCAGTCCGCTTTTGATTTTCGACATCAAACGACTGAGTGGAAGGCGCCGAAGCACCGGGTAAGAGAAATGCAACCAAAGCAGTTATCATCAGCCGAATGGACGCCGCCCGCTGCCGGTGGTTCACTCCACTTAACCTCTATCGAGCGCTTTTTTACTGTCGAAGTGGCAATAGGGCATTTCAGCCCTCTCGTCGCATCAAGTACGCAATTGACGATTTTTCACGTCAACCACTCTATAGGTCTCGGCAGAGCCATTTGTCAAGGATGATTTTGAAGAACTGGTAAAAATACTGGGGGATGGACTTCTTGAGAATTGACGCTTACAGGCAGCGGTAATCACGGAAGCAACTGAACCCTTAACTACTCATAAAAGAGCCATATTCGGTTACAAAACGTAGCCATTGACCGTGCGGATTGAGGCGTGGGATGCCGAATATCTAACTTAGTGAGACAGGTTTTTTGGGGTGAACCCAGTTGATTATTGGGTTGGTGGTTGTCCTTGGAGCGGTGATCGGCGGCTTTATCATGGCCGGCGGCAAAGTCGGCGTTCTCATTCAAATCGCCGAATACGTGGTGATTTTGGGTGCAGCAACCGGTTCAATTTTGGTAAGTAACCCACCTTCCATCATCGGGAAGTTATTCAAAGAAGTGATGGGGCTGATGAAGCCAACCGCTTACAACAAGGCGGCTTACATGTCGCTTCTGAAGATGATGTTTGCAATGTTTAACCAGGCGAGGCGCGACGGCCTGTTGGTTTTGGAGCCGCATGTTGAGAAACCACATGAAAGCGAGATTTTCAAGCGATGCCCGGAACTGCTTGCAAACGAAAGCGCGCTTGCGTTTATGTCGGACACAACGAAAGTCGTTCTGACCGGAGCCGTTAGCCCGCACGACTTGATGGAAATGATGGAGATTGACATTGAGGTTTACAAAGAGGAGCGATCTCACTGCGCTCACATCATTCAAACAACCGGCGATGCCATGCCGGGATTTGGAATTGTTGCGGCGGTTCTTGGTGTTATCGTGACGATGGGCTCGATTGGCGGTGACCCGGCGGCGATTGGTGCGCACGTTGCGGCGGCACTTGTCGGAACCATGCTTGGAGTCCTTTTTGCTTACGGCATTTTTGGACCCCTCGCTTCTTCGCTTGCCGCCCGGAATGCGCAAGAAATACAGTTCTTGCATTGCATTCGCTATGCACTGTTTAGTTTTGCGCGCGGCGAAAGCCCGATAACTTGCGTTGAATTTGCTCGAAGAAATATTGAGCCGCATTATCGCCCCGGATTTAGCGAAATGGAAGCAAGTGTTCGCGAAAAGAAGGAGGCCGCATAATTCGTGGCCGATAAGGCACCAATTATCATTAAGAAAATTAAGAAGAGTGCCGCGGGACATCACGGCGGCTCGTGGAAAGTCGCATTTGCCGACTTTATGACGGCGATGATGGCGTTCTTCTTGGTGATGTGGATTTTGGGGTTGGACCAGGAGACTCGGAGTGCAATCGCCGGATATTTTAATGACCCGTTTAACTTCATGAAAAAGGCGGAAGGTAACACGCTTGAAACCGTTTTACAAAATCCGAAAGGTGATTCGGTTGACGGAAAAGCGTCCGCTGTTGAAGTGAAATCTAAGTCTGAAGATATTGAATCGCTGGACGAAATTAAATCCGAAATTGAACAAACGATTCAGCAAGATGAACAACTTCAATCCGTTGAAAAGAACGTTGAAATACGAGCAACCGAAGAAGGTCTTGTGATTGAAGCAATGGAAGGAGCCGGATCTGTTTTCTTTGAATCCGGCAGTGCAGAACTCCGTCCGATTGCAAAAAAACTTTTTTACAAAGTAGGAAAACTTATTGCATCCACAAAAAGAAAAATTGTAGTTGACGGACACACCGATGCGGCTCAGTTCAGCGCGGGCTCGAGTTACGACAATTGGGATCTGTCGCAAGACCGCGCACAAGCAACGAACGACTTGTTGCGAAGTGCAGGAGTTAAGGAAGAGCAGATTTTGGCGATTCGAGGATTTGCTTCCCGAAAGTTAAAAGTCAAGAACAACCCAACCCATTTTTCTAACCGAAGAGTAACCGTGTTACTTCCGTACAAGTGGAAAGAGGAAGCCGTAACCGGCTCCGCAGGTGAGATCGGTGCATCGCCGATCCAAGTTACGATTGCGCCGATTCTTGGAATTGACTCGGTTCGATCGGACAAGAGTTCCAAACTCAAGTCAAAATGAGTTTGTGACTCGCGTTTATTTGGATAACGCTGCAACAACGCCATTGGACCCTTTGGTTTTTGAAGCCATGCGGCCCTGGCTTGCTGAAAATTTTTACAATCCGAGTGCGGTATATGAAGGGTCACGGCGAGCCCGCATTGAAATTGATCAAACCAGAGATTCGATTGCAAATTTACTTGGAAGTTTGTCCGGCGAAGTTGTATTTACTTCCGGCGGCACCGAATCCGCTAACTTGG
>CAZJKW010000031.1:0-19178 GCA_964546835.1 uncultured Fimbriimonadales bacterium
GCAGAAGTTTATTTGCAAAGATGTTTTCTTAAAAGCGTGCAATTCATCTATCTGGGCGAAGGACATAGAAAAAGTTGTGAAAATTCCAATCGCACATAACGAGGGTAGATACGTTGCGGATGAAAACGTAATTCAAGAACTGGAAATGGAAGGCAGAATTGCGTTCAAATATTGCAGTTTTCAAGGAGATCTTTCGGAAAACCATAATCCTAACGGAGCAATGTCCAATATCGCCGGAATAACGAACAAAAAGGGAAACGTGTTGGGGATGATGCCTCATCCGGAAAGAGCGACGTCGCTCATGCTCGGTAGTACTGACGGAATCAAAATTCTTGAAGGTCTTTCGGCATGAAAATTCGGTTGCTAACAACGTTCCTTTTTCTTTTGGTTTGTCAATGCATGTTCGCACAGCAAGGATTTACCAGACCGGATGTTGTGATTAGAGTGAAAAAAGCACCCACCGGTGCAGATTATGTTTGGATACAAATGGTTGCCGAAAAATACCCTCCTGAATTATTGGAAGCACAATGTTTGAAAATTGCGGACAACCTAAAAAGTGAAGCGCGCGGTTTGCAAATTTCAGTTTCAGGAACCGGAAGTGGACCGGGCGGAAAAGAAATGAAAATTCTGGGTGCTTTTTTTGCAACCGATGGAATTGCAGATCCTTATCAAGGGATTTTTCGACTCAACCCTTTGGTCAAAGCTTTTGCGGGTGTCAAATTACCTTATGAAATTGACTCGCTCGTCATCATGTTCGAAGGCATGAAACCGATTAAGGGAGTAACGATTAACTCAGCCGATGCAAATGGAGCGAAAGTCACAGGACAATATGACTCGAATCTTCGACTCATCGAATACAGGGTCGAGCTGACTTCCCAAGACCCGTTAAAAATTGACATTCCCGAAACGCTGGGTCAGCAAACAAAATTGACCCAAACTCCGTCTAACAACCGAACTTGGAACCCGCTCTTGGCTTGGGTTGCCGGTGCGGCCATTCTCACAGGGGTCTTGGTATACTTTGCCCTGCGACCGCGCCCAACTCACTCGAAGGGACGCGGAACGAAAAAGAGGTAGAGGACTGCATGTCGAAAATCGCAAACGCGACCCTTCACGAACTATTAGAAATTGCCTACGACGAAAAGGCTTCGGACTTATTCATTAAGGCGAATTCGGTGCCCAAAATGCGGCAACACGCTTTGGTAAAGCCGTTGCCCGGCGACTGGGAAGTCATGACTGAGCAGGATGCTCAACGATTGGTCAACAGCACCATGACACCCAAACAGTTAGCCACGTTTGAAGACACCTACGAAATGGACTTGGCGTTTGCGGTTGGGGATAAGATGCGCATTCGGGCAAACCTTTATCACCAAAAGGGAACTGCCGCAGGCGTCTTTCGGCTGATTCCAATTGAGATTTTGAGCATCGAACAACTCGGGCTTCCACCCGTTTTGGGAGAACTTACGAAACACCGGCAAGGTCTGATTCTGTTCACCGGGCCTACGGGTTGCGGCAAAACAACTTCTTTGGCTGCATTGCTTGACCTCATCAATCGCCAACGCCAAGCACACATCGTTACCATCGAAGACCCATTGGAATTCATTCACTCGGACAAATTGGCTTACATGAGCCAAAGAGAAATTCACATAGACACAAAGGACTTCTTTACGGCAATGAGAGCCGTTCTTCGAGAAGCCCCGGACGTTATTCTCGTGGGTGAGATGCGAGACCCGGAAACAATGAACGTTTCGCTCCAAGCCGGCGAAACCGGCCACTTGGTTTTCTCAACCGTCCACACCCCTTCATGCGCCGAGACGCTCGACCGTATTGTAAACATGTTCCCTCCGCATGAAAAGAATCACCTTTGTATGCGCTTGGCGGGTTCGCTTAGGGCGGTCATCTCTCAAAAACTGGTACCGAGAGCAGATGGAAATGGCAGGGTTTGTGCTTGTGAAGTTATGGTGTGTACGCCGACCGTTTCAAAATTGATTGAAGACGGTCACTTCGGAGAACTGTATCACGCAATTAGCGAAGGTCACTTCTGGGGAATGCAAACCATGAACCAGAGTTTGGTCAAATACGTTAAGGCGGGAGTCATCAGTGAAGATGTGGCAATCAATTATGCCGGCATCGTTTCTGAACTCAGGCAATTGCTCCGACGCTAAGGAATGCCTATCCAAATAGACGATCTCCTGCGGGAACTCGTAAGCAAAGAAGCGAGTGACCTGCACATAAAGGCTGGGTTGCCGCCCGTGATGAGAATTCACGGTGCTTTGACAAAAACCGGTTATCCCGCCTTGTCGCCGGAAGAAACCCACGAACTGCTGGGAAGCATCTTAAGCGAAGAGCGTTGGGCAAGGTTAGAAAATTTCAAAGAACTTGATTTGTCTTATCAAGTGGAAGGTTTGAGCCGTTTCCGCGTGAATATGTTTTGGAGCCGCGGCGAACTGGGTGCTGTGTTTCGTGTCATTCCATTTAAGATTCGCACGATTGAAGAATTAGGCCTGCCAAAAGTTACGGAAAAAATTTCGCTTTTGCCCAGAGGATTAATTCTTGTAACCGGACCAACCGGTTCCGGAAAATCCACAACTCTGGCTGCAATGGTAAATCACATCAACGTCAATCGAAAACTGCATATCATGACAATCGAAGACCCGATTGAATATATGCACCATGACAAAGTTAGCGTGATTAACCAGCGCGAGTTAGGAGTGGATACACACAGTTTTGCCGATGCACTAAAGCATGTCATGCGACAAAATCCGGATGTCATTCTCGTTGGCGAAATGCGAGATTTGGAAACTATCCAACTCGCAATCACGGCAGCAGAAACCGGACACTTGGTTTTATCTACTTTGCATACCGTTGACGCAGCACAAACGATTGACCGAATTGTTGACGTTTTTGAGCCGGACCAACAAGCACAAATTCGGACTCAACTTTCCGTTACGTTGCAAGCGGTTGTCAGCCAAACGTTGTTGCCAACCAAAGATGGCAATGGTCGAGTCGGTGCTTTCGAAGTGTTGGTCGCAACAACATCAGTTCGAAATTTGGTAAGAGACGGAAAAACCCACCAACTTTATTTAGATATTCAAACCGGCGCGGAACATGGAATGCAGTCGCTTGACAATCATCTATTAAAGTTGTTAAAAGATGGCGTTATTGATTACGAAAACGCATTGGCAAAAAGCCAAGCACCGGCGGAATTCCAACGCCGAGCGATGAATCAAGGATTGGACGGAGAAGCCGCAAGTGGGTAGGGTCGACAAACTTCTTCGCAAAACCCTTGAGTTAGAGGGTTCAGACCTTCACATTAAGGCGGGTACTCCGCCTTACATTCGAATTCATGGCGAATTGATGGCGATTGACGGTGAAGAACCGTTTTCGCCGGAGCAGGCAAAAGAAGAGATTTTCCAAGTTGTAAGTGAACAACAAAAGAAAAAATTCGACAAAGAACTTGAATTAGATTTTGCTTACGAAGTTAAAGGATTATCTCGATTTCGAGGCAACATTTATCAACAGCGGGGTTATGTCCAAGCGGCGTTTCGTGTAATTCCGTTGGAAATTCAAACCATGGCTGGGCTTCGATTGCCGCCAATCGTTACTTCATTTACTGAGCGCCCAAGAGGTTTGGTTTTGGTAACCGGACCTGCAGGGAGTGGAAAATCCACAACGCAGGCGGCATGCATTGACCATATCAATCGGTACATGGCTCAGCACATTGTTACCGTTGAAGACCCGATTGAATTTATTCATGAAGACAAGTTAAGCGTGATTCGTCAACGCGAATTGGATTTTGATACTCTCAGTTTTGCAAACGCACTGAAATACGTTTTGCGCCAAGACCCGGACGTTATTTTGGTTGGCGAAATGCGCGATTTGGAAACCATCCAGTTAGCGATAACAGCAGCCGAAACCGGACACTTGGTCTTCGGTACGTTGCACACGGTTGATGCTGTTCAAACGGTTGACCGAATTATTGACGTTTTTCCGATTCACCAGCAACAACAAGTTCGAATGCAATTGTCTGTAAACTTAGTTGGCGTTATTTCTCAAACGCTGGTCAAGCGAAAAGACGGTCGCGGTCGCGTTGCCGCCTATGAAACCTTGAACGCGGTGGGTGCGGTCCGTAATTTGATTCGTGAAAACAAAACGTATCAAATTAGTTCAATCGTGCAAACCGGTTCGAGAATGGGCATGCAAACGCTTGACCAATCTTTGGCGCAATTAGTTGCCGATGGATTGGTATCACTTGAAGATGCAAGATTCAAAGCGAAAGATCGCGGCGAATTTGACCGATTGGTTGAAGACAATTAGTCGGTTAGCGTTCGGAATTTATGTTTTCCGGCTCTTAATACTTTTCCGATTAATTCCTGTTTTTCGATGGTTGCAGTTGGGTCATTGATTTTTAAGCCGTCAATTGAAACGCCGCCACCTGTTATGAGTCGTCTTGCCTCACCGTTTGATGCAACCAGTTGCAACGAAGAAAGCAGATGAACTACCGAAACTTTTCCATCTTTTATGCAATCTGCGGGAATGGAAGCATCCGGTGCGTCAATTGGTTGTTCTCTTTTTGAGAAGGTGTTCACAAAGTATTCGTCCGCCGCTTCTGCTGCCTCTTTGGAATGATATTGTTTTACTAACTCTTTTCCAAGTTTTCTTTTTGCGTCTCGCGGATTGAGATTTCCGCTTGCCATTTCGGATTTCATAGCGTCGATTTCTGATAGGGAAACGCCGGTGCAAAGCGTGAACCATGACTCGATTAAGTTGTCGGGAATGGACATGGTTTTCCCGAACATTTCGTTTGGTTCGTCAATGACGCTCACATAATTGCCCAGCGATTGAGACATTTTTTCTACGCCATCCGTTCCGACCAAAAGAGGCATTAGCATGACGACTTGTGGTTCTTGGTCATATTGCGATTGCAGGTTTCTTCCTACCAAGTTATTAAATTTTTGATCATTACCACCGAGTTCAATATCAGATTTTATTGCAACGCTGTCATATCCTTGACAAAGCGGATACAAAATTTCGTGCAATCCAACCGGTTTTTGCTCTTGAAGACGATTTTGAAAATCGTCTCTTTCCAAAATTCTTGCAACGGTGATTCGGCTCGATAATTGAATGACATCCGAAAATCCCATTTTGCCAAGCCAATCGGCGTTGTAATAGATTTCCGTTTTGTTTTTGTCCAACACTTTGTAAAGTTGGTTTTCAACTGCTTTTACGTTTTCTTGAACTTGTTCGCGCGAAAGTTGAGGGCGAGTTTTTGACTTGCCGCTTGGGTCGCCAATCATTGCCGTAAAGTCACCGATGATGAGGCAGGCGATGTGCCCCAGGTCCTGAAAGGCGCGGAGTTTTCGAAGGACCACCGCCCATCCCAATGTGACGTGTGGGACGGTTGGGTCAACTCCTAACTTCACTCGCAGAGGTTTGCCGGTCTTTGCGCTCTTTTCCAGTTTTTCGGCAAGTTCCTCTTTGCTGATGATTTCGGCACATCCGCGGGAGAGCAATTCAACTTGTTCGGCAAGGGTCATTTGGTCGAACAGGATACCGGTAGCCATGCGACTTTGACTGTGTTTGCTGCTTTCACTTTCATCAATTGTGTTCTGGCAGTTACTTACCGGGTTCAGGTTGTGGAAGAGACCAAATGATCGGCTTTTCCTTATCGAGTCGAAACGGTCTTTGAGGCTGAGAATTGTAGACATATTGTATAAGTGCTCAAGAAGGCCATTTGTCAAGGATGTTTTTTAAGAACTAGTATTTTTGCTTGGTACATAGTTTAGCAAATCAAACATTGAACATTGATTGTTGGATTTCGGGTTGGGTTGTCGCGGGTATACTCGCTGCCTCTACGACCGAGGAAATCAGATGAAGCGAACGTACCAGCCGAACAATCGCCACCGAAAGAAAACTCACGGGTTCCGAATACGAATGCGAACCCAAGATGGCCGCAACGTACTCAAACGCCGCAGGGCTAAGGGTCGTCATCGTCTTGCTGCCTAAGCCGCGAAGGTTAACTAAGAAAAGGGAGTTTGAACAGGTTTTCAAGTTTGGGAGTGTGATAGAGACTCCACTTGTAAGGTTGATTTGGAAAGAAGGGGAAGGAAAAGCCGCAGTCACCACCGCAAAAACGCTTGGTTCGATTGCTTACCGAAACGGTGTGAAGCGGAGATGGCGGGAAGCATTGAGACTGATTCTTAACGAATCCCCAGCCGGTATAGATTTCGTATTGTTGGTAAAGGCGCAAGGAGCCAAAACCGAAATGCCGGAGCGGCAAGCCGAATTGAAAGCCGCCTTTGGCAAAGTGATACGTTGAAAAGATTTGGAATCGCGATTGGAGTGGGCCTCATCCGGGCATACCAATGGGCATTCAAGTGGAAACCGCCTGTTTGCCGATTTACTCCCAGTTGTTCCAACTATGCCCTTGAGGCAATACAAAAACATGGATTGATGAAAGGAAGTTGGATGGGAATCAGACGGATAGCCCGCTGTCACCCGTGGAGTAACGGAGGACACGACCCGGTTCCCGAACCGAAAAACAGATGAGCGCACAACCCAGTCCCAAGTCCAGCATTATTCAAATGCTCCTTATTTTTGCCGTGGTTTATCTCGGCATGCAACTTTTTTGTCCGCAGAATCCTGCGACCCAGTTAAGACCGGATGAAATGCGCGGACGACTTGCCGCATCGTTTAGCGAAACCGTTAAGTCAGGACGGTTGTTGGTGGTTGGATTAAGAAATGAGGCAAGCAAACTGGGGTCAACCGGTGGTGCCGCATTTGAAAAAGAAGCCAACGAAGTTAATCAGCAAGTTGAAAAAATTCAAGCCCTTTCGCCCGACCCAGTAGAAACGAAAGTTCTTGAGCCAAGCCCGAGTCCGGTGGTTGATTTGAGAGCGAAGTTTGATGAGAACTTCAATCAATTGCTAACCAATTCAAAAGATTACTCTTCGAAAATCAAGTCCGCAAAAGAGACGGATAAACAGGGACAGTTAACGTCCGAACAAGCCGATTTGTTGGATGCGAAATTGCATTTAGTCAGTGGTGAAAGACACAAAAACTTTGACACGATTGCAATGGCGCATCAAACCTTAATCAACTTAGCAAGAAACAATCCAACGTCCGACATTGGTAAAGAAGCGGCGGTGTTGGCGACTGAATCGGAAAAGACGGCTTCGTTATATGTGAATGACAGTCTCGGTTATCAAGTGATTGACTTCTTTGTGAAATTGACGGGGTCGGTTCCGGGATTCAGTTATTGGTTTGCGGCTGTGATACTTGCGATTTTTGTAAGGTTATTGGTTTGGCCGCTTGCGACAAAGCAGATTATGAGTTTTAAACGAATGGCATTGCTTCAGCCCATGATGAAAGAACTTAAAGAGAAATATCAGGGGCAAGAGTTACAGATTCAGATGGGCAAGTTGTATCAAAAATACAACATCAACCCGCTTGCGGGATGTTTACCGTTGCTTATTCAGATGCCGTTCTTCATTTGGATTTTCCGAAGCATGAACGCTTATCGATTCGAGTTTCATTCCGGTACGTTTTTTTGGGTTAGTCCTGAAGGTCATGCGATGGCGCCGTCCTGGTTTGGTGCAAATTTGGGAGAAAAAGATGTGCCTCTCATTTTGTTATATGCGATATCGATGATTGTCACCACATTGATTACACCGACGGACCCAAGCCAAGCCAAACAGGCGAAAATTATGGGAATTTCGATGGCGGTTTTGTTTAGCGGAATCATGTTTATTTCTCCGTTCCCAAGTGCGTTTTTGCTTTACTGGACAACGATTAACATAATCTCCACCGCACAAAGTTTGTATTTGAGCAAAAAACCGATACCGCCTTTGGTTGAAGGGGGTGGAAATGGAAAAGGTTTTTTTTCGGGACTGATTCCAAATGAGGGAGCGCCGGGCACTCCGGCGACGCTTCGCGATAATACAAAAACCGGAGCACCTGTTTTGCATAAGCCAAAAGGCGGCAAGCAAAGAAAGAAAAAATAGAGCCGAAGAATTAAGGAGGAGCAAATGTCAAACCCAATCGAAGCCACAGGAAGAACACTTGAAGAAGCCAAACGAGCCGCAGCGGATCAACTTGGCGTAAGCATTGATGATTGCGAATTTGAAGTTTTGGAGCAGGGTTCCAAAGGCCTTTTTGCGAAATCAAATTTCAAAGTTCGCGCATCCAAAAAAGAAGGTGCCAAAGCCGTCGTTGATGCGGAGATTCCCGCTCCGATGGTTGAAGAAACGCCTTCGGAGCCGGTGGCCGAAGCCGTCGTATCTTCGGATGCAGAAGTTTCGGAAGAGGAGCCAGCAGAAGAAGTTCAAGCGACCGATGAAGATGCTGCAATTGCGCTGGAAATGGTGCAGGGAATTTTTGATTCCGCAGAAATGAACGTTAAGGCGGAAATTCACAGCATTAGCGGAAAATACGTTAATTTGAGTTTGAACGGTTCGGATGTTTCTGCATTAGTGGATGCGAAGAATCCGATTTTGGATTCGCTTCAATACCTTGCCAATGCGATGCTCACAAGAACGTTGCCAAAATCGGTGAGATTGACATTGGATGCAAAGGAGTATCGAGCACAACGAACCGAACAACTCGAAAAACTTGCAAAAGATGTTGCATCCGAAGTTGTTAAGCGAAAACAGGAAGCGGTGCTTGACGCATTGCCCGCGCATGAAAGACGAATTGTTCATCATGCATTAACAGGGATTGAAGGAATTGAAACTTATAGCGAAGGCGAAGAGCCGAATCGCCGAGTTGTCATTTCTCCAAAACATTAATTGGCGACTTGTAGCCAATCGTTCCAAACGGTTGCAACGCTTAACGCGAGCAAATTGTAAGTTGACCAATAGGTCTGGACGGAATTTCCAAATTCAATGGAAATTCCGTTGCTTTTTGGAGACAAAGTGTTACGAGCGTTATGGACAACTGCAGCGTTTACTGCGCTCATGACGCCGTCGCATGCGTTATCAATCGTGGTGTCATTGATGAGCGCTTTTAGGTTAAATGCGAGATCATACAAATCGCGATAATACGGATGATTTGGATTCTCGGGACTGTATGCTTGGGTAGTAGTGGAACTTCTTGCCTGAATGATTTGTGCGTTAAATGTGCCATTCGTATCGATTAACGCTTGGCCCAAAACGTTTAACGCGGATGCGAGTGCCGGCAGATTTGAAGTGCGAATGGATGATTGCGTTATTTTTCTGGTTTCGCCATATTGCGCAAGCATTCCAATTCCAAATTGAGGCAGAAAACTTTCGGTGGTTTGATTTGGATTGTTTTTTAGTGGTGTGAATATTTTGTCGTAGGGCAGTCCTTCTCCCGGTGGGCTTTCTTCAGAACCAACGATGTAATTGCATCGGTCTTTTATTTCGTAAGCCACTTCTAACATTTGCATTAGACTTGAATCCCATGAAACGATTTCTAATTTAGTGGGTGCTGCAAGCGCTTGTGACAATTCATAAGTTTTGATATATGTTCCAAATTCATCATCAAAACTTACGCCGCGTGTCGGTGCCGGTACTTCGTCGTTGTCTCTCCATCCGGCTCCATGATTCCAAATGACGACCATATATCGGTCTGCCGGATAAAACGTTTGTCCCCAATTTATGAATTGATTAAGCGTTGCTTTGTCGCCCATATCAATATTGGTTCCCATGTCTTGAATTAAATCGCTTTTGACATCCGCCCACGCATTTCCGCTTGCGGAATCGGGTTTGACAAGGTACCGCCGGGTTGAAGTCCAGGGTGCGCCAAAACCTAATGCTTGAACGCGTTTCCATTGGACGACAAAACGCACATCATCGCTTGCTGCGCGCTCCATTTGATTTAGATTTAAATCGCTAAACTGGTCTAAGTCGTTGGCAGCGTTCATGAAAACTAGAATGGTCCATTTGCTGGTGGTGGTTTGAAACGGTTGGACATTGATAACTGCACTATTGATGAGCCCGGTTCCAACGTCAGTTGCTCGGACTTGTCCTTGTCCTTGCGTTTGACCAATTGCAATTCCGTCGGTGTTTACGGAAACTTGTGCGTTAAGGGCTTGCCAAGTAATGCCGGAATTGTCAGTAAAAAGTTTTATGCCGTTGTTGTCTCGTAAAACGGCATAAAGTTGAATGCTGTTTTGGACTTGTATCGTTGCGTTGTTTGGTTTTACTTCCAGACTTATGGGTGCGTTATTAATGTCGCTGGAATAAGTTTTATTAGAATCGTTGATGGTGATGAGGTCCTTAATGGTTCCGAGTATCGAGCCGCTCGAATTTGGTTGTGAATACAGGATGATTTCGATTTTGTAAGTGCCGGAACCGATGGCTGTGAACGTTGTGGACTGAGAACCTGCCGTATCGTTGTTCATGGACCTTTCGGTTACCGCACCTGAAACCGGGTTAATAATGCGAATTCTTTGGCTGAGACTTGCCAAGCCGCCGGTCCAATCGGTTGTATAAATAAAATCAACCAGGGAAGAGCCCCCGCCGCCACCGCCGCAACCGGGCATTAGCAAAGAGATTAAGCAGACGAACAGAAGAGACAACCGACGCATTGGAGGCACATTATGTATGACGGCTGTTTTTGCTTACGGGTTTGCTGTTCCTTGACTTAAGCAGGGTCGGTTTGCCATAATCTCCGTTCCCCAAGAGGAAAGCCGAATGTACGCGATTGTCAAAACCGGCGGACAACAGTTCCGCGTTATGGAAAACCAAGTCATCACGGTCAACAAGATTGACGGTGAAGCAGGTTCGAAGACCGAACTTGCTGCCGTTTTGGCGGTTGGCGAAGGTGAAGGGCTGAAGGTCGGAACCCCCTTAGTTCAGGGTGCGAAGGTTGAAGCGACCATCGTTCGGCAAAAAATGGGTCCGAAAATCAACGCTTTTAACTATAAAGCAAAGAAAAATGTTCGAAAACAGTGGGGACATCGGGCTCAACTGACCGAACTTAAGATTAACAAAATAGTGGCAGGCAAATAAGATGGCACATAAGAAAGGCGTAGGTTCATCACGAAACGGAAGAGAAAGTCATTCACAACGGCTTGGCGTGAAGCGGTATGCGGGACAAGTCGTTCGTGCGGGCAACATTTTGGTTCGTCAACGCGGTACGCAGTTCCATCCCGGAAATGGTGTTGGAATTGGAAATGACCACACTTTGTTCGCTTTGATTGATGGTGTAGTCACTTTTGAAGGGCCGACCGATAAGCGCAGAGTCGCAGTTTACGCATCCACAAATTAATCAACAAAAATACCCTGCAAGCGAATTCCGCTTGCAGGGTTTTTGCTTTATTACATGAGCGCCATCGGCATGATGACGCAAAGATAATCCATTTCGGCTTCGCTTGGGCGGATGACTGCGGAGCGATCGCTTTCGGTCATGTCGAGTGTGACTCCGCCGTTTGAAACGGGACCGAGCGCATCCAGCAAATAGCGACCGTTGAAGGCGATTTCCAAGTCCTCACCTTCTTTGACAATTTCCATTTCTTCTTTGCCTTCGCCAACGCCTTCACTTCGCGCTGTCAAGGTGACTATCGTTCCGTCGGATTTCAGGATAACACGCTGTGCCGAATCGCGAGCCAAAACGCCGACGCGCTTTAAACAAGAAGCGAAAGCATCGCGGTCTGCCAACCAGCGACGGGTGCTGCTTGTTGGGATGACTCGTTCGTAGGGCGGATATTCGCCGCTCAGCAATTGAGAAACGATTCGTGCGCCGTCTGCTTCAACCATAAGGCGGTCATTGCCGAAAGTTAAGGTCAGTTCGCCATCCGGGGGAACCGGCAACCTTTTAATAACATTGATGGCTCTTTCAGGTACGACGGCTTTTACGTTTTGACCAATTCCGGGGAATGGCTCGGAGCGAACCGCCAAGCGGTGGGTATCGGTTGCTACGAGGGTGAGTTTTTCACCATCGTAATGGAAAAGGACTCCGGTCAAAATGGGTCGTCCTTGATTTTCTTTTGCAACGGCAAAATCAACGGATTCCACCATTCTTGAAAAGTCGCTTGCTTTTATTTTTAAAGTTGCGTCACTTGAAACACCCGGAATGGTTGGAAAATCTTCGGACGTCGTTCCAACTACTCGATATTCGCTCGCGGCGAGCGAGAGTCTCAGCGATGTGCCGTTGGGTTGTTCGATTTGAACTTCGCCATCGGGCAAGGAGTTGAGGATGTCGGTGAAAGAACGTGCCTGAACGGTTAAGGAACCTTCGGAGCTGATTGCAGCGGGCATTTTTCTTTCAACCCACATTTCGCCATCGCATCCGACGAGGCGGATGTTGCCCTCGTTTGCTTCGAAAAGCAGGGATTGATAGATCGGAAGGGTAGTTGGCCTTCCAGTCGCAGCGGCTCCTGCGAGTTGCACGGCATCAAAGAGTTCTTTTCTTGGGCAATTGATTGTCATGGGCATTTACTCACGCTGTGAATGATTTTTGGGCTGGGCTTAGGTTTAGGTTGAGTTGCAAACTGGGCATTTGCACTTCGAGGTCTTTTTCTGCAGCAAGGGTTGACAAAATGTTGCTCATGACGCGCAGTCTTTCGGCTTCTGTCATTTCATCGTTGCTGTAAGAGTCGAGTAACTGGTCTTTTGTTTGACGTAATGCGGAAACATCGGCTCTTAAATCCGGATTTTCAAACATGGTTTGCTTAAATTCGGATGCAAGTTCCATTGGAAGTTCATCATCAACAAACAAATCAATTAATTTTGCGGCTTCTTCTTTTGTCATAGCACTTGTTCCATTCCGGTACCGAGCCGTTCTCGCAGGGCTCTTCTTCCGCGATAAAGTCTTGATTTCAATGCCGGCACAGAGATTCCGAGAACATCGGCGGCTTCTCTTGCAGAAATATCTTCAAGATCACAAAGAATCAGCGGCTCTCTGTAATCCTTTGGTAAATCGCTAAGGGCCTGACGGACTGCAACGCGCAAAGCGGCTTTTTCTTCACCCGAACCGTAGGTTGCATCTTGCGGCAATTCTAACAATTGATGTTGTCTTAATTTGTCGATGCATAGGTTTCGGGCGATTCTAAAAAGCCAAGTGCGAAATGCGCCGTCAGCTCTTAAGTCTCGCGACCTTCGGATTACCCGCAAAAAGGTTTCAGCGGTTGCGTCTTCGGCATCGGCGCGATTGTTAAGCATTCGGAACGTATAGCGAAAAATTCTTTCACCATACAATTCGTAAATGGCTCCAATAGCGGCCGGATCCCCGTTTACAAGTGCGTCGAGTAATCTTTTCTCGTTTGCTGAATCAGATTGCAACTGGTTCCCTCAAATGGACGGATAACCGCGACCAAGCGCCGCAAGCAGTTCATCATACACAAAAAATTGCCGGGCTTGCGACAATTTTGGTCAAGACTCTAAAGAAATACTTGAGGTTTGGCAACAATTTTTGTTATAGAGGCAATTTTCCTGTGCAAAGTACGGGGTTTTTGCGTCATATTGTAGTAGTCAATTCATGGGAGCGATGGAACGCACCCGATGACTCACAGGAGGATTTCATGCGACGAGCATTTTTGTGGATTGCCGCCAGTCTGGCAGTAGCCTTGCTCGCCGGCTGTAGTGGCGGCGGCGGTGGTAATCAAATCACCCGATATTTGGTCGGGTATGTCTATGTGAAGAGCAGTTCATTCAATGGGACAGGCCCCAATGTTCTTATTGTTGCTTCAACCCAAGCGCCCGATGGTTACTATCCGGCTACCAGCGGATCTGTGACGCTTAACGTTGCTGACGGTTCCTTGGTAGGCCGTTCACCGGCTTCATATACCCGCCAAATGAGTGCTGGAAACGACATCATCGTTTCAGCCACAGCGCGTTCACCGTATACGGTTTCCGTAAGTGGTACGAACCTGTCTTACTCGGGTGGTGCTCAACCTGCAACGGTTGCGAACTTGAGCTCTTATTCAGAAGACCTTTCTAGCGGAGGCGGAAACGGTACGACGTACAATATGTCGTCACCCGGGTCGCCTTCTTATACACCGGGGCTTCCGGCATCTATCGAACTTCGAGTTGATGGCGGTTCACCTCCTCCCAACATCGTTTCCGGTAAGCCGGGCGGATACAGCCTTGGAATTGGATTCTTTGACAATAACGGCGTTGGTGTTCCCGGCGTCAACCCATTTGTTCAGACAAACGACGTTAGTCGAATCGGTTTTGGGTCCAACAATTTGCAAGTTACCGGTGCGAACGGAGATGCGGGATCAATCATTTTGCTTCCGGCGGCCCCGGGTAGCGGCGTAACTCCAGGCACGGTTCGGATCACGGTCGGAATCGCCGGCGGCGGTCAAAACAACTTAACAGAGTTCTTTGACACTAACTTCAACTACGGAACTCCGACTACAGTCACTTGGTCACCCAGTGATTCCTCTCTCAGCCCGTTCAACATGCTTTGGGATGACCTGGGCGGAACGTCAGACACGCGCAACTACACCGTTAACGTCAAGAATGAGTTTGGCGCAAACATGCTAGGTCAGACGGTTAACTACACCACTTCTAATGCACCTGGCAATACGTGGGTTGCACCTGCCAGCGGTAGCTGCTTCTCGGCAACGAGTGGCGTTACCAATGCAAGTGGAAACACTCCGACTGTCACCGTTTCCGCACCGACACCTGCAGGGCCGGTAGCGCCTCCTAATGCGCCTCCGAAGTTCCTCAATGGTCTTGTGGCAACGGCTGGTTCGGCTTCCGGCACAACCTATATCAACATCATTCGCCCGCTTGGCTCGCTCACCATTGCCGGTCCTTCAAGATTGAACATTGGTCAAAACACCAACAACATCTTGGCGACCAAATTCCGAGTCACGGCCGCTGCTGACATTGATTCGTTCCAGTACAATCAGACTCAAATTGATTCGCTTACCTATTCATGGGAAGGCGGTGTTGGAGCGATTAGTGCTGGCAACGTGAACGTTGACGGAACCTTACTTCCGGCGCTTGGCAACACGGGTGACACATCGTCGCCGTCAACCTCGCTTGCGTCAATCTCTGGCACAGGTTCAGTAGCCACCTTTGCGGCTGGTAACACGGCTGGTCAAACGAAGGTAAGGGCACGTGTGGGAACTGTGTTCTCGAATACCTTGACGACGGAAATCTTTGGAATTCCTTCAAAGATTATCTTGAGCCCGGACACTAACCAAGGCGGCTCGAACCAATACCAAGGTTCGATTGGTGCTCAGGATTCTGCGACCTATACCATCACAGACTCCTTCGGCCATACGATTCCTCAAGCAGAAAGAAGTCCGACGCAATACATCGGTTCTACAAACTCTGCTTCCAACTCTTCTATCAACCCGGTTAACGGAAACAACATCAGCAGTTTCACTATCACCTACGGTTCTGTAGGCGTTGGCGGAAACTTCACGGTGACCTTCTCGGGAACTTGGGACGGAACGGACAACACCGCACCGCAAGGATTCAACACAGGATCCACGCACGTGTTCAGTGTTAGCCGAACAGTAAACCTCAGCAACTAATCCTCGTTAGTTGAAACTGATTCAGCCCGGATGGAGAAATCCAAACGGGCTGAATTCTTTTTTGCGTGATAAACTGTCGCTTCCCATGTCTTCAGTTCAAAAATTTGTGTTATCTAATGGTGTTCGAGTTCTTGTTGAAAACGTTTCCCATGTACAGTCTGCGGCAATTGGAATTTGGTGTCAAACAGGTAGCCGATTAGAAAGAGAAAATCAAGAAGGCATTAGCCACCTAATTGAACATATGTTGTTTAAAGGAACCGAAAAAAGAACCGCAGAACAAATTGCACAAGAAATTGAGGGTAGAGGCGGTCACTTGAACGCCTTCACGGATCGAGAGCAAACTTGTTATTACGCTCGAGTTCTTGCAGAGGATGCAATTCATGCGCTTGATGTGCTTTCGGACATGATTATTCGTGCGCGATTAAGAAAAGAAGATTTGGAATTAGAAAAATCGGTAGTTCAAGAAGAAATAAAAAAATACGAGGATTCGCCCGAAGATTTAGTGCACGATTTGCACGCAAGAAATCGTTGGGGTGCGCATCCATTAGGGAAACCCATTATTGGTACGCATGATTCGGTTGGTGGGTTTAACCCAAGTGACTTAAAAGAATATATGACCGAAAGATATTGTGCCGGAAAAACATTAGTTTCAATTGCCGGAAACGTTAATGCGGAGAAATTTCGCGACGCCTGTGAAGAGAAACTTTCGGAATTAAGGAATGATTTTGAACTTCCGGTCGAACCGCCTCCTCTATCGAATTCCGGGGAATTTGTTACCAAGAAACCGGTTGAACAAGTCCATTTTTGCGTTGGAGGGGACTGTATCAATTTGTTAGATGAACGCCGCGCAACCGTGTCAATCATGGATGCAATTTTAGGTGGAAGTATGAGTAGCCGGTTATTCCAAGAAATTAGAGAAAAACGGGGCTTGGTCTATGCCATTGGGTCTTACTCTGCTCTGTATCGAGAAGCGGGAAGTTTTGTGATTTATGGTGGAACCAGTCCAAGTCAATGGGAACAAGTGAAAGAACTGATACTCAAAGAACTTGCAAAGATTCGAAATGAACCGGTTTCGGTTGAAGAGTTGGAACGTACCAAGCAAATGATTAAGGGCAGCATTGTTTTGGCTCTTGAAGGAATGAGTTCAAGAATGCACCGAATGGCGAGAAATGAAATGGTGTTCGGTAGAGATATTCCAATTGAAGAAACCATTGCGAAAATTGACGCGGTAACACCGAAGAACATTCAATCGTTGGCGAATGAGTTTTTAGATGAGGGCGACTTGACTACCACCTTAATTGGCTCAATTGAGACTTAGCGGCTTCCAGATGGGTGCCTAGGAATTCCAAAAGATACTGTTCCTTCATCGAATCTGCCGATACTTGAGACTGTTCTTTGCCAAAGTTGATTGGAGTCACCGATTTGGCGCGGTTGATAACGAACTAAAATCAGGTGTGCTTCCAAATCGCTAATTTTTGACATTTCAAATTCAACTTTGTTTCCAGCCAATCTGATGTCAACAGGATTTACAAACTTCCACCCGGATTCGTTCCGTTCAATCAACGCCGCTGTACCGGATTTTAAGGGAGGTGAAGTTGCAAATTGGTATCCGCCAAAAGGAGCAACAATTACCAAATCCATTAGTCCTGCTTTGCCAGGCCGCTGTAAATAGCACTCGATTATTAGTGGGTCATGAAGGTTTGAAGGAATAGAATCATTGAATTCTATTTTGATACTAATTTTGTTATTAGTTCCATTTGTGACAGTTGCACCTTTCAGATGTGAAAATTTTGGAAACACAAAGGATTTACCATTTTGGGTTTGACCGTTAGGTATTGCTACGTTTCTTACAAGTGCCCTTTCGAATCCCGCAGATGAGCAACTCGCCAGAATTGCGACCACTACCAAAAACCTACTCAATACAAACTCAGAGGTTCTCATCGGATTCTCGTTGTCGGATTGAACCACGGATAGTTCCGAGGATCACCAGGCCCCCAAACTAATACACCTGGTCCATCGCCGACCTTCTTATATACTTTTAGGCGTTCACCAATCGGTTTTCGCGAGTCATATATGCAGGTTATCAAATATCCGCCATTAAGAGTCGGAACTTGTACTTGCCACACCACTACAAATGATCCGTCCTCTCTTAGAATATCCCCACAGGAATCCATTCCTTCGGGTGCAGGGCACTGTCCAACAAAGAACTGGATTTCGTTAGCATCAAGTTTCCCGTTTTGGTTAACGTCACGTCCAATCGCTGCGATGTATTCGTCCGCAAATCCTGGCACGTCACGAACCCACATGCCCAGTAGCCAACCCTCGCCTATGGAAGTGTCGGGGCCAAGATCGTAGTCTGTGCGTCCGTCACCGTCAACGTCTTCAAAGTCTGGCCAATTTTTCCGAACGGGAACCTCATCTTGAATTGGCACTTCTATGTATCCTGTGCCGGAAGGATCAATCTCTTGAGCCCAAGGTGGAAGTTTCGGGAGCCGAATTGGCCGGCCAGGATTGCCTGGTGCAGGAGTTTGCTGAAAATAAGAAACCACAGATTCACTTAGCAAATTTGATTCAAATCCGTCTGGCAAATAATAGGAAGTCGCAATTACAGGATTCGGTTCGCCAATTGACTGTGTATTAAATGTAAGCGATATATTGTTGCCGGAAACTGACACAGTTGGGGTACTCACGACCTGTTTTGATGCTAAGGACACAAGCATTGCCCTGCCGTGAGTCAATGCTGGTGTAGTTTTTGTGACTTCCTTTCCGATGACATAAACAAGCGCGAAATCTTGACTACTTTGAGTATCCGGTGCATCGAAATAGATGCAAAGGGCAGATTGATGAACAGAAGATGAAGGTAGCGGTGCACACATTTCAACTGTAACAGTTGCTTGACCCTCTGCTGATTGGTCAACTTCAAGTGCGCTAATTGTTGCCCATGCAGGTACAGGAAAATGTACAGGCTCGCCTGAATCTTTATCAATAATGAAGCCAGTGTTGCCAAAGTATCTAAGTGGACCTGTTTGAGAGATGGAATGGCTCCAAGGTAGAAGCACAACCAATAATCCCAGAAGCAGTTTTAACTTTCTGCATCTTAATTTCGACACAAGACTTGTCGACCAATAAGTTTTCACAAATTGAGGTTACCCAGTACTGTAATCGGAATTCAGTTCTAATTCGAATGGAAGCACATTGAAGGGCTACTCTCTTTTCATAGATGCTCTCGGTCCAAACCAAACCTTGTTCTCTTCAGATAGCACACTCTTTGAAAACCTGTCAAACATGTCCCTTGCATCGGACTCAAATTGGAATGTCCCATCTATCTCTCCTTGCCAGATCGACTCAATAACCCACTCCGGAACCGGCAAAAATCGAATCGGTTCGGGCGTCGATACCGCTATTGTCAAGACATGTTCGGGATAAATAAACTCCAATAACACTTGATTAAACTCATAGCGGGTCGTGCCCATTTGGGGCTTGCCTCGAGCGCGCGCTTCTTTTAATTTGGCAGAATCAAAGGTGCCGATAGAAGGCTCACGGTGGGCCAACAAGTCTTCTAACAAGGTCGCTTTCTGTTTAGCAATCCATTCCCCCAGGCGCACCCGGGAAGATTACCTTCGGTGTTGAACGAAAGTTGGTTAAGACTGCGTCCAACTTCAGTTCCGAGGTGCATGCATTGAAGAGAGTCGTATTCCTGATTTTAGGTTCTGTTCTTGGTTTTGGA
>CAZJKW010000032.1:0-19055 GCA_964546835.1 uncultured Fimbriimonadales bacterium
AAAGTATTCCAAAATTTGCTGAAGTATTTGGTGAAATTTCAAAAATTGCAGACGGTGAGGGAGTAAAGATTGCATTCGAAAATTGCGATATGGGCGGGAATTGGAATGCACCGAAATGGAACATTGCGCATTCTCCCAGAGCGTGGGAAATGATGTTTGATGCAGTTCCCGGTACAACCCTCGGCTTGGAGTGGGAGCCATTTAATCAAATGGTCAGTTTTTTTAATCCGATTCCGCAATTAAGAAAATGGGCAAATCGTATTTATCATATTCACGGAAAAGATGCGACTGTGAATTGGGATATTATCGAAGAGCAAGGAATTCGCAGCGGCATTAACACTGTTTGGCATAGAACTCCGGGATTCGGAGATTCAAATTGGACTGACATTATCTCTATTTTGCGGCGAGCAGGTTATGTGGGAACGATTGACATTGAGGGCTGGCATGACCCAGTCTATCGCGGTGAACTCGAAACAACAGGACAAGTGGCATCCCTAGAGTATTTGAAAGCATGTAGAGGCGGCGAATATGTGCCAAATCCAACTTAAGCATGAATCGCAATCTTGTCCAATTTGTTCTTTTTTCGAAAATATAAATCTTGGTCTGCGGTTTGCATCATTTCTTTCAGAGTAAAACCATGCATCCCGTATCTTGCTAATCCGTAGGATAAAGATGTTTTGCATCCCATCTCTTCGGATGTTATCTCAAATTTGTGTTTTATGCGTTCAAGCAATCGGTAACCTTCATCCAATTCCATATTTTCTAAAACAATCAAGAATTCATCTCCGCCTGTTCTAACAATGGAGCCATTCGGGCGAATCCCAACACGGATATCTTGAACAAGGTTTTGTAACACTTTGTCGCCAAAAGCATGACCGAATTTATCGTTGATACTCTTGAAATCATCGCAGTCAATCATGGCAATGACCAAGCCGCGATTAGTTGACCGGACAAAATTGACTGCTTTCTCAAAAATTGTTTCGAGTGCCCCACGGTTGTGAGTACCTGTAAGCGCGTCCCTTTGCGCTTGCGCTTTTGCAATTTCCAGTCGTTGTTCAAAGTGCCAAATGAGATAAGTCAACAAAAACAAAGAACCAAATCGAATAATCATGTTTCCAATCAGTTGATTAATTTTCGATTCGCCGGTGAGAGACTCTAATCCGGTTAACAACGCTGTAATCACCAAAACCATTATAAACGCAATCCCGAATCCACTCATGCGAGTTGCAATCCAAATAGGAAGCAAGTAAAGCAACCGCATGCCGCTTGGATGACCGGCGATGCAATCAAGACAATAAATGGCAGCCAGGGAACCCGCGGCAATCAAGGCACCTGAGGACAGGGGACTTCGCTCATGGAGTACCTGCCACCATCGTTCAAAGCGGGTCTTGAACCTAATCATCCTACTTTGGATATCGGCGAGTTTGGTTCAAAGTTGACAGGCAAAAATACGAGGTCTTACACAGTTGATTGAACTTGGGGCACAATACGCATTCCTATGCATAAGCCGATTTCTAAGATTCTGGTCGCCAATCGGGCAGAAATCGCTTGCCGAATTCATAGAACGGCCGATGCGATGGGGATTAAAACTGTCGCCATATTTACTGATTCAGACAAAGACTCGCCACATCACTCGGTTCTAAATGAATCTTATCAGGTCAGTTCTTATTTGTCGATGGATGAAATCATCGAAATTTCAAAAAAATCGGGAGCAGACGCGATTCATCCCGGCTACGGCTTTTTAAGCGAAAACCCCCAGTTTTCCAAGAAGGTATTGGATTCCGGAATCAATTTTATTGGTCCAAAACCTGAATCTATTGAAGCGATTGGTGATAAATCAAAAGCCAGAGAAATTGCAAAGTCTTTGAATATTCCGGTAAGTGACGGCTTAGGTCCTTTTACAAACATTGAAGAAGTTAAGAATGCCATTAAACAAATCGGAATGCCACTGATGCTTAAAGCCGCGGCGGGCGGTGGAGGCAAAGGAATGAAGAGAATCTTAGACGCAAAAGATTTGGATGAGATTATTAAGAGTTCTCAAAGGGAGTCCAAAGCAGCTTTTGGAGATGATCGCCTTATCGTTGAACGATATATTCATCCGGCACGGCATATTGAGGTTCAGATTTTTGGAGATGGCAGAAAATGTGTTGCTTTGGGTGAACGAGAGTGCTCACTACAAAGGCGCCATCAAAAAATCATCGAAGAGTCGCCTTCAACTGCGATTTCTGAGTCAACGCGCAAAAAGCTGTTTGAAAGTGCAATAAAAATTGGCGAAGCCGTCGGCTATATAAACGCTGGCACTTGTGAGTTTTTGTTGGGACCAAATGAACAATTTTATTTCCTTGAAGTAAATGCCAGACTTCAAGTCGAGCATCCTGTAACGGAAATGTGCACCGGTCTTGACCTGGTGCGCTTACAGATTGAAATTGCAAATGGAAATTCGCTTCCTTCACAAAATGAAATTCAATCAACCGGTCATGCAATTGAAGCACGGCTTTGTGCTGAAGACCCATGGAATGAGTTTCTCCCAAGCGCAGGGCAAATCCTTCGGCTTCATTGGCCGGAGAATGTACGCATAGACACGGGAGTCGGGGAGAAAATAAACACAAATTTTGATCCCATGATTGCAAAAATTATCGCGCATGGTTCTGACAGGGAAGATGCCCGAATCAAGTTGATTGAAGCGTTAAGACAGCTCGTAATTCTTGGAATTTCGACCAATCAAGCATATTTAATTCAGTTATTGGAATCAGAAGAATTTACCAATGGCCAAACGTACACTTCGACGGTCGATGAAAACGGAGTCGGTGAAAGGCCTACTCTGAAAGAATTGGCGTTGGCCGCTGCAATTACATTTCGAGGAGATGCTCAGCAGGGCAACGAAATGTTTGAAACAGTAGGAAACTGGAGGCTCGAATGAAAATCATCGGACCGAACGGATTGCAAAAAATAAAAATTCCTCTTTCTGCAAAATTGATTCGAAATCACGAAATGGATATCTTAATTACGGATGAGGGTGCATCGGAGATCTATGTTGCTCGAAATGGCTTAACGGTTTGGGTTACAAAAGATGGCATTACTGAAAAATTTGTGCTTCCGGAACTTGGAAATGAGTCAAACGAAAAAGACGTAAGAGCCCCAATGACCGCAAAAGTAGTTTCGATTCCCAAAAAAGTCGGTGACGAGATTTTCGCTGGAGAAACCGTTGCAATTTTGGAAGCAATGAAAATGGAATACCGTCTTGAAGCAGAAGTCAACGGGAAAATCGCCGAAATCGGGGCCAATGTTGGAGATTTGGTTGATTTGGGACAACTGTTGGTAAGACTCGAATGAAGGTCGAATTGATCGAAATGGGCCCAAGAGATGGGCTTCAGAACGAAAAGGAGTTTGTTCCTACTGAAAAGAAAATCGGATTTGTAAACGCGTTATCTGAATCAGGCTTGAGGGAAATCGAAGTTTCTTCGTTTGTTTCACCAAAGTGGGTGCCGCAACTTGCAGATGCAAAAGATGTTTTTGCTAACATCAGTAGAAAACCGGGAGTTGTTTATTCTGCACTCGTACCAAATGAAAAAGGACTAGAAGGCGCTCATCAAGCAAAAGTTGACAAAATTGCCGTCTTTACGGCCGCCAGCGAAACTTTTAATGAAAAGAATGTAAATGCTTCAATCAAAGAAAGTATTGAACGATTTAGACAACTCATTCCGCAAACCGATTTGCCGGTTCGGGCATATGTTTCGACTGCGTTCTATTGCCCTTTTGAAGGAAAAATTGAACCTAAACAAGTCGTTGACGTCATTCAAATGCTTTCGGAATTGAGAATAAATGAAATATCAATCGGAGACACGATTGGCAAGGCAAGTGCTGCTGAAGTGGAAACTTTGTTAAATCTTGTTTTGCAAATCTGGGATTCAAACAAACTTGCAATGCACTTTCATGATACATTTGGCAACGCAGTTGAAAATGCGAAAAAGTCCTATGAGATGGGGATTACACGATTCGATTCAAGTGCAGGCGGCACCGGCGGGTGCCCATTTGCGCCTGGCGCACCGGGAAACGTTTCCACCGAAGCATTGATAGCGGCATTCCCGAATGAAACAACGGTTGATTCCCAAGTAATTTCATCAGCATTTGAATTGATTCGTCCGTACATAAAAAAATAACCTGGCATTCCTCTCACCTTTTTCTTTGGTGAAAAGGGAAAATCCCAATGGGTGATGAAGGGCTTTTTTCTTTCTATTGTATTCATGTCTGCTGTGGCAATAGCCCAGCCGGCATTTGTCCCCGGCGAAATTCTTGTCAAGTTTCGACAGGAAAGCAGCAGCGCTTTGTCACTTAAAAAAGGGGACAGAATCGCTGATTCTATCAATGAGTTAGGAATTAGCGTTGTCAAATTGAGGCCCGGAATCAATCTTTTTGATGCCATTAAGGAATATCGTGGCAACAAAGATGTAGTTTGGGCGGAACCGAATTACATTGCATCAATCGAGCAGTTACCAAATGACCCGAATTATTCACTTCAATGGGGTTTAACGTCTGTTAATGCGGAAAGCGCATGGCTTCTTACCAAGGGAAGTGCTGAAGTCGTAATTGCAATTGTAGACACTGGAGTAGATTTAAATCATCCGGAACTAGTGGGAAAAACAGTTCCAGGGTATGACTTCGTTAATCGAGATGCCGTGCCAAATGATGACAATGGACATGGAACGCATTGTGCCGGAATTGCCGCTGCTTCAACCGACAATGGAGTTGGAATCGCCGGCGTCAGTTGGTCCAGTCAAATTATGCCTGTAAAAGTTTTGGATTCAAAAGGCAACGGGTCATATTCCAATATCGCAAATGGAATTTTATTCGCTTCCAAAAATGGTGCAAAAGTTATCTCGGTGAGTGCAGGTGGATTAAGTGCTTCAAGTACACTGCAATCTGCTGTTAATGCTGCATGGGCGTCTGGTTCAGTCGTCATTTGTGCTGCAGGAAACAATGGAAACACTACTCCCTTTTACCCTGCTTTTTATTCAAATGCGATTGCAGTTGGAGCAATAGACAATTTTGACCAAAAAACATGGTACACAAATTTTGGAAGTTGGGTAGACGTTGCCGCACCTGGAGACAATGTCTTCAGTACGTTACCAAATGGTTCCTTTGGATACAAATATGGAACGTCAATGGCAGCTCCGTTTGTTGCAGGACAGGCGGCGCTAATCTTTTCAAAGTATGGATTGTTTTCTCCTGCAAGTTTTGTTCGAAACAAAATTGAGTCTTCAACAACAAACATTGGGTCGTGGCTTTCAAAAGGGAAAATCAATCTGTTTGCATCACTAAATGTTTCTTTAGAGGAAACAAGCGATCAAAGGTATGAATTTGAACCCAACAATTACTGGGTTAGCAAAGGTAAGCGCTCGGCAGGAGGACTAAAAGAACTGTTGCTATCCGACAATAAACGTCTTGACATTGTGTCAAGCCGCTATTCAGCGATTCAAGAGTTGGAATGGACTGCCCAAGCAAAAGTCTCCTTTCCGGGAGTGCCAGAAAGAATCGAATTAACGGTAGAGACTTCCTCGATTGCCGCCAGTCTCGCAAATGCTGAAATTCTAAACGTTCAGAGCAATCAATTTGAGTCAATGGGGAACAACTCCGTTTCTCAATCTGATTTAAAGACCATGTTTTTGTCGTTAGGCGATTGTTCAAAGTATATTGCTTCAACAGGAACCGTTACGGTTCGGTATCGGGTAAGCCCGCTACAAAAGTTAACACAGGCAAAATTTTCTACGGATTGGGTTCGCGTTGCCGTTGTAACTCAATAAACTTTTCTGAAAACTGTGTAGACCGCTGGCAAAGCGGAAGGAAATCGCAACGAGTACAAATTTGCTTTGGAAGCGGTTCGATTTCCTCAAATTCTCTGTTCAAAATTTCAGTGCCCAATGCCACCAAGTCAGACTCAAAGAGTTCTAAGTCAGAGGCAGTCGGTTCAATGGTTATTTTATGTCCTGTTTTTAGCGAAATGATACTACTGAAAACTCTTTTTTCGGGATACATGTGCCGAACCAAAAGTTGATAGCAATTCATTGCCAAATCATTTCTTAATTCATTTTCATCTGTTGATTCGCGCCCACTTTTATAATCAATTACATCCACTGCGCCGTCATCAAGTTCGTCAATTCGATCAATTCTGCCGAGAAGCGTAAAATCTCCCATGTCTTTTCGAAGTTGTTTTTCGGTAAACAACGTTTGTGCGCCAGCCCCCAATGTCGCTTGAATCTCCACATATTGTTCAATAATTTCTCGGCCTTCTGCCAATGCAATACTTGCCTCTTCTGGAGAGTTGTATCCGGCGGTTATCCAATTTTCTTCCAATGCGGCGATGGCTTCATTTACGGTAGAGACACCGGCGTCATTTGAATCGTGAAATCGTTGCAAAACGTTATGTAAACTTGAACCGAAAGAAAAGTAAGACCGTGATCTTACGAAAAATTTTCCTTGTGAATCCAAATATGTCCATTTATATTTGACAGGACAAGCCAAGTAAGTTGATATTCTGGAAGGTGAAAGTGTAGGTTTTCGTGCCATTACAGTCGGTTAATCAAAAATGAAGTTTCGTTTAGGTGAAAAGTTATTGCTTCGCCTTTTCCTTCGGGCTTAAAATACTTAAGCAATTTTCCGCTTGCTTTCTCAACAATATTGATGATTTCGGTTCGAGTCGGTTCTTTAACGCGGGTGCGGTCTAACCACTCTTTCATTTGCAGTGGTTTTGGTTGAGTTTCAACTTGAATGATTTTGAACCCAACGGAATCAATCATATTCATCCATTCAAAAGTCGAATAATCAGAGATGTGAGATGGGTCTCTTAGTTTTTCAAACCGATCCAATTCCGAATTTGCGTTTTTTTCTGAGATTCCGGTGGTATCAATTAACAAAAACTCACCGTCAAGTTTCATGACTCTCTTAACCTCTCTTAAGAACTGTTCCGGATCTGAAAAATGGTGCGCTGCTACTCGGCAAACAACCCAGTCAAAACTCTGATTTTCAAACGGTAAATTCATGGCATCCGCGATTTCAAAGGAGATATTCTTAATGCCTCTTGATTTTGCTTCGGCCCCAGCAATGTCAAGCATTCCCTGAGAAGTATCAGTTGCAACAACAGAGTGAACCCTTTCTGAAAATGCAAACGCAGCGTGCCCGGCACCTGTCGCTATATCTAACAGTTTTCCGCCGCTCCAATTAGCAAAACGTACCATTCGATCCAATGCTTTTGAATTGGAATGCCAGGTTGAATTTAAATAAGACTCGGCTGTTTGGTCCCAATGTTCTTCGGTATTCACAAATCAATTATGACAAAGTGCGCTTTTTTTGTGATTCCCGAATCGGCTTTCTAAGTTTTCTCATTGCACATTGTTCAATTTGCCGAATTCGCTCTCTGGTAAGTTCAAAATCTTCTCCAACTTCCTCCAACGTTCTGGGTCTGCCGTCAATGAGTCCAAATCGAAGCATAATAATCTCTTTCTCTTTTTCAGTCAAAACCGACAAAATGGTTTCAACTTTTTGTCTTAATGAAGTTGATTCGGCTAAATCTTCTGTGATGTCGTTCGCAGTGTCAACCAAAAAGTCCGCAAGACTAAATTCTTCTTCACCGTGCAAAGGGCTGTCTAATGACAAAGTTTCCGCGCAGGCTCGCTTCATTTCACGGATTTGTTGTACAGTCATGCCCATTGCAATCGCAATTTCTTCATTCTTTGGCTCTCGTCCCAATTGAAGCGTCAATTCAGAAGAAACTCTTCCCATTCGATTTACGAGTACGACATAGTGCGCAGGCAATCGAATGGTTCTTCCGTGGTCTGCGATCGCTCTAACGACTCCTTGTCGAATCCACCACATGGCATAAGTGCTAAACCTGAATCCTAAATCAGGGTCGAATTTTTCAACCGCGCGAATGAGGCCGATGTTTCCTTCCTGAATCAGATCGTGAAGAGGTAACCCAAATCCCTGATATTTCTTTGCGACTTTGTAGACTAACCTGAGGTTTGACTCAATCAAAACAAGTTTTGCTTTTTTGCTTCCGTTTTTAGATTCATTTGCCAGTGACTTTTCTTGTTCTGGGGTTAACAACGGCGTTTTAGAGATAATGTCAAGCCAGTGTTGAACGGCATCCTCAAATCCGTTTGTATGGATAGGATTCTCAAACTCGATTGTCTCTAGTTCATTGGGCGAAATTGCTGACTCGCGGTCAAGAGTCGGCCCGTAAATCGGGTTAGGGTTCTTCACTTCTGGGTGCGTTGTCGGGTCGTTCATCAACTTTTTAGTTTGATAGGCAACTCGCAAAGTACGCTACGATTTGCCAAGTTGGCGGAAATACTCCGCCAGTGCCTCATCAGAGTTTTCGACTTCAAGTCGCTTTTTTCCTGCCCTTTTTTCTCGTCCATCATCAAGACGCTTCAGTGCGTCTAATATCGTCTGCTCAGTCGGGTCAAGCAGGCTCCATTGCAACACTTCTATAGCGACCTTTCGTGACTCCTCCGACAGTTTTTCCAAGGTCTCTCCTGGGTCCCAGTCGGGAGGGTCCGCAGAAAGCCCTCCAAGTTCTTTTGCCAAACCACTTGCGTTTGAGGTTGGGAACAAGTCTTCGTCGGCGAGTCTTGCCCAAACCAGGGAACGCCAATCGTGAAGCAACGCGGCGCGTAGGACTTCGCATTCAAAAGCCGATGGAAATCCGCTGATAATTTCAACTTGGCGTGGCTGTTCTATTTTTTTCGAGGTTCGGCCTATGGGTTTCTTTGCAGCAATATCCGCGCGCAAGACAGCTACGGTTGAATCCAATTGACCCCTGGGATGCAAACTCGCTAGTTCCGTGATGATTCGGTCGGCTTCGGTACGGTCCCTTGCCGATTGTAGGAGTGCTCTGACCCGCATCCAAAACTCGGGGTTCTCTTTGCCGGGAACCAAATTAAGGTCAGTCCTTAGTCTGTCTACCGCAAAACGTAAAGGGGTCACTGCCTGTTTAACCGCCTCATGGAGTGAAGGGATACCTTGCGATTGAAGCAATGTGTCTGGATCCATTCCGGTCGGGGTTCGAACAATCCGACATTGCAGTTTTTCATTTTCGAGGATTATTGCCGTTCGTTCTGCCGCCTTGATACCCGCAACATCCGAGTCAAAGAACAGGACCACTTTGTCGCACCAACGCTTCAGGACTTGGGCATGCCGTTCAGAGAATGCCGTTCCCAACGGTGCAATTGCGTTTTTGATGCCTGCCTTGTGGCAAGCGATGGCATCGAACTGTCCTTCAACCAGCGTAGCCTGTTTTGTTTCCAATAGGGCCTTTTTTGCCTTGTGCAGTGCATAGAAGGTCTGGCTTTTTGCGAACAAGATGGATTCCTTTGAATTTACATACTTGCCGCCGGGAGTCGTTCCGAAAGCCCTCCCGGAAAAGGCAATCGCCGCTCCCCGTTCATCACAGATCGGAAACATTAGCCGTCCGGTGAAAAAGGGACGGTATCCACTCTTTTCGTCTCCGACCAGTAGTTGACTGGTTGCAGCATCCGCCAGTTTGATGCTGTTCTTTTTGAGATAAGCGACAAAGGACTCTGAATCTTCGGGCGCATATCCAATTCGCCAATCTTGGATCTCTCCCTGTTCCATGCCCCGTTCACGCAAGTAGTCTAGTACGGGCTGATTTTCACGCAAGCACTCCTCAAAGAACTTAGCGGATACTTCTACTGCTGCCAAGGCTCGGTCCTTGACATCTTTTGGAACGGATTGGCTTTGCGCTAATTCAACTCCTGCACGGGCCGCAAGTAATTCTAAAGCACCTTTGAACTCCAGGTTTTCAATCCTCTTGGTCCATTCAAAGATATCCCCCGTCGCCTGACATCCAAAGCAGTGAAACCGTTGTTTTTCGGGGTAGACATGAAAAGAAGGGGTCTTTTCCGTGTGAAACGGACAAAGCCCCTTCCAATATTTACCAACTCGACTTAACTTGACCCTTTCTTGAACAAGGTCGAGAATGTCTATTCTCGCGCGGATTGCGTCAAGATTGTCGGGCATTAGCCCATTTTGACTTAGGACTTACCTGCGGAAACGACGATTCCCGTGACTCGATACGGAGTTGTCGGATTTTCGCGAGTGAATCGGAAAGCCACCTTTGCTTGTCGCAAGTATCGCATCATGAAGTAATCCCCACCAATGTCGTAGCCATCGGGGTCAAGGTACTTCTTCATCACGTCGGAAACGCTATTGCCAAGCGTAATTCCGTTCAAGGTGCGAACGCTGCGATTGGCGATACCAATGACTTCAATCTGAACCACTTTGTTGAACTTGTTAAGAACGAAGTTCACGCTGCTACCTGCGCCCCGCTTATACAAATACCGGACGTATTGGGTTGTACTGGTTCCTTGATTGCTTCCGCCGCCTCCTGAAGGAGCTGCTGCGCCTGCTCCGCCCCCACCGCCTCCAGGGCTGTTATTGGGACCGGGAACTGTATCGAAACCGGAGGTACCGACTTGAGAAATTCCAAGAGGTGGAACGGTGTAGTTGGGTGAGCCCATTTCTCTGCCACCGGGCTGACCGGGAAGCGGAGGACGATTGGGCTGTGGACCGCCGCGCGCACCTTCACTGCCACCACTACCGAGCGGCGTAGGAGTCGCAGTCATGCCGCCTCCTCCACCGCCTCCGGCGTTACCACCACCACCGCCACCGCCGGCCGAAGATTGACCGAAGGTTATGGCCTGAATATCAGTTGGAGAGCCAAACTTTTTGACGACGTCAACACCGGTGTCGTACAATTTGATGCCCAAAAGCCCAACCTCCGGCTTAGGAGCGGCTACGGTGCCGAACGTGATTGCGGATAATCCCGCTACATAGACTGTTTTACGAAGCCAAGACTTCACTGAGTTGGTTCCTCCTTAGGATGCGTTGCCGATTATACTTTCGGCGTATCTGTAAGTGTGACGCAGGCGAGGCCTCGTTTGTTACATCTTCCGAAAAACTTCGGTCGGGTAACCTCAAATCTATTGACTATCCCCAAGGAGGCAACATTATGGGCGCAGCAGCAGCCCTTACAACAAGTGAATTTGAACAGAAAGTAGTCCAATCATCTAAACCTGTACTCGTGGACTTTTGGGCGGAGTGGTGTGGTCCATGTATTGCACTCGGGCCAACAATTGATGCGCTCGCTCAAGAGTACGCAGGCAAAGTTGAAGTTTTCAAAGTAGATGTGGATGTGGAAGGCGACTTAGCCATGCAGTTTGGTGTAATGAGTATTCCCACCCTGATAGTTTTTAAGAACGGGCAAGAATTCGATCGCCTGGTAGGAGTTCAACCGAAAGAAGGGATTGCAAAGAGTCTTGAAAAGGCCCTGCTTTAGGGGCTAAAGTCCAGCGTGACGAAATCGCCGAAGCCGATGACTGTGGCGCAAGCCGGAGGCATCATGGTTGCGGCGATTTTTCTTTCTCGAGTTCTCGGTTTAGTTCGCGACGGTGTTATTTCGCACCGGTTTGGAATCGAATCGTACCGAGACGCATACGTTGCAGCATTCGCGATCCCAGACTTGCTGTTTTTCCTGATTGCCGGTGGTGCCCTCAGTAGCGCATTTATCCCCGTTTTCACCCGGTATTGGACTCAAGGGCAAGAAGAGGATGCTTGGAAGGTTTTCAGTACTTTGGCGACGTTTATGGGGCTTGTGGTCCTCATTTTTGTCGTGTTTGCAGGTTGGTTTGCCGAGCCGCTGATTTCGTTGGTACGGCCGGGTCTGAACCCGGAAGTCAAGGCGCTTTCAGCGGATTTATCACGAATCTTGTTGCCAAGTCAGTTTGGTTTCTTCTTAGGTGGCCTGATGTTTGGAACGATGAATGCAAGAAAACATTTCCTTACGCCTGCTTTGAGTCCGAACATCTATAACATTGGAATCATTTTAGGTGCATCCGTCTTAGCGCCTTTGTTTACAATTCAGATTTTTGGGCTGGCATGGGGAGCATTGGCAGGAGCACTTATCGGAAATCTGCTGATTCCGATTTGGGTCATGAAAAGGTTTGGATGCAAGTTTAGTTTTCAGATGGATTTAAAACATGAGGGGGTCAAACAAGTATTTAAGTTAATGATTCCGGTTGTATTCGGATTAAGTTTGCCGGGCGTTTACGCTTTGGTTGTTGGCGGATTTGGTTCTTATTACGGTGAGGGGGCTATTTCGGCACTGGATATCGGGAATCGAATTATGCAGGCACCCCTCGGTATTTTTGGTCAGTCGTTAGCCATTGCAGTATTTCCAACTTTAGTTGCACTCCATGTTGAGAAAAAGCGCGAAATGTTTTTGGCGACTGTTGGAAAAACGTTACGAACGACCGTTTATATTGGTTTATTTGTTTCCGCGATGATGTTTGTTTTGAGTGATGACATTATTCGGGTTTTGAACCAATACGGAAAATTTGGAAGTTCCGACACTGCATATGTTTCTGAGTCACTTCGATATTTTAGTTTGGGAGTCTTTGCATGGTGTGCTCATCCGGTTGTAATGCGTGCATTTTTTGCAATGGAAGACACATTGACGCCTACTCTTTTGGGGACGTTCACGACCGGCTTTTTTGTTGCCATGTGTTTTTTGTTTGCAAATAGCGGAATGGGTTATGCGGGATTGGCATTAGCGGTTTCGATTTCGGCTGTATTTCTTTTGGTACTGCTTTTAATCGGATTGAAGCGAAAAGTCGGCGGGATTGAAGGAGCGAAATTGTTTAAGATGGTTTTGGTGGGGGGCTTATCCGCCATTGCTGCTGCAGTTTTGATAAAGTACGGTGCACGACTTTTCCCGAACCCGGCAGGTTTAGGTAGTAATTTAATGGCTATGGTCCGAGTCTTTCTCCTCGGAATTGGTGGAGCATGGCTTTATTTAGGAATTGGACGATTGTTCGGGATGGAAGAAGCCCAATATGCCTTCTCAGGGATGACCAAAAGATTCAAACGGAGTGAGGATTCCGTTCAAATCGGCCAATAATCCAACTTAGGATAGGCGCAAGAGCGCCGGTGACAAGCATGCTTAACATTGGAGATACGGTACTTGTGGTTTCGGCAAACGGAAATGAGCCGAAACTTTTTAAATCAGTTGTTGAAACTGTGGATCCGCTCTCAATTTTGATCTACAACCCTTCCGGTCAAAAGACATTTGGAGTAGGAATGCCCGTAAACCTAATTTGGCGCGGCGTTACCAGCGACAGCCACACTTCAGCCCGAATTGAAAAACTTAGCAAGTACGGATTAAGCAGCATATTGACTTTGACGGATTACAAATGGACTGAATTTGATCGAAGACGAGACACACGATTTGACGTTCAATTGTGGGGCGAAGTAAGCGTTGTTAGCGAAACCGACGAGGGAACAAGTTTTCTGGATATTCGCGGACAAATTGATAATTTGAGCAACGTTGGATGTTGGTTTACAACGGAGGAGTCATTAAGTCCTGGAACCCTGGTTGCAGTGACGATTCAGAATCCAAACTCAATTGATCCGTGGCGAATGTTAGCGGTAGTCACAAGAACTTCCGATGTTTCCAAAGGATTTGGAATGGAGTTTTTTGATTTTCTCGGTTCAACCAGAACGACGCTTTGTCAATTTCTTTCATCGCTTGAAGACAAAGCGGCTTAATTTGGATCCCAAACTCCTTCAAACACCGTAGAAGCGGGTCCGGTCATAAACACCATTCCGTTTTCTTGGTATTCGATGTTCAGATTTCCACCGGGAAGATGAACGAGACATTTGCGATTCGTTTTTCCGGTGATAAAAGATGCAACTCCAACGGCACAAGCACCGGTACCGCAAGCCAAAGTGGCACCTGCCCCTCGTTCCCATGTACGTTGGATAACTTCTGAATCAGAAATCAGTTCTACGAAATGAACGTTGATTCGATGTGGAAACAATTTATGATTCTCTATTAATGGACCCCATTTTTCAAGAGGAATTAAAGCAACCTTGTCGACAAAAAAAACGACGTGTGGATTGCCCATCGAAACTGCTGTGCCAATTAAGATTGGAGAGTCTTCTACTTGTATTTCAATCTGCTGTGCGAGTTCATCTGAATGACCAACCATTGGGATTTCAGATTTTCTTAATTTTGCAACTCCCATGTTGACTCGAACTTGGTTGACGATTCCGTCGAGTTCTTCAATTCCGAGTTCTAAGATTCCAGCTCCCGTTTCAATTGGAATTGGATTTAAGTCCGTTAAAGATTTTTCCCTCAAAAATTTTGCAACGCACCGGATTCCGTTTCCGCACATTTCCGATTCGGAACCATCCGGATTTAACATTCTCATTTTGAAAGGCGCTTTTTCTCCTTTGAGCACTAAAATTAGACCATCGCCCCCAATACCAAAAGAACGATTATTCAATTTTTGTGAAAGCTGTACTAAATCCATGTTTGGCAAAGGATTTGAAACTGCATCATAAATAATGAAGTCATTTCCGATGCCGTGCATTTTGGTGAATGGAATCTTTTGATCAGTCATTGTTTTCTTCGTCGAAACCACCTGCTGCCTTGTATCCGGCTATTGGTCTTGCGGGCAGCACTGACATCACTCCATGCTTGTAAACCAGTTGAGTCGGTTTGCCCGGAGAGTCCAACAGGATTGTAAACGCATCAAATCCGCGAACAATTCCCTTCACTTGGACTCCGCCGTTTAGATAGATAGTCACCGGAATCCCCTCTTTTCTTACTTGGTTAAGAAACATCTCTTGAAGATTAATTGACTTAGCCACTTTGTTCTCCCACCTCATTTCACAAGACTCATCGCTTCTTGGACAATTTCATCGGTAGTCCTTTCGGCGTTGAGCCAAATCAAATCCGGCTCCTTGTTGAGCCAGGTCATCTGCCGTTTGGCATATTGTCGAGTTTGTACCAAAATCGACATTTTGGTTTGCCCGATGTCTTTGCCGGTTTCCAAGAATTCTGAAATTTCGCGATAACCGATTGCCTTGAAGCCGGGGCAATTTTGGTCAATTCCTTGATTTCGTAGATTTTGGACTTCATTGACCCAACCCAGTTCAAACATCCTTTCCAACCGAGCTTCAATCTTTTTCAATAGAAACGCCCGTGAACATTTCAGTCCGATTTTCAGTTTGTATGGAATCCAAGATTTCGCAATCGGTTCCTTTTCGCCTTGCAGTTTACGTTCAATCCAACGACTTAGGTGCCGAGAATTCATTGCAGTTTGCATTGGTGGTGATTCTTGGATGCCCAGGCTCTGCAGTGCCTTTTCAAACGGGAGGTTTTCAAGTTGCTTTTGGATACGGGCACGGTCAGATTTGTTCGATGGTGAGGTTTTGTATCCCTCAAGCAAAGCACGAACATATAAACCCGTTCCCCCACAAACAACGGTCGGATTGTTTGATTCGAGGTTTTTCCGCACGATTGGTTCTGCTAACTGAAGAAATTTGCCTACTGAAAATGGCTCGTTCGGCAAGATTAAGTCCAGCCCTTGGTACAAACTTCGTTCGGTGGGCTTGTTTGTCCCAATGTCAAGACCTTTGTAAACTTGAAATGCATCCGCATTAACGATTTTGGTATTCAGTTTTTTGGCGATCTTTTCTGCGACTTCGGATTTTCCCGACGCCGTTGGGCCCATTACCGCTATCACAACCGTCTGTTTCAATTCGCTAATAATGAACGATGTCGAAAATTCTTGGCATTGATGGTGGCGGGAGTCGGAGCGTTGCTCTGCTGTCAAACGGTGACAACATCGAATGGACCCACGAGAGCGGTTCCTTAAATATCAGTCGAGTCAAACCCGATATTTTCGAGCAGACTTTTAATGACTTAGTGAAAGATTGCAAGGAACCGGACTCAATATGTGTCGGGCTTGCAGGGTTATTGGATAGTGATCAAAAGTCATTTGTTCAGAGGATGATACAAAATCGGTTTGGAGCGATTCCTGTTCTAATGGTGCCGGATTTTGAGATTGCGCTGGAAGCGTGCGGAAGTCAAGTTCAAATCTGCGTGATAAGCGGGACTGGCAGTTTAGTGTGCAGTCGAAACAACGAGAATAAATTGAGAAAGACAGGCGGGCGGGGATTTGTCCTTGGAGATGAGGGGAGCGGTTTTCAGTTTGGAAGGGAAGCACTATTGCACTTTTTGGATTCGCCTCCTGATGATGTGAGCAGTGAATTAGTTGTAGGCGTTAATCAAATTTTCGGAACAATGAATCGAGAAGAGGTTGTTGCGAAGTGTTATTCATTGGAAAATATGCCATTAGAGATTTCCAAATTGGCAAAAATAGTCTCAAGCGATGCTCAAAAATCACAGTTGTATGCATTGAAAGCCATGCGGATTCACTTTGGCAAATTGGCGCACCTCGTTAGCATTCACATTCGAAAATTTCATGAGGAAGAAAAAATTTTAGTTGTTGGTTGCCAAGGCGGAATGTGGAATTCACAAGTGTTCAGAGATGGTTTTGAAGAACAACTTCGATTTTGGTGTGGGGACGCAATCGGATATGTTGATTTTGAAGTTGAAAGTCCTGTGAAAGGGGCAATTAGACTTGGCAGGAGGCTGCTTGCTTGAATACAGAGTCAAGAAACCCAAAAAGCAACGAATTGAGTTCACTGAGTTCGCTCGAAATTCTTCAGCTCATGGATGAAGAAGAACAAACGGTTGTTAAAGCCGTTCGAAATGCACAGATTGAAATCGAGCGTGCAGCAAAAGTCGTTTGCGAGACTTTCCTAAATAACGAGAAGATTGTCTTGGTTGGAGCGGGCACGAGCGGAAGAATTTGCGGGCTTGAAGCTGCCGAATTGCCTCCAACATTTGGAGTGGACCGAAATCAATTTGTAGCGTTGATTGCCGGAGGAAACTTCATGCATTCCGTCGAAGGTGCAGAGGACAATATCGTTGCTGCAAAGCGTGACTTTGAATCAATAGAAAATGTTGGCTGTGTCATCGGAGTTTCTGCGAGTGGATCTGCACCGTATGTTTTGGAAATCATGGAATATGCTATGGATGCGCCGAAAATCGGTATATCCAACAATATTGATTCGCTGCTGTTAACTAAAGTCGATGTTCCGATTTTTCTTAACACTGGACCGGAAATTTTGACGGGCTCGACGAGATTAAAAGCCGGCACCTCTCAAAAAATGACACTTAATCGAATCTCGCTTTGCGCAATGGTTTTGGCGGGGAGAGTTTCGGGAAATCTCATGGCATATATGACACCTGTCAATGAAAAGTTAAAAAAACGAGCGATTAATATTGTGAGCATAAGTCTTGGGATTTCTCATCAAGACGCTTTAGAAAAACTTGAGTTGAATGAGTGGTCTATTCCGAGAAGTATCGGTTATGAACCATAGATGGAATATGGATTGAATTCTTTGTTGCAAGCGATTCTTGCCAAACAGATTTGACCAACGTGATAAGGGTCATGCAAGACAATATAATCGATTGCATGTTTTACAGTTGCTTCATCGGAAGATTGCAGCGCCAAATCGACAACATTTTTTCTCATAGAAAACATTTTCTCAATAATAATAGAGGTTGACCTGTCACCGGCATCGTAATTGCCCCATTCGTGTTTTCCACCAGCGGCTTCGGTTGAAAAAGCTTGATATACTTCGCAAAGGTGCGCAGCAATTTCACGGGGAGACATTGCATCAGGAGTAATTTTGTGATCCATTTCGACTTCAGATATTTCGTTGTAACAAGAAGTTAACTGGGTTTCCAGCGAGTCCAGAGCGTGTTTGATGAAGTCATTACCGGTCATGAGTGGATTTTACTTGAAGTAACAGGTGACGTAGTAAACTTGGACTATGTCGATTTTACGAACACCTTTGTACGATTCTCATGTCCGAATGAACGGAAAAATGGTTGATTTTGCCGGATGGGAGATGCCGGTTCAATATACGGGGGTCATTGCTGAAAGCAAGGCAGTTAGAGAAAGTGCGGGGATGTTCGACGTTAGCCACATGGGTCGGACCTGGTTTCGAGGTGAGAAAGCCCTTCAGTTTTTGGAGCATCTAACTACCAATGATATATCTAAATTGGTCGATGGAGGTTCACAAAAATCTTTGTTGTGCTACGAAAACGGCACCTGCGTTGACGATATTATTGTGTATAGAATTTCGGAGGGAGTGTTTCGCGTAGTCATTAATGCATCAAACCGGGAAAAGGACATTGCTTGGATGCAATCCCATAATCACTTTGGTGTCGAAATTTTGGATGAAACTTTTGAGACTGCAATGATTGCAGTTCAAGGACCAAAAGCTGTCGGTATTGTCAATGAATTATCTGATATTGATATTCAATCAGTCGAAAAATTTCATACGATTGAGTGCATTGTGTCTGGCGCACCTGCGTTTGCAGCAAGAACAGGGTACACAGGGGAAGATGGATTTGAATTAATTGTTCCAGCAGACCATGCAGAAGACGTGTGGAATGGATTGTATGACTTAGGCGTGCTTCCTTGCGGGCTTGCGTCAAGAGATGTTTTGAGGGTGGAAGCAGGTTTGCCTTTATATGGACATGAACTGTCGGACAAAATTAACCCAATTGAAACGGGATTGGGCTGGGTTGTCAGTAAGACCAAAGAATTCTTAGGGCATGGACCAATTAATCAAATGCGAGCAGAAGGAGCACCCCGAAAATTAGTCGGAATAAAGATGCTTAACAAAATGGTTCCACGCGAAGGTTACGAAGTTTGCCGCAATGGTTTAAAGATTGGAACCATAAGTAGCGGTGTTTTTTCGCCGGTAATGGACTGTGGAATTGCGTTTGCGTTTGTCAACAAAGAAGATGCAAAGTTGGAAACGGAATGCGAAGTAATTGTACGTGATAAACCGGTGCAAGCAATGGTAGTCAACAAACGATTCTTGCAAAACAGTTGATTAGGCCGCTTTGCGAACGTGTTCCCAGAAGTTTCCGGTCCCAAGTGCCAAAGTTGAATCAAGTTCTCCAGATTTGTATAAGTTTACGAATATTTCAAGTAGAGAGCCGTCCCACCAGCCCAGTTTTACTTCATGGTTCAAGATTTCGAAGGCTTGCTGTGGTGGTAATGCAGGTCGATATGGACGTGGAGAAGTAAGTGCGTCAAACACGTCGG